>PLIX01000240.1 GCA_003140135.1 Gammaproteobacteria bacterium
GCACGGCGTAGCCGAGTCGCGCGACCTCGGCGAGGAGATGCGCCCTTTGCGCGCCGCTTGCCGGGAGCGAGCCGACGTCAAAGTGCTCGAGCGTGCGCGCGATTAGCAGCGGGATCATGCCTTGGCCATTCGGCGGGCACTCCCAAATGTCGTACCCCCGATACGCGGCGTGAATTGGGCTCACATACTCGGGCTCAAACGCAGCGAAGTCATCGAGCGTGTGCAGCCCACCGAGTATCCGCAGGCAGCTGACGATGTCTTCGGCAATCCACCCCTGGTAATACGCTGCGGCGCCCCGTTCAGCGATGGCGCGCAGCGCCTGGGCGAGCTTGGGCTGGCGGTGAACAGTGCCGGCAGCGGGTGCTGCGCCATCCGTGAGAAAGATGCTTGCAGCACCATGCCCTGCGGCAAGCTTCGCAACCTGCCGGCCCCAGTCGCGCGCCACGCGTTCCGTTACCGGGTATCCCTCATCGGCCGCGCGAATCGCCGGCACCAGCAGACGATCAAGGCCAAAAGTCCCGTGGTCCACCACCAAGCGCTCCCAGGCGGCGACCGCGCCCGGGACGGTGACCGCGTGGGGACTTGCCGGGTCGATCGCCGACAACGCGCGTTCAAGAAACCAGTCTGGTTCGGCGGCTCGCGGTGCCCACCCCGAGCCGTTCAGGGCGTAGATCGGCCCCGTGCCGCGAGGCATGTACAGCGCAAAGCAGTCGCCGCCGATTCCCGTCTGACTCGGCTCCACGACACCTAGCACCGCGGCGGCAGCCACCGCGGCATCCACCGCATTACCCCCTTCGCGCAGCATCTGGAGCGCGGTCCATGTCGCGAACGGATGCGATGTCGCGGCCATGCATTGCACTCCGAGTGCCTCTGAGCGACCGGGCTTTTGGAAGTCGCGTTCCCACATCAGGTCAGTCCATCCACAGCCATATTGGTATCCGTTACGCGTTTGTGAGCGGGCGCCGCAGTCCGCAGCGCTGCTCGATGATCGCTCGCGCCTGCATGCGGCAGGCCGTATTCAACCACGTGCCCAGCGCAGCGCGGAACGATCATTTCGTGGACGAAGGGAGTGAGGCCGGTGCCTTGGCGCGCCATATTCGCGTTTCTATCTCCGCCCACAAAGCTGCATAGATCTGTCCTCCCGCGCTCTTGGGGGCGTACGCCGGGATTGGAGCCCGCCGCAGACTCATCCGCTCGATCTCGCTCGAGTACGGAACCTCGGTAGCCAGAAGCGCAGGAAACTCCTCGCGCGTGCTCGCAATCAATTCGTGGTGCAGCGACTTACGGCTATCCACCATCGAGAAGAACGGCAGCAGCGCCAAGTCCGCCCACCCGTTCGCTGCGATGAAGTCCTGCAGTTGCACCAGCATGCGCACCGACAACGGCGTTGGCAGGAGCGGAACAACCACCGCATCGGCCGCATGCAGGACACTTTCCGACAGGAGAGACACTCCGGCAGGGCAGTCCAGGAACAACGCTGCATATGCATCCCGAAGCGATCGACTCATTTTCAAAAGACGTTCTGCCGGACGCTTGCGCTCGCTCAGATGCAAGTCGAAATTACGATATGAAAAATCCGCCGGAAGGACGTCCAACCTTTCATATTCACTCGGCACCACCAATTCGGATAGTTCACGTTTTCCGGCGACCAGTTTCTTCGCGGACACGCGCTCGTTCGGTTCGCACCTTAATGTATAGGTCACGGCTCCTTGCGGATCCAAATCCCACAACAGCGTACTGCGGCCGTGAGCGGCGCAGAGAAACGAGAGGTTGACGGCGGTTGTCGTCTTACCAACGCCGCCCTTAATGTTCGTGACAGCAACGATTTTCATCTTGTCGATGCGACACTGGCACACACGCCGCGACTATCGGCGCTCCCACGCGAACCTTCGAGCGCGTGCACGACAGCGTCGTGCTCAGCTCCTTGGGTTATATGCGGCGTCGACGCGCAGTCAGTATTGATCGCCTAAACCGGAAGCCCACGAGCATATCAGTCACGGCAGTGTCTCGGCGACGTTCGGCCCTGACGAGTGTGTCGAGCGGGTGCGGTTTCAGCACTGGCCCTCGATCCCGCCGCAGTGCATCCCCGGCACCGCCCGAGGCTAAGCCAGCACCAATAGCCTTAGCCTCTGAATATCCGCTCACGACGGGATTTTGCCGAGCACGCGAGGGCGCAACACGTCATCTTCATTTCTTCTCTTCCAGTTGCAGCCTGGGGATCCCGAATTTCCCCTCGAGCCGGTGCAGCTTCTGCAGGTCGATCGATCCTACGATGTTCACGATCGTGAACTGGCGCGGCTCGCTCGCGATGATCACAAGGCCGTTGGCGCTGCCCTGATCGATGGCCATATAGATGTCGACGTTAGCCTGTTCCTTACGGCTGCGAACCCCTACCAGGCGCTGCCATAGTGGCGCCGACAACTGCTTCTTTAGCATATCTACGTCTGCGCTCGGATAGGCGTAGTCTTTGTCGAACGTATAACTCTTGACATAAATACCCTTCAGCCCGGCGATCAGTTCCTTCGCAGCAGCGTCCTCCGGTTTGCTCGAATCCAGAAACCCCGCCGCGATGCTGAGGAGAGCCGAGTCGAGAGTGATGTTGACGGAATCGCTGGCCTTTTCGGCCAGCGAACCGAAGTTTGGCATTTTCACCCGGACATCCGGCGCGGCCGCCAGAGCTGCCGCGAGCATGGCTGGCAGCAGGATGCATGCGAAAGTCAATCTTCGGACGAATGCTCTCATACCTTACGCTCCGGGGTTCTCACGGGTTGCCGCATGAGCTTCATCATTTACAACTCGATATGCGAGATCCAGTTTCTCACCCGTCACCCGCAAAGCCTCGATCAATTGCCTGCGCGCTTCGAGCCCCTGCTGCTCGCGCCGCACCTGCCGGTCGTGCGCGATGAGGGCTCCGAACACGACGGCGGCCACGAGTGCCGCCGACAGCCACTGATATCCTGCCGGCATAGATCGGCGCGGACGCATCGATTCGTTCGCGATGCGCGCCATCACGCGTGCGGCAAATTCATCGCCGGGATCCACCGCTCGCAGGGCGCTTCGCAGCTGATCGTCCAGGTTGTTACTCATGTCACCGACCCATGCTTGGTAGGGGCATGCTCGAGTCTCGAGGCCGTCCCGTCCGGACCCATGGCCGCAGTGTTTCCCACCTGCTCGCGCAATATTGCCAGTGAACGTTTGAGATGGCTCTTTACCGTGTTAATCGACATGCTCAAGGTTCGCGCAATTTCCGCCGGATCAAGATCCTCTTGATATCGCAACAGGACCACGGCGCGATGCGCTGCCGGCAGCCGTCCGACAAGCTCACGTAACCGGCGCTGCAGCAGGGGATCCTCATCGCACGCGTCGCTGACGAGGAGCAGACCTTCTTCCAACGAGACATCTTCGTACCGTGGCTCCCGGCGAAGTCGATCGATTGCACGATTGATGGTCACCCTGCGCAGCCAGAACAACAGATGCGCAGCGGATTCAATTGAGGCGGCACTACGATGCAGTTGCAGGAACACATCCTGAGCCAAGTCTTCTGCTTTGTGCCGGTCCGACAACATGCGCAGCGCCAGGCTGTACACCAAGCGTTGGTGCTTGCGAACCAACGCGGTGAACGCCGCCGATTCGCCGCCAACGGCTCGGGACAGCAAATCCTCCGTTGCGCATGCGTCGGCCTCGGTCACGCAATCGATGCCCTGGCGGCGCAAACGTGCAGCGGCTGACCGATCACAGCAGGTACGGCGGAATCCGCGCGGCACCCACGTCGGGAAGCCCCAGTTGCCTCTGAAGATCGGCGACTTTATCAAGATCGACCGCGCCGACGATGTTGATAATCGTGAACTCACGGGGTTCACTGGCAACGATCGCAAAGCCCGTGACCTTGTGATCATCAAGAGCGACGCAGACGCCTACGTCCTCGTTCTTTTTTTGATCATGCACCTGCGCTAACTGCGTCCAGGCCGGCGCGGACAGTTGAGATCGAACCGCATCGATATCCGTCTTTGAGTACGCGAAATCCGAGTCGAACCGATAATTTCGGACCTGCACGGATTTCAGCCCTTTGATGAGCTTCTTCATCTCGGCGCTGCCTTCATCGTGCTCATCCATCAATCCGCTCATGATGCCCAGCGCCAGCGATCCGATCGTAATATCAACCGACTCGGTCGCCTTTTGCTGCAGGTTTGCGAACGGCGGCAACTTGAGCTGCGGGGTTTGCGCAATGGCGAGCATCGGCAAGCCGACACAGGCTAGCGCGGCAATCAACGGGCGAAAGGGCATGGTGGATCTCCCGGCAATGATCGTGGCAATGCAATTCAGCGCATCTGCAGAAGAATACGCAGGGAACGAGGTTGGAGGGTGCGGCCGGCGCACGCCGTGAGGCCGACCGCCCGGTGCCCGAAAGGCGCGAAATGGCGGGAACTTTGTATGTTGCAACGCAGCACCGATCTCGCAGTCGTTGGGTCGCAGCCCTTGTCGATGGCCGAATCTGCTGATGCGATCCACTATAAACATCCGCGGCCTGCATCGGCGCTGAGACTTCGCGTCGCCCACTAAGATGCACTCAGTCACGCCGAAGGCGCAGAAGCTGCATCAGACCTGACCCATTTGTAGTTAGACGTCCGCTCCTCAGAGCATACGCATCACAATGCATATTCAGCGCGCGGGAAGAATGTTGCTCCATGTTTCCGTCAGTACGTTGGTGTCGCTCTGAAGGAACCCGCGCAGCTCGGTGGGTTCGGTGGGGTGCAGCTGTTTGACCCGTACGGTCATGCGCCAGGCGCCGGTGGCCTCGACGCGGTAGGCGTTGCTTTCGACGATCTGCCCATTGGCAGGCGCCGTGACGACCGCTTTCACCTTTGCATCGGCCGGGAGTGCGTCAAGCGATGGACCGGCGAAATCGACGACGAATTGCTGCTCGTCGTCCGCCAGTTCGGCGAAGCCGCGACCGATGCGCGTCTGCGTGACCCAGGCCCCCGGTGGGTGCTGCATCTGCTGCGTACCTTGCCAATGCAGACGGTAGGCCATGTCGAGCGGTTGGCCCATTGCAGGCAGTTGGCCGGGTACCCAATACGCGACAATGTTGTCGTTGGTCTCGTCGGGCGAGTTGAGTTCAACCAGTTCGACCCGACCAGGGCCCCAGGATCCCAGGGGTTCGATCCAGGCGCTCGGCCGCAACTCGTAGTGTGCCTCACTGTCCTCGTAATCACTGAATTGGCGAGCGCGCTGCATCAGGCCGAAGCCGCGCAGCTTGCGCATCGAGAACGACGTGGTCAGCGTTTGCTTCGGGTTGAGCAGCGGACGCCAAAGCCATTCACCATCGCCGGTGGCGACCATCAACCCGTCCGAGTCGTGCACCTCGGGACGAAAGTCCGCGCGATGCGGCTGGTTTACGCCGAAGGCAAACATGCTCGTGAGCGGCGCGATGCCCAGCGTCGCGACCCGGGCGCGGAGGAAAATGCGCGAGCGCACATCGATGACGGTTTCAGCGCCCGGCCGAACCTCAAACTGGTAGGCGCCGCTGGCGCGTGGCGAGTCGAGTAGCGCATAGATGGTCACAGTAACTGCGCCGGGGGCGGGTTTTACGATCCAGAACTCGGTGAACCGAGGAAACTCTTCGCGTTGACCTCCGACGGTATCAATCGCCAGCCCCCGCGCCGACAAACCGTAGTGCAGACCCGCGCCGAGCGCGCGAAAGTAGCTGGCGCCGAGGAAGACCACTAGTTCGTCTTTATATTCAGTGCCGTTCAGAGGGTAGTGCACGCGAAATCCGGCAAAACCCAGGTCGCCCCAGCTCTGCGGAGATAGCTTGTTCTTGCCATAGTTGAATTCGGCGCTTGCATAGGGAATATGGCGCACGCCTTGAGATGTGACCTCGTTGATGCGAACCGATTCGGTCTGGAACTTACCGAGGTGGAAGAACATCACCTCGAACGGCAGGTGCTCCGCTCGCCAAAGGGCGTGATCGGGACGAAATCGAATGTCCCGGTACTGATCGTAGGTCAGCGCCTGCAACTCTGCGGGCGGCTTGTGGCTGACGCTTTGGTACGCTCCTTGGGCTTGCAGCTTGGCGCGCGCAGCGACATCGTCGAAGCCGAAGGCTCGGGCCGGGTCGGCGTGAAGTACCACCAACACAAGGCCCGTAAGGGTCAACGCCCGCCGTGCGTGGGAGGCGGCTTGCCTGCAAGGCGCGACAAATTGGAATTGGATCTGCATCAACCGACGTCAGCGCTGCTCATTCGAAGCAAGATAACACGTTGGTCGGTTGGGGTTCAGTTACACCAATAACTCCGGGCTCGTGAAAAATGGAAGCTTCGCGCTTGCGTACTCGGCTAGAGCGTAGCGAGCACCAATTCGCCGGTCACAAGGCCGAAAAGAGCCCGCACGCGAGATTGGTTTTGGCAGCGGAGCGGGACCCTGGAGCCGCATCGCGGACGATTGATGCACAGCCGTCCCACGCCAGGTTGCTCGACCGACTCCATCGGCACGCTGCCTGCGCGGGGCAAAGCCGATCACGCCAAACATGAAGCTCGGCAATCTCTGTTCCGCGGCTCAACCCACCCGCGCCTGAAGCGCGGGTGGGCTCGATTGACCCTGCGGCAATCGCCTGTGGAGGCCCGCTTTAGAATTTCACGCGGGCGCCCAGCATGACCGTGACCTGGTTTTCGCTTCCGGAAGTGCCCACGGTGGTGCCGACAAACCCATTGGCGAGACCGTCGGTAACCTCCGACCAGTTCACGCCGGCATAGAGGTCATAGTGCTTGTTGAAGACGTAGTCCGCCACAGCCGACACTTCATTGAAGTCGCCCGCGCAGAGCAAGCCCGCCGCGCTGCAACCGATGCCGTTGTTCCCGGTCGGTCCCAGGCCAATCGTCCAGCTGTTCTGTGTGACGTGATAATACGCGGCACTCAAGTTCCAGTTGGTCATGACCTGGTATCTCGCGCCGACCCACTCCATGTTGTATTCGGCGGTGTTGTTAACGTTGATCCCGATATCAAGCGGATAATTGCCCTCGGCTTCGACGCCGGCGGCGTAGTCTCCGTGTGCTTTTTCGATGTGCGAGTAGCCTGCGTACACCGTGACCTTATCCTTGGTCGCATTGCCGAGTTCAAAGGTGTACCTGCCCATGAGGTTGTACGAGGTGTCATTGGACAGGTACGCAGCCAATCCAGGCGTGGGAATCGGGTCTACCCCCGCATTGTCGAAAGAGCTTCTCAGGTTAACGGCGCCCTTCTCATTCTGATAGACGGCGTCAACAGAGAGTCCACTATAGGTTATCCCGACATTGGCGCCGTAGGCTTTACCGAGGAAGCCGATATCCGCACCGCCGGTGGAATACATGCCCGCAACATGCACTGGGCCGTTTTGATAGACATACTTGACCGAGTTGTCCCAGCGTGCCGCCTCCGTGCTGCCCGCGCCGCCGTTGAAGCCCGAATAGCCGAGGAACGAAAACGCATAGGAGAGTAGCTGCGGGTCGGCGAGAACGAGCGTGTCGAGCTGGAGCGAGTTCTGACGGCCAACCGTGAGGGTGCCGAATTGTTTGGAACTCAACCCACCAAAAAGCACGCTATTAAAGGGCTGGCCGCAACGGCTGCTGTCGGCGTTCGCGGTCTGACTCCCCTGTGGCCTGGTGCTGTTAGTGACGATGCTCGCGCAAGCGTCAGTCAGCTGGCCCGATAGCGGATTGAAACCGGTCTCTAGCCGCGCGACCAGGCTTAAGTCGTCAGCGACCTCCTGCGAGATCCTGAGCCCGACCTTGGATTGCTCGAGGCCACTCTCAGCGACTGTCGAAACCGAGCCTGCGAAATTTCGCGTGGTCGTGAAGGCCTGATATTCCAGACCACCGACGTACTGACTGCTCAGCGGAACGCCATGGCTCTGATAGGCATAGCCGATATCGACCGTGCCATACAAGGTGATGCCGCCCAGCGACAGACTATCGGGTAATGGGTCCTTCATGTCCGCGAGCGCAGCGGCGCACGCAAGCGCCAGCCCCATCGCCGCTGCAGCCAAATAACTATACCTTTTCATTTTGTACCCTCCGAAAAAATGATTCCAACAGCGCGCCGGCTCAATGTGCGACGGACTTGGACACGAGCAGCCCGGTATTCTGTCGCGCGTACACCTCGTTCCACATCTCTTCCGCGCGCCGGTCGCGCATCAGCAGGGAACCGAGGAGCACCCCAAGGAAACCGAGCGGAATCGAGATCAGGCCGGGGTTCTTCAGCTCGAACAGCGGCTTCTCGAGACCCATGAACGAGGTTTCATCATTGGCCCATTTCGCTAGATCCGCGTTTGCCTTGGTCACCGCCTTGTCGAGGGCGGCCAGATCCTTCTTTGCCTTCCCCGCCACGGCCGCATCGGCCGAAGCCAGTCCCTCGGTGGCGGCAGCGCGCTTGGCAGGGACCGCATCGAGCACCTTGTGAGCGGCCGCCTTGACCGCTTTGGGGTACGTCAGGTTGGGCGAAACCAGCGTCAAGCCCACGGCCGCGATGGTGCCGATTAACATTCCCGCCACGATGCCGCCAGTGTTGCAGCGTTTCCAGTGCAGGGTCAGGAGCACACATGGGAAATTGGCGCTGGCCGCGACGGCAAAGGCCAGGCCCACGAGCACCGCGGCGTTCTGGCCCTTCGCCGCGATGCCGATGACGATCGCCATCGCACCGACGATGACCGTAGCGACGCGTGCCGCCTTGACCTGTCCCTGCGGGGTCACGGTCTTTCCGGCTCGCCACACTCCCACGTACAGGTCATGAGCCAAAGCCGAGGCCGAGGCGAGCACGAGACCCGCGACCACCGCCACGATGGTGGCGAAAGCCACGGCCGAAACGAACGCCAGCATGAAATTGCCCAAAAACGCATTGGGGCCGCCACCGAGGTACTGAGCTAGCACCGGCGCGGCCATGTTACCGCCCGCATCGACCGAGGCAATGTCAGCCGGCCCGACAATTTTGGCCGCACCGAATCCCAAGAACAGTGTAAGCAAGTAAAATCCGCCGATGACCACCATGGCCCACACGACGGAACGCCGCGCTTGCTGCGCACTGCGCACTGTGAAGAAGCGCATCAAAATGTGGGGAAGGCCCGCGGTCCCAAACACCAGCGCCATGCCCAAGCTGATCTGGTCAATCGGCGCCTTCAAGTAGAGACCCGGCTCCAGGAACCGTTGCCCGAGTTCGGCCGCCGACATGTTCTTGGCTGGATCGCCGAGGAGCGTAGCGACGCGCGCCTGTACCTTTGGATCCGACACGACGTCCTGGAGGAAGCCCGGCAGCGAGAATCCATAAGGCGCCCATACGAGCGCAACAATCACCAGCGAGGCGGCTACGAGCAGCACCGCTTTGATGATCTGCACCCAGGTGGTGGCCACCATGCCACCGAAAAGCACGTACGAGAGCATCAGGACGCCCACGATGCACACAGAGGTTTCGTAATTGATGCCGATCAGCGTCTTCACCAGCACACCGCCGCCGACCATCTGGGCAGTGAGATAAAACGTCGATACGGTGATGACCGAGAGCGCGCCGAGAATGCGTGACTTTCGCGGATCATTGCGGTACGCCAGGATATCGGACAGCGTATAGCGCCCGATATTGCGGCATGGCTCGGCAATCAGGAGCAGCACCGTAATATAGGCGACCAGAAAGCCGACCGAGTAGTTGAAACCATCGTAACCATACAGCGATATCAGGCCGGCGATTCCGAGAAACGAAGCCGCCGAGAGATAGTCACCCGCGATCGCCCAGCCATTTTGGAAGCCGCTCACTCCGCCGCCGGCTGTATAGAAATCGGAGGCTGAGCGCACCCGCTTTGCCGCCAGATATGTCACGTACATCGTGATCCCGATGATCACGGCGAACACGAAGAACGTGACCCAGCGATAGTCCGTGCCAACCTCGGTCTGCGCAAAGGCAGCGCGCGCGCCAAGCGCGACAACCGCCAGTAGCACGGCTGCGGACCATTTTTTGGAGGTGGTTTTCATTGTTAGACTCCTGGGCGCGCCTGCGAATTGGGGTTGGCGAACTCGGCGGACAGCTCCGCGGCCATCCGGTCAAAGTCTTGGCTCGCCTTGCGCGAATAGATGATCGCGATGGCCCAGGCCATCACGAATTGGCTAAGCGCGAAGAGCAGCGCGACGTTGATGACTCCCCATACGCGGATTTTGAAAAGATCCTGGAAATAGGCCGCGCCAATCGGCAGCAGGAAGTAATACGCAACGGCGATCGCCATCAGCCCCCAGAGAAAAGCGCTCTTGCGCCGGTGCAGGCTCTGGAAGCGGGGATCGCGAATGATCGCGTCCCAGTCCACCTCGTTGGGTGTTGCCATAATCGACCCCCTCCACACTCTTATTGTCGATGCCTCCGCCTCACCGGCGAAGAGTGGTCCCTGCGGGCTCGCAGTGACATTCGACTTTGGTCGTAATTGGCGCCAATTCAACCCCCCAATTCGACTAAAGTCGTAGTACCGGTCGTTCTCGCGGTAGCGGCTGCGCAGGGGATCGACTTTTCGACCAAGGTCGTAATCTCTGTAGATGCGCTCGATGCTACAAGGGACGTTCGAAGCAGAGGATGGACACATTGCGCCACGCCAGCGCGGCGGCAAGTTCTTACGCTATGGATATCTTGACCCTTGCCGATCCCTCGGTCGTGTCGCAACCTGATCGAAGCCCGGATCACAATGGTCAGAAACCCGGATCCTATGAACGGCGAACCGGTGCCTGCAGATGAACTACGAAGTCGTTATTGTTGATGACCATCCGCTGTTTCGCGCGGCGCTCAGGGGCGCCGTTGCGGCGACCTGCGCAAACTGTGAATTTATTGAGGCCGAAAACGTTGCTGGCTTGTTTGATACCCTCGACGAACATCCACACACCGATCTTCTGCTGCTCGACCTGAACCTGCCGGGCGCCTACGGTTTCTGCGCCCTCGCGCATTTGCGCGGTTCCCATCCGGAGTTGCCGGTGATCGTGGTTTCCGCAATGGATGATCTTCGCACCGTGCGTCGGGCATTGGCGCTTGGGGCGCAGGGCTTTATATCCAAGTCCGCGGACGCCGCCACTATCGGCCGCAACGTTCAGTCGGTGCTGCGCGGCGAATACGTGCCTCCGGCGGGACTCGGGGCGAATGCAGAGACGGAGGCCGATGTCGATGCGCTCGATCTCGCGCAGCGCCTGGCACAACTCACGGCGCAACAGTTTCGGGTGTTCGGCATGCTGTGCCTGGGGCGACTCAACAAACACATCGCCTACGAACTGCAGATTACGGAAGCCACCGTGAAGGCGCACATGACCGCCATCTTGCGCAAACTCGGTGTCGCCAACCGCACGCAGGCCGTGCTGCTTGCCGGTCGCCTGTTGACTGATCCGCGCGAGATCAGAGCACCGCTCGAAGAAATCGAGTGATCGTCAGGCGGCTGAACCGCGCGTCAAACGCAGTTTGAAGGCGCTCAGCAGCGCCCGCAGCGCCGCCGGCCGCAGCGGCTTGCGCAACAGTGGTACGCCCGCACGGCGTGCCGCGCGCGTGAGCTCCACCGCGTGATCCGCGGTAATGAGCGCCGCTGCGCAACCCGGGCCGCGGATTTCCGTGATTCGTTTGACCAGTTCGAGTCCGTTGCTGCCATCGCCGAGATGGTAATCGGCCAGCACCGCATCGATGACTTCGGAATCGGTGAGCCGCAGCGCTTCGCTCGATCCGAGCGCCTTGAACACGCGAACGCCCCACTGTTCGAGGAGCGCCTGCATCGCATCGAGAATGATCGGGTCATTGTCCACAACCAGGACTTTGAATTCGCGCAGTCCGATCGGATCGGGCAGAGCAGGCGGCGGCCGGAGCCGTTCGGGGCGTCGTGCCTGTGCAACACGCGGAACACGCACGCCGAATACCGAGCCGTGACCGGGCTGGCTGCTCAGAGTCAACTCATGGTTGAGCAGGCGGCCGAGCCGATCGCAAATGGAAAGCCCCAGCCCCAGTCCCTTTTCGCCCCACGGTGAACTCTGCTCTAGGCGGCTGAACTCGACGTATATGTGCTCGCGCTGATCCGAGGCAATGCCCGGTCCGGTATCGTAGACGCAAATTTCCAGGTCCGCTGCGCGCCGCCGGCAGCCGATCAATATTCCGCCCCGTTCACAATAGCGCAGCCCGTTGGATAAATAATTCTGCAAGATGCGTCGCAGCAGCACGCGGTCGCTGCGCACGGTCTCCCGGCAACTGACGACCCGCAGGCGCAGACGCCGCGACAGCGCCAGGGGCGCGTACTGGCGCCGCAAGTCGTCCAACAGTTCTGCAATCGAAAAGGTGGTGATATCCGGACGCATTACGCCTATATCCAGCTGCGCTACATCGAGCAGATCCTTGAGCAGCTCCTCGGCGGCCCGCATCGACCCATCGATGCGGCTGGTGAGTTCCACGAGGTCCGGGTGCGCTGCAGCCCGCGATTCCAGCGCCGAGACAAACAGCCGTGCGGCATTGAGGGGCTGCAGCAGATCGTGACTGGCTGCAGCCACAAAGCGCGTTTTGCCGATATTGGCNNGCCTGCTCCGTGCGCTTGAACTCGGTGATGTCCGTATACGTCGAGACGAAACCCCCGCCGGCCATCGGCTGGCCATTGATGCTGAAGACCTGTCCGTTTCTACGTACGCGCTGGAAGGTGTACGCGGTCCCTGCGCGCATGTGGGCAAGCCGCTTCGCCACCTGTCGCTCGGGATCGCCGTGGCCGAATTCGCCGCGCTGTGCATTCCAGCGGATCAGATCGGCAACCGGACGACCGACGTACACCAGATCGCTTGGATAATCGAAGAGCTCAAGATAGCGATGGTTCCACGCCACCAGGTTCATGTCGGCATCCACGACGCTGATGCCTTGCGTCACGTTCTCCATCGTCGCGGCCAGCAATTGGCGACTGAAGCGAAGTTCCTGCGAGGTTTCGTCCAATAGCTCCGCGACCTCATCGACATTCAGGCCCTTGCGCTTGAGCGCATGAGTGAGGACGATGCGAGCCGAGGATGCGCCGACGGAGCCGGCCAGTACGCGTTCCACGTATTGCAGCATCCCCCGATCAGCGGCGTCGGATGCCTTGGATGGCGGGCGCGCCGACAGCGCGGCATATTCGTCGAGCGAACGACGCGCTGCTGCTGCGCCGATGATGCGAGCGGTCACTGCCTCCAGATCACCAACTTTGGCGGTGATCGTGGGACGCATGAGCGCGGCAAACACGCGTGCCGCCCGCCGTTCCTGCAGCGTGACACCCCGAAGCAATGAGGCCGTCACCAGGATCACGACATTCAACGTCAAGGATGCGAGTGCGACCGGGCCGGCGACGCCGATGCTCGAGTAATCCGTCACCGCGCGAGGCCACAGCCATGCCAGCGCCTCGGGGGGCGCAAAGGCGTGCGACGGTAATACGCCGCCAGCGACTAGGTTCGGCAGGAATAGCAGATAACCCCAGGCAACGAATCCAGCGAACATGCCCCAGAAAACCCCGGCGCGGCTCGCACCTCCCCAATACAGCGCCGCCAGGATTCCGGGCGCAAACTGCGCCGCGGCCGCAAACGCGAGAATGCCGAAGGACGCAAGACTGGTCGATCCGGAAGTGGAGCGGTAATAAGCGAACGCCAACAACGCGAGCGCGACAATGACGAAACGGCGCAGCCACAGGATGCGGCGCCCGAGGCTGGCGCCGGACTCCAGTCGACGACGCCATAATATCGGCACGGCAATCTCGTTCGAGATCATCGTGGCGAGAGCGATGCTCGCGACCACAACCATGGCCGTGGCCGCCGATAGCCCGCCGAGGAAACCGAGCACAGCGAGCCATGGGGCGCCGTATTCGAGCGGTAACGTCAACATGAGAGTGTCGGAACTGGCCGGCATTGCATGGGCGCCGCTGACGGCAAGCGCGACGATCGGCACCGCAAAAACGGAAAACATCCCGAGATAAAGCGGCAAGATCCAGCGCGCGCGCTTCAGATCGCCGCCGTCGGCGCACTCGATGACGGTCACCTGGAACTGCCGTGGCAGACAGAAGATCGCGGTCGCTGCAAGCAGCGTCGCAACGAATGTGTTGCCGTTGAACATCGTAGAGGCGCTCTTGAGCCCTGCGGGCAGCTCAAATGGACGTCCCCTCAGCTCCAGGCACGCGTACAGCCCGACAGCCACAAAGGCCATGAGCTTGAGGAGCGATTCGAATGCGATGGCGAGCATCAGGCCTTCGTGATGTTCGGTGGCGTCGACTCGCCGTGCGCCAAATAACACCGCGAACAGCGCCATGAGTAGAGCCACGGCGAGGGCGGAATCCCGATACCACGGCGCCGCCGGCCCTGCGGCGGCGGTCGTCAATGCCGCGATGCTCGCCGCAACCGCCTTATATTGAAGCGCTAAATAGGGCGTGGCCGCGGTGACGGCGATCAGAGTCACCAGGACGGCAAGCGATCGGCTTTTGCCAAAACGCGAGGCGATAAAGTCTGCGATCGACCCCACTTTGTGGGCGCGTCCCACTTCGACCAGACGCTCCATAAACGGGAGCGCCAGCAAAAAAACCAGCGTCGGTCCGACGTAGATCGGCAGGTAGCCCCAGCCCTCGCGGACAGCCGTGCCGACCGCGCCGTAGAAGGTCCATGAAGTGCAATACACGCCAAGCGCAAGACCGTAGATATAGGGGCGCAGCCGATGTCGATTGGGATAGATCGAGCGGCGATCGCCGTAAAATGCAATCGCAAATAAAAACCCCAAGTACGAAACCGCCAATACGAACAGCAGCCAGCCAGACAGCATGAGCCCCATCCTGTTGTTCGACGCCTGTACCCGGGCACGCCGCTTATTGAATATTAGGCACGTCCGGCGTGTGGCACAGAACCATTCTAGTATGCGGGACGGGCTACCGCCAAACAGGGCGGCCGCCGCTTTGCCAAGGGTACATTTTGGCCTTTGTCTCCCGAGATTAGGTTGCGCTCATAGTTTCGGCTTGCGTAGCTAGTGCGAAATCGCGGACCCTGATGAAATACGCTTATTGACGCGCGATCACTGCTGCGAAGTGTCAATTTTCAGCGGCGCTGTGAGCCCGGCCAGCGCTACAAATGCGTCGCCCACGTACGCCGGCAATATGTTTGATGTGGCGGGGCTCGGGAAACTCTTTTGCGAAGCAGCACTTGCCATAAGATCAGCTGACTTCCGGATCTTCCGCCGTACCTGATACCCAGGTTTCATTGGATTATCCCTTTCTACGGGCGGCTTTTTCAGGGAATAAGAATCGGGTCGCCTCGCGGCGGCACGCCGACACTGTCACAGCCTTCCGACCTTACGGTTTTTTGCTGACGGCGACACCCTTGTCGTCGAGTAAGTCGCGTGCTTGCTGCTCCGAGAAGGTATAGATCGCATCAGGAGTTGCTTCGAGTCTTTCTATCGGTATGGGCGCACCGCTCTCATCCGAATATCCGTATGTGCCATCTTCGATCTTGCGCAGCGCACGCTCAATGCGCTGCAGGCGCCTCACATCATGTCCGACCAGCGTGCCATCCAGTTCCAGATTCGCCAGTCTTTGTGCGTCATCCTCATATTCGCGTGCCTGCCCGGCAGACTCGGAGTTTATGTTGCCCTCTTCTGCAGTCCCGGCTCGAGTCGACTTGAGGACCTGCTGACGCAACTTCGTCAATTGGTCGTGCTTGCGGGCGATAAAAGCCTTGTCGAATCTCGGTGCCTTGCTGTTCACAATATCCCCGTACGTAGAGGTTAGCGCGTCCCAGCGGCGGATGCGGAGAACTCCCGGCCGATAGTGCCGGCCTTTTGGGTTGTCATTCCCTGCATCGTCATTTCCGTTGCAGCGTCGCTTGTCTCATGGAATTTAAGGTCGACCCGCACGCGTGCCTCCAATCGTTTCCGTTCTAGCTTACTCGCAAACTTCCCCGCGGCGGTGCAAGCTTTTCGCGAACTGCCACGGGGGTGGCGCTGGTCAAAGCAATTAAAGCAATTAAAGGGGCTCCCGAGCGCGATTGCGGTTCGCTTCGGGACATTGGACCGTGAGGGACGGGTTTTGATGGTCGGGCAGACGCCATCGCGGCGACGATGCATGCGCCGCTGGCCACGACCGCCAGGCGATAGTCATTCCCGTTGATACTAAGGCTACGCACCCGCCTTTGAGAATGCGCGAGGGTATCGCGTGCTACGCTCACTTTTTTTGCAAGCGACTCCCGATCGCCGCCAGACTCATGAACGCAACCCGCGCCGCAAATGGACCGGCCGGCCGCAGGAAACCATGACCGCGCCGACATCAAAAGCCACCTTCGAGGATAGCCTCCGTCAGGCGCACGCCATGCTGCAGGCCGGTCGCGCGGCTACCGCCGAGCGCCGACTGCGCGCGCTCGAGGCACAGTTCCGGGGCGAGGTTAATTGCCTCTGGCTCCTGGGCGCGGCCCTCTTGGCGCAGAACAAAATCCCCGAGAGCATTGCCACTCTCGAAGGCGTTCTCGCCCGAGTGCCTGAGTTCGCGCACGCGCGTGTGGACCTGGCTCGCGCCTACCAGCGTGCCGGCCGGGCCACTCAGGCGCGCGAGGAGGTGCGGCGGGTGCTGGAGAAAATACCGCACCATCATCTGGCATGGTTGGCGTACGGTGATGCGCTCGTCGACCTTGAACAGTACGCGGACGCGCGTATGGCCTTCGAGCGAGCGCGGCTGAGTGATCCGCAGCGAAAGCACGTCGAGGAGGCAACTGCAGCGCTGGTCGCAGACGACCGCAAGACCTCTGAACGCATCTTTCGTAACATTCTGCAGGCGGACCCGAGCCATGTGGCGGCATTGTGCGGTCTTGCAGCACTGTCTCTCGCTGCTGACAAGCCCAACGATGCCGAACGTCTGCTTCGTCATGCCTTGCAACAGTCCGCGAACAGTCCGCTCGCGTGGCGGGGATTGGGCCAGGTGTTCATGGCGCTCGGACGCCTCAAGGAGGCGGAGGCGGCTGCGCGCCGTCTGATCAGGACTGAGCCTGAAAACCCGCAGAGCTGGATCACGATCGGCGCCGTGTCGACACGGCTCATGCGCCAGGAGGAGGCGCTCGAGGCCTACGAGCAGGCCGCGCGGCTTAAGCCCGAAGAGGTTCGGCTGCGAATATCCATCGGCCACATTCACAAGACACTCGGCCGGCGGTGCGAGAGCGAAGCCGCGTATAAAGCGGCACTGGCCATGGATCCCGGGATTGCCGAGGCCTACTGGAGCCTCGCGGACCTCAAGAATTACTCGTTCGGCGATGCCGAGATCGCGGCCATGCAGCAACTGCTTACGAACGATAACATTAGGGGCTCCAATGCGGCGCAGCTGTATTTCGCGCTCGGGAAGGCGTTTGAACAGCGCCAGCAGTACGCCGACGCCTTTGCCTACTACGCCCGCGGCAACGCACTGCGGCGCCTCGATGCACCGTTTGATATCGAGCACTTTGAACGCCGTACGGCGCGCATTCGCGCGTTCTTTGATACGGCCTTCTTCGTCAAGCGTGCCGGCAGCGGCGACCCGAGTGCCGCACCGATCTTTATCGTGGGTCTGCCGCGCTCCGGTTCCACTCTAGTGGAGCAGATCCTTGCCAGCCATTCGCGCGTGGAAGGCACCATGGAGCTGCCCAACATCATCAACATCGCGCACCAATTTGACGACATGGTCGCAAGCCGTGATGGCTACCCGGAGACGGTTGCTACGGCCCCGCTTGGGCTTCTCACCGCACTCGGCAGTCGCTATATCGAGGAAACCGCACCGCTTCGCACGGGGCGTGAACACTTCACCGATAAGCTGCCCAACAACTTCAGCCACGTCGGACTCATCGACGCGATCCTGCCGCACGCGACCATCATCGACGCGCGCCGCCATCCGATGGACTCGTGCTTCAGCACCTTCAAGCAGCACTTCGCCGAGGGACAAACCTTCAGCTACGATCTTGAGGACCTCGGCCGCTATTACCGCTGCTACCTGTCCCTCATGGACCACTGGGACGCGGTGTTGCCGGGCAAGGTGCTGCACTTTCAGTACGAGGATCTGGTGCGCGATCCAGAGGCGAACATCCGCCGGCTGCTCGAGCACTGCCGGCTGCCCTTTGAGCCGGCATGCCTGTCCTTCCACGAAACGCGCCGGTCCGTGCGCACGGCAAGCGCCGAACAGGTGCGCCAGGCTCTTTACACCTCGGGCGTCGGCCACTGGCGCCATTTCGAATCGCAGCTCGAACCCCTGCGCCTCGCGCTCGGCGCCAGCCTCGGCCGCTTCGAGTGACTCGGTTGCAAAAAGGCTACAACGCCGGCCGCTATTGAACGACTGTTGACTAAGGACGTGCGCTCAAAGGATGATCGCGCAACGTCTCAATCCACGGGTCGGCGCGGCACTTAAATAACAAGCGCTCATGGGGTGCTCTGATGCGTTCACGTAGCCGGAATCGTGCGACACGTTATTTTTCCAAAGCGTCCGCGGCGCTCACGCACGGACCCGGCTCGAAGATCGGTCTGGCAGTAGCGGCAGCCCTTGCCGGGCTCGCGATGCCGCGCGCGCCGTCGCTGGCGGCCGAAGCCGACAACTCCTCGACGGGAGGCCTTGCGGAGGTGGTCGTAACGGCGCGCAAGCGCGAGGAGAACCTGCAGGACGTTCCCTTGAGCGTCGATGTGTTCACGAAGAAGGATATGCAGAACCTCGCCATCGAGGGGTTCGATGACTATGCGGAAAAGGTGCCGTCCATTTCCTTCATCAGTGAGGGCCCCGGCACGCAGTTCTTTGTCATGCGCGGCGTTTCCGACGGCAGCAACCCGAACTACTCGAACACCTCGGCGACGGGATTTTTTATCGATGACATGTCGCTGAGCTGGCAGGGCGTCCAGCCGGACCTGCACCTATACGACATCGAGCGCATCGAAGTGCTGAACGGTCCGCAGGGGACAACGTTTGGCGCAAGTTCCATGTCCGGCGCCATACGTTACGTCACGAACAAGCCGGACGTGAACGCGTTCAGTGGCGGCGTCGACTTCGACGGCGGCCAGATTCAGGGGGGCCAGCAAAACTGGACCTACGAGGGTTTTTTCAATGCCCCGATCATTCCAGGAACACTCGGTTTGCGGATTTCCGCGTTCAGCGACTTTCACGGCGGCTTCATCAACGACGAACTCACGACGCGCACCTGGGTCAACGGCACCGTGTCCAACAACTCAGAGTGGGCGCGCAACGACTACAACCGCGAGCACATGGAGGGTGGCCGAATCGCCCTGAAGGGCGTCATTAACGATCAATGGAACGCCACGCTCACCTACAGCTTTCAGCGCCAAAGCACCCAGGGCGCATGGGACGAGGATCCCAACCTGCCGCCGCGGACGGTCGAGCGCTTCGGTCCCGAGGCGCATCTCTTCGAAGCCAAGACCCTCGACTTCCACGTGGACGGCGACGTCGGCATCGGGGATCTCGTCTTCGCGAGTACCTATTGGTCGCTGCCCACGCGCCAGTACAACGAGTACTCGGAGTACATACAGAACTTCAACGGCGGTGCCAACGAGGGGGTCACGTGTCTGAACGACCCGGTCTACGGCACCGGACCATACACCGGCTGCAAAGTGCCGCTTCAGTACTACGAATACCATACCAACCCGCAGCGCTGGTCGAACGAGCTGCGGCTCGTGTCCAAGCCGGGCGGACGGTTCCACTGGCTGGGGGGCCTGTACTGGGAAAAGACCGTGGACAAGAACTCCGGCAGCACCTACTACATGCCCGGACTGCGGACCAACAGTCCCGCGTTTGAGTATTACAACGCCTATAGCGGCACACCGCCAGGCTCGACTTCGCTGCCTCCCACGGAGTGGTACTCCTACACGACGCGCTCGGACTATCTACAGACCACCGAGTTCGCCAATATCAGCTACGACCTCACCGACAAGCTCAACGCTGAGGCGGGAGTCGTGCACTTCCATTCCAATTTCAGGTACTACAGCCCTTACGGCCAGTTCGCGTACGCAGCTACCACGCCGTCGCTGGACGTGGGCTCCTCGAACAAGTGGGACAGCAAGCTCGGCCTCAACTACAAGATCACGGACAAGGTGATGGTGTACGCCGACTTCGCGCAGGGATTCCGCGACGGCGGCTCCAATGCCGGATTTCCCCAGTCGTGCTACAACAAGGGAGTACCGCTGAGCTACGTGCCTGACACGCTCAACAATTACGAATTCGGCTGGAAAACGACGACTCTCAACGGCCACCTGATTTGGGACGGCGCATTCTACGATATGAACTGGAAGCAGCTGCAGACGATCATCTATGACGTGGACGTCTGCGCCCCAAGCGCCTACTACGTCAACGTCGGCAACGCTCGTATCTATGGCGTCGAATCAAACGTCGACTACAAGATTAATGACAACTGGTCGCTCCAGGCCGCCGCCAGCTACAACGACCCGCACATCGTCTCGAGTCCCTACGCGGACTTCCAGGGCAACATCGGCGAACGGCTGCCTTATGTGCCGTACTTGGCCTGGAGCTGGAACGCGCGCTATGAGCATCCGCTGAACAAGGACTTGCGGGGCTACGCGCAGTTTGATATCGCGCACAAGGGCGATATGTGGAACGACTTTCATGTCCAAGGCTCCAACGGCTTTCCGCGCATGCTGCAGCCGAGCTACAGCATCATGAATCTGCGCATCGGGTTGAACCCTGAAAGCGGCCACTGGCTCAGCGAGTTCTATATCACCAACCTTGCTGACAAGAATGCAATTATCTACAGCAACACCGGCAATTTCGATCTGCGCGACACGACGAATGAGCCCCGTGTGTACGGCCTGCGCCTCAATTACCGCTTCGGCAAGGAAACCAATTCGGAATAGCGCGCCCGCGAGCGCCTGCGCCATTCGCTCGTGTCCGTGCCCTGGGGTTCTTCCCGGACTCCTAACCGGCTTGCCCACCCCACCGTGAGCAGGCTCACAGTTTCCCTCCCCGGACCTAATGCGCGCACGTGTTTTGCGAAGCATTGCCCAGGCCTCGACGCCCGCCTCCTTACAATTGGTTAAATTCTGACGGCGCCCGCAAGGCTTACTACATGGCGAAGGAAATCATCGAGCTCCCAGTGGAGCAGCTCAGGCTGGGCATCTATGTGTCCCGCCTCGACCGGCCTTGGGCGGACACGCCATTTCTCTTTCAGGGCTTCGCGGTTGAAAACGACGAGGAGATACAAACACTTCGCCGACTATGCAAGGTGGTTTATGTGGAAATCTCGCTCGCAGAAGCCGAGGAGCTGAGATTGGCGGCGCGCAAATCGAGTGTCAAATCCCGCGCCGCCCAACCGTCCGATCCGCTCGAGGAACTGTCGGCAAACCCTGCGGCGTTCGTGGATCACGTTCCTGTCAAGGATCCAGTCGCGCTCAAGACCGAATTGACGCTGGCCACGACCACCTTTGGAGAGGCGAAGCGCGCGGTGGGCGCCATCTTCGATCACCTGCGCCGTGGTGGCGGGCTCGATGTGCCGCATCTCCAGACCGTCGTCGGCTCCATGGTCGACAGCGTGTTTCGCAATCGTGATGCGATGGGCTGGCTCGCCCGAATGAAATGCAAGGATGACTATCTCTACAGCCATTCGCTCTCATCCTCGGTGTGGGCTCTCGCTTTCGGACGGCACCTAGGCCTCGACAAGGAAACGCTCACGTCGGTTGGAACGGGCGCGATGCTGGTCGACATCGGCAAGACCGGGCTGCCGACGGAACTGCTGAAAAAAACCGGCAAACCGACCGACGCAGAATGGCGAATGATCTACACGCACGTTAACCAGGGCGTCGAGCTGCTGCGTGCGGCGCCAAATGTCGACGACCGCATCGTAACGATGATTGCGACCCACCATGAGCGCTTCGATGGCTCGGGATATCCGCACAAGCTTAAAGGCGATGAGATTCCGCTGGTCGGCCGCATCGCCGGAATCGTCGACAGCTACGATGCGATGATCTCCGAGCGCTGCTATGCCAAACCCAGGTCAACCTATGACGCCGTGCGCGAACTGAAGGGTCTCGGCGGCACCGCATTTCCGCCAGAATTGTTGGAGCTGTTCATCCAGGCTGTGGGTGTGTTTCCCACCGGAACCCTCGTGGAATTGAACACGGGTGAGGTGGGCGTCGTGACCGGCCAAAACCGCTACAGACGCCTGCGGCCGGAAGTGATGCTGATTCTCGACGCGCAGAAAAGGGTGCGTGACGAATTCACCACGATCGACCTGCTCACTTGTGAGGAGAACACAGGGAAGACGGAGCCAAGCTTGTGGATCACGCAAGGCCTGGAACGTGGGGCGTACGACATTGATCCCACCGAGTATTTCCTCTGAACGCCGTGCCGGACAGTACAGCCGTCGCCGAAGTGCGCGGCCTGTCGCACCAAGAGTTGCAGACAGCGCTGCGCGCTGCAATACAGGACGCCGAAGGATCCCTCGCCCTGCTGCTCATCGATATAGCCGATCTTCCCACTCTGCAGGCTCGGCTTGGCTTCGAGGTCAGCGCTGCGCTCCTGCAGCGCCTCTCCGAGCGTTTTGCACTGGCGCTCAGCGAGCGCGGCACGGTGCTCAGATTCGGCGATGCCCGCTTCTGCGTGCTGGTCAGGTCAATCCGTAATCGCGGGCATGCCATCCTGGCCGCGGAAAAGCTGGCACGTGCCGCCGAGGAGGCAATGACCGATGCGGCAGTCACCATTGCGCCCGAGATAAATATCGGCATCGCGCTCTACCCGCTGCAGGCCGCGGACGCCGAGAGCCTGCTGCGCAAGGCCCAACTGGCCGCCGCGGCGGTGCACAAGCGCGCTGCGCGCCTGCAGGTATTTGACGAGAGCTGTACTGAGCAAGTGCTCACGCCTTGGGAGCTGGGTGACGCCTTTGCCGCCGCGCTTCGGTCGGGCGACCTGCAGGTGCACTATCAGCCCAAGCTGCGCATTGCCGACGGCCGCGCCATGGGCGTGGAGGCATTGATGCGTTGGATTCGCGACGGGCAGCCCGTCGCGACGCCCGACGTGTTCGTTCCGCTGGCCGAGGAAGCCGGCCTCATTCAAGACATGACGTGGTACGCACTCAGCAATTCGCTGCAGCAGGCGGCTGCGCGCAAAGACTTGGGTGTGGCGGTGAACATTACCGCGGGCATGCTCCATCATCGCGACTTCGTGGAAATGATACGCAGCGCGGTGACCACGTGGAACGTGAGAAGCGGCGGATTGACGCTAGAGATCACCGAGGGTGCGCTGATTGTGGACTTTGAACAGGCCACAGCGCGGCTCGCACGGCTTCGTGATTTCGACGTGCGCATCTCCATCGACGACTTCGGGACGGGTTATTCCTCGCTGAGCTACTTCAAGAAGATCCCCGCAGATGAGCTCAAGATCGACAAATCCTTCGTGATGGGCATGCGCTCAGACGAGGCAGACCAGCGGCTCGTGGAAACGATTATCTCCCTCGCGCATCAGTTCAGGCTCACTGTGGTAGCCGAGGGGGTCGAGGATCAGCCGACCATGGACTTGCTCGCTCGGATGGGCTGTGACTATGCCCAGGGCCATCTCATCGCGCCTGCTCTGGATGCAGAGCAGCTGGAAATATGGTTGCGAGGCAATTCCGGCCATTTGTAGCGCACCTGCAGAAGATCATACGCCTGCCGCGCAGCATGCTAAGTGGTCTTTGGATCCGGCGTCCTTGACGAAAACGCGCAGCGATTCTTTGCAGAGCTGTGCGGCCGAGAAGCCAACGCGTACCCCCAGATCCCCGAAATCCACTTGGACGGCCTGCAGTGGTCGAGCTTCTCCGTAATCTGCGGAGTGTTCAAACGCCCGGGGCGACCCGCTGTCGGCCGCCATGGGCCGCCGAACTCGGCATGCGGGCGCGCAGAAGCTTTGTCCTTACGACAATCGGAACCACTGTCTTCATCGGGCTCTTCTTCGCCGGCTATTTCTACGTGCAGCGGCATCCTGCGTACACGCCGCTCATGATGCCAGTGACCCCGCTCGATCTGATGATTCCGTTCCAACCCTACGCTTTATTGGCTTACGTCTCGCTATGGATATACGTCGGTGCTGGGCCAGGACTACAGCGCACGTTCGCCGATATCGCCGTGTACAGCCTCTGGATGGCTGGCCTGTGCATCACCGGGCTTGCGATCTTTTATTTCTGGCCGACGCAGACGCCGCCGCTGACTTTGGACCCATCCGCTCTGCCGGCCTTCGCCGTGCTTCATCGGCTGGACAAGACTGGCAATGCATGCCCCTCCATGCATGTGGCCGTCGCGATCTTCACGGTCGGACGCGTAGACGAGGTCCTGCGTTCGACACGCTCGCCGGTCTGGTTGAGATTGGTCAACGCAGCATGGTTCGTTGTCATTGTCTACTCGACGCTTGCCGTTAAACAACATGTGGCGTTGGACGATGCCGCCGGCGCGCTGCTTGGCCTGGCCTTCCTAGTGCCTTCACTGCGCTGGCGCCCGAAGCCTAGTCGCAAAACCACCTAAGCGGACGTGACACGGCTGCCGTGAACAGCAAGATCGCATTCCAACGCATTGCCTCGCAAGGCCGGCTTCGCGAATCAAGCCGTGCCTGACGGACGTTTTCTGATCAGATTAACTGTGGCGCCGGAAACAATAGTCGACGCGAGCCAAGTGGAAGCCGCAGTGTGATGCGGCCGAGACATAGCATCTACCCTGAGCGCCGCGCGCCGGCTATTGCCGCCGCGAGGCAGCACAAAAGCCCGGTCGGCTACTTTTGCACATACGCCGCCAGTTTGCTGTGGGTGCGCACTGCGTCGTCGTCGGCCGACGCAGTGGCCGCCGCTCGCGACGCACGGACGAGCTGTTCGAACTCGCCCGCGGGCAAGGGGTGACTGAAATGATAGCCCTGATACTCGTCGCAGCCGGCGGCTTGCAGAAAATTGAGCTGCGCGGTCGTTTCAACGCCTTCGGCGACGACTTTGAGGCTTAGACTATGTGCCAGTGAGACTATGGCGCGAACGATCGACGCGTCTTCCGGACGACTTGCGATTTCGTTGATGAAGACGCGATCGATCTTGAGTTTGTCGATCGGGAATCTGCGCAAATAACTCATACTCGAATACCCGGTGCCAAAGTCGTCCACTGAGACCAGCACCCCCATTCTGCTCAGCTGCTCAAGGATTGCGATTGACTGTTCGGGGTCGCTCATGACCGCGCTCTCCGTGAGTTCTACCTCAAGGTATCGGGCCTGCAGCCCCGCGTCATCGAGCGCACGACGTATGGTATTGACGAGCCCGCTATCGCGAAATTGCGATGCGGACAGATTCACTGAGATGCGCAGAGGCGGAAGGCCGTCGTTTTGCCAGGCTCGCGCTTGGCGACACGCCTCCCGTATGACCCATTCTCCGATGGCACCGATCAAGCCGCACTCTTCCGCCAGCGGGATGAAGTCCGCGGGTGAAATGGCGCCGCGGGTCGGGTGCATCCAGCGGATCAAGGCCTCCGCGCTGCGGATCATGCCGTTTCGCATATCCACTTTCGGCTGGAAGTACAACACGAATTGCTTCTCGGCGAGGGCGCTGTGCAGGTCACTTTCCAGTTGAACCCTTTCCGTGCCGGCATGCATTCCCGGCGCGAAGCACTGGACATTGCCCCGACCCTGCTGTTTGGCGGAATACATGGCCGCGTCCGCATGCGCCAGCAACGCCTCGATGGAAGCGCCATCGGCAGGATAGATCGCAATTCCAATGCTGACTGAGGTATGGACGTCAATGCCGCCGATGCTCACCGGCGGCTGTAAAGCCTCGATGGCTCGCGCCGCGAGGCGCGGCGCGTCCTCGACTTCGGCGATGGAACTGGCGAGCAGCACGAACTCATCGCCACCAAAGCGAGCCACCGTGTCGATTGTCCGTACAACGCCCGTGAGTCGGCGCGCGACTTCCTGCAGAAGCTCGTCTCCGGCCCGGTGTCCTAAAGAATCATTGATGAGCTTGAAGCGGTCAAGATCGCAAACCAATACCGCAAATGACTGCTTGTCGCGGTCGGCGTGCGCCATCGCCTGCGTCAGCCGATCATCCAGCAAGACGCGATTCGGTAGACCGGTGAGTACATCGTGGGTGGCCAAATGGCGCAGCTGCCGATTCGCGGTTTCCAATCCGCGCGTGCGCGCCGCGATAACTTCTTCCAGCCGCAACACCTGGTCCCTGACCAGCCGATCGTTCTCCCACTTGCGGCTCAGCGCCGTGGCGCACTGCAGGACCTCGATTGGCTCGGCGGGCTTACGCAGCACCAGTAATTTGTCCGAGTGCCCGAGTCTTCCCACGACTTCGGTCCAGTCGTAGTCGGTGTGGGCGGAGCAGATGACGACTTGCACGTCGGGATCCGTTGCCCACAGGTGCTCGATAGTTTTAAGGCCATCCCACCCGGGCGGCATGCGCATGTCGACAAACGCCATGGCGTACGGCCGCCCCTCGGCGAGCGCTTGCAGTGCCATCGCCACGCCGTCTTGTCCTTGATACGCGGAGTCGATCTCGAAGTTGGGGCGCACCCCGGCGGTCGCGGGCCCGCCGAAGATGTCCGCTTCCAACACTTCCAGCGCGGCTTGCGCCGTATGCTCCGCCTGGGCGCTCAAAACCTTGCGAAAATCGTGATGGATGGCGGCGTTGTCATCAATGATCAAAATGCGCCGATTGACGAGTGGCGGCGGGCTAAGCACGGGCAGGCTCTGCGGCGGTGTACGGCAGCTCGAGAATGAACGCCGCGCCGCATCCGGGCCCTTCGCTCTCGGCGTGCAAGGATCCGCCGAGTTGCTGCGCCGCGAGCGCGCCGCTATGCAAGCCGAAACCGTGCCCGGACTGGCGGGTCGTAAAGCCATGCGTGAAAAGGCGGCTCATGTTCTCTGCGCGGATACCGACGCCATTGTCAATGACGGAGATGCGCACACCGTTTGCCGAAGTGTCGATGCGCAGGGTGATCAGCTTTTCAGTTTTGCCGGATTCGTCGCATGCGTATTTGGCATTGCGCACGAGATTCACCAGAATTTGGAGGACCTTGTGTTTGTCGACGGTGATCGGGGGCACCTCGTTGAATTCACGGCGCAGCGTCACTCCGTGACGAACAAAAGCCCCAGCGTTCAGGCGCAGGCTATCTTCCACGAGTTCGACGACTGCAACGGTTTCCGTGACACCGCACAGCTTGGCGTAGCTCTGCTGCATCGCCACGGTCTCCTTGATGTGCTCCAGGTTCTCACGCAATGCCGCGAGTTCCTGCAGGGCCATCTGCTGGTCGGTCATCAGCTGACCGCCCAGAGTGGCAAGGTATTCCGGTATGCGCTTGCCACGCTCATCGGAAGCGAGGAATTCCCCCGCCTGCTGCCCCTTCTCCAGCAGCAGAGCGGCCACGCGACACACGCCGGGCGCCTTGGACTGCTTGACGCGTTCGACCACGAGACTTGTCGAGATATTGACGCTGTTCAGAATGTTGCCGACGTTGTGCAGTACGTTGGTCGCGACCTCGGCCATGCCCGCCTGTCGCGAGGCAGTCAGGAGCAGTTTGTGCACCCGCTCGAGCTCTTCTGCCGATTCCTTGCGTGCGCTGATGTCGCGAAGGTACTCGACTGAGTACTCTGGTTTGGCATCGCCTTCGCGAACCAGCGCCGTCGTCATGCGCACCCAGAGGAAAGTCCCGTCTTTGCGGCGGTAGCGTTTCTCGAGGTCCACAGACTCGACGTCGCCATTCCAAAGGCTTTTGAGTTGTGCCGCTACGCGCGCAACGTCGTCGGTGTGCGTGACCTCGCCCATGGTTTTATTCGCGAGGTCGGCCGGGTCGAAGCGCAGCATCGTGCAGAACGCCCGGTTACAGCGCAGTATCTTTCCGCGACGGTCGGCATGCGCAATACCGATCGGTGCCTGATCGAAGGTATTGCGGAACATGGTCTCTGCGTTGGGCAAACTGGCGGGCCAGTTTGCGGGGTCTGTGATCGTAGCGACGAAGCCGGAATCGCTGTCGGCGGTTGCAATCCTCTCGGAAGCGGGCGGCGCATTCGCCGGCTGTGCCGCAGAGAGGATCGTCAGCGCGGCGAGGTGCGCGCGAAGTTCGGCTTGCGCAGCGCCCTGCTCAGCCAGCAGGATGAGCGAGGCGCGCTGCTCGGGAGATAGCGGGCGCGCGCTCGTGCCATAGACCGCGAGCGTACCCAGCACAGCGCCGCGCGTGGTTCGCAATGCGCACCCCGCATAGGAGCGGACCGCGAGCGTCCCGATCACACAATCGGTATGGCGGAAGCGCTCGTCCCGAGTTGCATCCGAAACCTCAAACAACTTCGGAGCAAGCCACGTGTACTCGGAGAAGGGATCCTGCCGCGGCACGTCGGCAGCCGCCAGCGGTCCATCTGCAGTGCACCAGGCTGCACCATAATCGGCGAGCACTATTGCAGCAAAGGGCGTTTGGCACACGCGCGCCGCGAGCTGGGCGAGCCCACCGAAGAGCGGCTCGAGGAGCGCGCCCGTTGGAACGACGAGCGCGATCGGACGCTGATCGGTAGGCGCCGCGGTCGTGGGTTCTGGATTCATAGGCCGGGCGTCGGCAGTGAGACAATTCTCATCGTGAAGCGCGTCCTGGCCGAGTCTTTGACTATTGGAGGTATTGTGGTATGGGGCCAGCCGGCAGGATGTCGACTGCATCACAAGATCTGTGGTGGTGCAGCGAAGCACGTCGCACCTTGGCTTGCGTGCCTCGCCGGCGTGAATATTCGCTCCCCTGAATCAGCTGAATGCGGTGAACGTCCAATTCGGCTCGAGGCGGCCGCGAGGCTTTTTCGACAGCCCTCAGCGCTCGGGCAACGGCACGGCCGGCAGGCTCCGATGTCCTTCGCGATCGACCGCCCGCACCGCAAAAATCACGTTGTCTTTGGACAGCTTGAGCGTGGTGGTCGTGACATTTCCGACGTTCTGAGCGTGCTCCCATACCGGACTGCTCGTAGCCCGCCAGATAACCTCATAGTCGCTGGCGTCGCCAGAAGGCCCCCACTTCAAAGTCGAATCATTGTCGAGATTGCTGGTCACGACGCGTACGTTGGCGGGTGATGCCGGCGCCGATGCGAGCGCGGCCAACGTCAGTGCGTTCAGGCGCGCCACTCTCGCTACGTAGTCGAAGTCCACGAACTTCGCCAGATCCCCGTACTCGACGCCGTTTTCGCTGCGCAGCGTCTGATGCTGATGATTGAAGTCTTCGCGGTACTCGGTGAAGCGTACTGCGGTGTATCCCTGCTCGTTGAAGGCGAGATGATCGCCGCCGCGCAAGTAGCGGTCCGGCCGAAAGACCAGTAGCGGCGCTACGCCAGGGTCATAAGCGGCGGCAACCTCTGCGATGTAGCGCGCCAGTTCGCGAGAAGGCGAGTCGCTTTCGCCGCCGAGAGAGCGAATCTGCTTGAGTTGTTTGTCATCGGCGGTAACGGGCACGCCCTCGGAAAACACGCGCACCACGCCCGGATCCTGGCCGACACCTTTGTCACCGCCCACAATGTCGTTGTTCAGCGCGGCCACGATGTTCCATCCCTGCTCCTTCGCCATCTGCGCGAAGTGCCTGCTGCCGTTCAGTCCCTGCTCTTCGCCGGCGACGGTGAGAAAGATGATCGTCGAGTGAAATTTCAACTTGCTCAAAACTCGCGCACACTCGAGGCTCACCGCCGTCCCGCTGCCGTCGTCATTGGCACCCGGCGCCAGGCTCTTGGAGTCGAGAATATCCGTCACGCGCGAATCGTAATGGCCAGTGACCAGCACGATGCGCTTCGCAGCCTCTGGATCCGTTCCCTTCATCACCGCATACACATTGATTATTTCGGTCGGCTGGGGGATGCGCTCGGCAGGGGCCTGTATGAAGGCGTCCGTTTTGACTTCGAGACAGCCGCCACAGTCTTTCGAATCGCGCTCGAACTGCGACTTGATCCATGCACGCGCAGCCCCGATGCCGTGCCCGGCGGCGATCGACGCCGGATCCTGCGCCGAGAGGGTGGATCGCGTGCCGAAGCTCACGAGCTTTTCGATGTCGGCCTGAATGCGGGCGGGCGAGATCTCCTTCAGCGCGACGGCGATCCTAGGGTCCACCGCCTGGACCGTGTCCTGGCCGAACCCCGGGGACGCAAAAATCAGCGCAATTGCCAGGCCCATCGCAAGCGTACGGAACGTCGTGAGAAATGTCGGCACAGAGGCGTTGGTAAGCATTCTTTTCACAAGAGCATGAATGAGGCCGCACGGATTCTATTCTTTACGATCGGCGTAAGATCGTGAACCTGCCGAAACGCCCGTACTTTCGATCGGGGTATCCGCGTGGCGATGCGAAGACTTCCGTGATGAATCAGACAGCACCCGCAGCATTCGGTCGGGCGCCGCGAAGGACCTACGGTTGGTCGCGGTGCGCTTAACGGGATGCGTGCGGTGGACTGCCGCGATTCTGCAAATCTCTTTATCACCGGGTCTGAGCAACCATCGAGTTCACAACTCCCGTCACGCCCGGGACCTTACGCGCGATCGACTCAGCAGTGTCGATCTCTAAGCTAGAACTGACCAAACCATACAGGTACACCACATGATCGAGCGTCTGCACTGCGATTGCATTGGGCTCCAAATCCAAATGTTGCCTGAACTGCACCAGTATATGCGCGGTGATCTTCGCGTCACCGGGGCAGCCGTAGAAGCCGCATTTCTCGTATGTGTTGTAGACCGCACATCCGGATAGGGCGCCGGTCAGGATAAGGACAAAAGCCACTGCACAAAGTGATCTGCGCATGCTAATACGGGTATGAACGGCGTCCTGATTTGATAGTCGAAAGAGAGGGACTCGAATCCTCGCCCCGGCAATTATGAGCTCGATCATTGATTCGAGGTAGCTTGTGAATTCAATGACTTGGCAAGGCGCGCCCGTTGCGTCTGGCACGACGGAGCACGACCGCTTGCCGCAAAACTCTGGCAGGAATATGGGGTCGAGAGCGGGCTTGCTGCTGGGTAACGATTGGGTGCCAGTCATACTGCATCGCTCTCGCACGTCGATGAGCGATTTGTCAAGATACAGAAAAGATTGATCTGCCACACGCTCCGAGAGGACCTGCTCGTCGGAGCTCGCCCGCGAGGGTCGCTTCGTTTACGTGCTCGTGGAGTCGACGCGGATCTCGGAGCCGCTGCCCGTCGCGGAGCCGCGCTTGGGCCGGCGGACTGTCCTTACCTTGCCGCTCCTTCCTCCCCCGCAATAGAACTGATCGCCGCCATCGGACTCGAGCCCGGAAACTCCCACTCCTGGGGGCATCTCGAGCCTCTCCAGGACCTCTCCCGTTCGAGGATCGACTCGCCTCAAATCGCTCTCGTCACCTTCCCAGGTGCCGTGCCACAGCTCTCCGTCGATCCATGTGACCCCGGTGACGAAGCGGTTGGACTCGATCGTGCGAAGAATCGCCCCGGTTTGGGGATCGACTTGATGGATCTTCCGGTCCCGATATTGCCCCACCCAGAGCGTCCCTTCGGCCCACGTCAGTCCCGAGTCGCCTCCGCCGCCGGGTGCCGGGATCGTGGCAAGCACACGCCCGCTCTTCGGATCGATCTTCTGGATGCGATCCTCGGCGAGCTGAAACAGGTGCTCTCCGTCGAAGGCCGTTCCTGCATGCGCGGCGACGTCGATCGAGCGCAGCGTCTCCCCGCTCGCAGGATCGAAGGCATTCAGCTTGTCTCCAGCAGCGAACCAGACGTTCTGACCGTCATACGTGACTCCATGCACGCTGTCGGCACCCGGAAAGGGTCCGTACTCACGAATGATCTCGGCAGCTGATCGACTCATGTTTCCATCTTAGTCAATCGGCAGAGGAGCGGGGAGTAACAAGGTCGTCGTGAATCCCAGCACGGGTAGGGTCATCCAACGACGAGCTCGCCCGCGACCGAACGACTGCACCTTGCCTGCAGCCGCAAGCGATTCGAGCGCCCGCTGCACGGTGCGCTGGCTCGTTCCAAGCGCAAGCGCAAGGGCTGAGCTCGACCACGATTCGCCGTCGGCGAGGAAGGCGAGCACCACCGCATGCTCCTCGTCGACGGGCCGCGCCAGTACGACAACCTCGCGTGCACGGCGCGGCGCCAGCGCAAACCCTCGCTTCGTTGCGCTCACGTCGGCCAGCCTCCGCAGCACCGCGCGCAGCCGTCCGACTTCGACTCGCAACCGCGCGCGGTGCGATTCATCCGCGCGCTTCGCTCGGAATGCCCGCGCCACGAGCGTGTTTCTCGGCACGTCTTGCGGCCATGCTTCGCCCAGCGCACGTGCGAGCGCGAACAACACCGGGCGCCTTGCGAGCGAGACTGCCGCGCCTGCGTAATGCACAACATGACGGCACGCGTCCACGACGAGCGCCTTCGACGCCAGCAACGCTTCCACGTCCTCAAGCAGAAGGAATCGCTCCTCGCCACTCGCAATCCGGCGCGCAGCGGGCGTGTTCAGGACGAGGTACGCGCTCTGAACCTCCGCGGTCAGCGCAGGGATGCCTGCCTGGCGCGCGGCGCACTCCGCCCGAGCGAGCGCAGCGCGCGCCGCACTCGTCCGGAGGCGCCGCATCGCGATCCCCGCAACCACCAGCTCGTGGGCGGCCTTCGACGCAGGTCGGAAGGGCGCGGGGTCGAGCTCGGCGAGGTTACGCTCGGCCTCGTCGAGGCGCCCGATCAGGAGGAGGCGCCGGACCTTGAGATACCGCGCGTGCGCGGCGTTCACCCGGTCGCCGTGCTCTTCGAGCGTCGCCCGCGCTGCGTCGAGCGCCTTAGCAGGCCAGCCCAGGTCGCGCGAGACGAGCGCGATTTCGGCCTCCGCAACGACACACCTCGCGCGGGCGACGGCCTCTTTCGGACCGAAGGCGCGCGCCGCACTTCGCAGAAGAGCCTTCGCCCTAACGAGATCGCCGAGTTGCGCCATCGCGATGCCTCGAAGCGCGAGCGCAGGCGCGTCGTCGCGCAGGGCGACGCGTTTCAATGCGCCGAGGGGATCACCCGCTGCGAGTGCACGCGCCGCGGCCGTGATCAGCGAGTCCATCGGAATCCCGCCACACTTGTCACTCCCACCGTTCGATGCCCGGTCCTAATCTATGACCACCAATAAGCACGTCGTATCGAGAACGGTTCGAACGACGAAGAACACAAGCCGAAGGAGAAAAGCGATGGCGACACACATGACCGGGACACAGAAGCTACCACTAGCAGGAGAGTCACATATGGTTGATATTCTGCACAAAGTCGGAATCCAATCGTCAACCCAGAATGATGTCTATAAGGCATTGACCACGGGCGAAGGTCTTTGCGGCTGGTGGACGAACAACGTACAGGGGGAAAGCAAAGTCGGCGGAGTGCTCCAGTTCCGCTTTCACGGCGGCGGCTTCGACATGAAGGTTCTCGAGCTTCATCCCGCCAAGCACGTGCTTTGGCAAGTGGTCGACGGCCCCAAAGAATGGATCGGCACAAAGATAAGCTTCGATCTCAAACAGGAGGGTGCCTGGACCATCGTCCTCTTCAAACACAAAGGCTGGAAGGAGCCGGTCGAGTTCATGCACCATTGCAGCACCAAGTGGGGAGTCTTTCTGCTGAGCCTAAAGTCACTTCTCGAAACCGGTACAGGTGCTCCCCATCCAAACGATATCAAGCTCGACAGCTGGGATTAAGGCCGCGCCGACCAAAGAAGAGAAGCGATGAGCAACCACAAGACTGGAACACGCGAAGAGTGGCGGGCGGCCCGGCTGGAGTTGCTCAAGGCCGAGAAGGAGCTGACCCGGCGCAGTGACGAGCTGGCGCGGTGGCGGCAGGAACTGCCATGGGTTTGGGTCGACAAGGAGTACCGATTCGAGACCGATGACGGGAGCGCCTCGCTGGCAGACCTCTTTCAAGGGCGCTCGCAGCTCCTTGTCTATCACTTCATGTTTGGACCCGACTACACGGCGGGGTGTCCGTCCTGCTCGGCGATCGCGGACGGGTTCGACGGCTTCGTCGTCCACCTCACAAACCACGACGTCACGCTTTCGGCTGTGTCACGTGCGCCGCTCGCGAAGCTGCAGGCCTACAAGCGGCGGATGGCTTGGACGTTTCCCTGGGCATCCTCGCTCGGCAGTGACTTCAACTTCGACTTCAACGTCGCGTTCACCGATCAGCAACAGCGCGAAGGGGCCGTCGAATACAACTACCGGCGCGGCGGCCACGCAATGGACGCGACACCGGTTCCAGAGCCCGTCGCCCAGTTCGCGGCCATGTGCGGAACCGACGCGCCAACATACTCGCGCGATAGGCCGGGGATGAGCGCGTTCGTCCTCGAGCGCGGCGTCGTTTACCACTGCTATTCCACCTATACGCGCGGCCTGGACGGCCTCTGGGGCATGTACCAATGGCTCGACCGAGCTCCGAAGGGACGCAACGAAACCGGGCCGTGGTTCCGCCGCCACGACGAATACGACCAGCGCTGAGCCAAGTCGTGGGTGTCGGCATTATTATGAGGGCAAGCAGATCGGCGGCTTCATATGGAACGCGGCGGTTTTCCAGGCCTATTGGCGTAAATCGATAGCTTCCGATACCGCGCGGAAGAGGTGAGCATCCTGGTTGACAGACCGCCGCGCGTATTCAATACTTCACCATATAGTGAAGTATTGGAAGAACGCATGTATGCGGATTAGAGCTTGGACGATCGGGCCGGCGTGCGGGCTGCCTTTTCTGGTGTGCGCGATCGGTTTACCTGCAGGCGAAAACACAAAGCCCACCTATCCGACTATGGCGCCCATCGCGCAATACCGTGTGGCGCCCCGGTCGGAAGAGATCGCGCTGGCGCTAAGCGCCGCGCCGATGTCAATCTCCGGCAATGCCGACGTTCTGACGCTCGGCAGCCACGGTTATGAAACGGCGGTGAAGGGCAAGAACGGGTTCGTCTGCGTGGTGGAGCGATCATGGGCCGCCGGCTTGGACGATGCGCAGTTCTGGAATCCCAAGGTTCGCGCGCCGATATGCTTTAACGCGGCCGCCGCACGCTCCGTCCTTGCCGGTTACCTGGAACGAACCAAGTGGGTCCTCGCAGGTGTCTCAAGGCCCGGAATGATCGCTCGCACCAAGGCCGCGCTTGCCGCAAACACCTTGTTGGCGCCAGAGCCCGGCGCGATGTGCTACATGATGTCAAAACAAGGGTACTTGAGCGACCGTGACGGCCACTGGCATCCGCATCTCATGTTCTTCCTTGCCCACACCGACGGCGCCGCCTGGGGCGCAAACCTCGACGGCTCCCCAATATTTGCCGCGCAAGGCGATCCGGAGCCCGTCACGACGTTCTTCGTTCCGGTGACCAAATGGTCCGACGGAACGCCCGCGGTCATGGAAATGCACTGAGGTTACCGGTCCGTTCGTGCAGTAGCCAGGGTGCTTGTTGCCGCCCCGCGCAGCGGCAGCAGGAGAAGTACCAGTCGGTACGCGCCCGGGGCGCGGAAAAGAATGTCCAAGTAGTAGAGCTTAATCATTCGGACGCGCCTCCGGCGAAATGCGCTTCCAGCTTGTCGAGCGAACCGGTCCAGCCTTCTTCGTGGCTGTGGCGGGTCTCCTCGCCGTGCAGACGCGAATGAGTCAAGGTGAGTTCGGTGCCCTCTGGGACGGCCCTGAGCGTGATCTCGATTCGCGACTCGCCCGGATCCTCCAAGCCGCCTTTCCAGCGCCAGCTCAAGACGACCCGCTCGGGTCGCATGATTTCGAGAAATTCGCCGCTGCTTTCGTGCTCGGTGCTGTCGAGCATGCGGAAACGCACTCGATAACGGCCACCGACGCGCGGATCGGATTCCGACAAGAGCACGGGCCCCGCATCTGGCCCCCACCAGTGCGCGATGCCTTCGGCCGTGGTGACCGCGTCGAAAACGACCTGCGGCCGCGCCTTGATGCGGCGCACGAGCGTGAGGCTGGTCATCGCCCCCTCCTCCGCGCTTCGGTATCCTTGCTCTCGGCGTAGGCTACGAACCGGTCGAGGCTTTCCGACCGGAAGTGCTCGCAACGGCGCAGCCATTCCATCGCCTCGTGCATAGCCTGGAGGCACACCCGCACTGTCACCGTGCGGCCGATTTCGAGCGGGTGACGGGATCCGCATCCTCGAGCACGTCGAGATGCTTCGGTTCCCTTCCCAGTGATGGTGCGCGTGTCCGTATCGAAACTTTCGCGGCTTCGGAGCTAACAGGCATAGCCTCCTCGTCCGAGATTTCGATTCTTTGTATCAGGGTGAGTAATGGGTGAAGACCATGTCCCCAGCTTTGAATGGTTGGTGGCAAGGAAAGCAAGTTTTCAAAAGCGCTTCGTCGGCAGGTTTGCCGTCTTTAAATTGAGCGAACCCCCAGCCGCCCGTCGCGGCGTATTTTCCTGAGTCCTTGACCATAAACTGAACGTTGATTGGGGGGCCAGCAACGAAAGATTGGGGACGGCCAAAAACTTTGTTGTTCTGCTCAGACGAAACGTAGCTCCAGGCCAGCCGGGCAATAATTGTGCCATCCGGGAACGGAAGCTTTCCTTCCCGATAGGCCTTTATCGCTACATCGTTGCCGAGAATGGCACGAAGATCGTTGTTGCTACCTTTTTCGTGTGCCACGGAGATCACTCTCCAGTCGCGGGATCCGTGAGGAATCTTGATTCCAAAGATAGAGGCGCCCTCTGCATTGGCGTGTCCAGATGCGTGGGCAATACAGAAGATCATGCTGGTCAACGCTACAACTGCACCCACCAAGTAACCGATTCTCTTCATACGGTAGTCCTTCTGCAATTCATTCTGTCTCGGTTCGGCGAGAAAAACGCTATGTCTTCACGGCTTTTTACTTTTGCGTACCTTCGCTCGAGTAGCCGCAGGCGCTTTCTTCTTCAATTTGGTCTGATTGTAATCAACAGCGGCACGGACGAGTTGCTTTAGAGCACGCTCATTGACCGTATCGCCCTCGAAGAAATCGATCGCTCGCCACGCGTTGCCTTCGAGGCTCGCGTTGAAGAGCTTGTCAGGATCTGACAGTATTGCCCCGTGAGCAAAGGTAAGCTTCACTTTCTCTTTGTGGGCGTTTGCGACCGCGATCATTCCGTCGTGAGACCACACCGGGCTTCCCATCCACTTCCATTCCTCGAATATCTCTCGGTCAGCCTCAAGGATGCTCTTGCGGAT
>PLIX01000254.1 GCA_003140135.1 Gammaproteobacteria bacterium
AGGCGCGCAGGTCGCGGTGATGCTCCTCGAGAAGGTCGTAGGCGAGAAAGCGCACCGGAATGTCCCTGAGGATGGCGGCGCTCAATTTCTTGCGGCCGATGCGTTGCTGCAGCAGCGCGAACGGCTGCACGGCGCCATCCTTCCAAACGACGAGCTCGCCATCGAGCACCGTGCCATCGGGGAGGCGCGCCGCCGCCGCGGCCACTTCCGGGAAGCGTTCCGTGATGAGGTCTTCTCCGCGCGACCAGATGAAACATGCATCTTCGCGCCTGATGAGTTGCGCGCGGATGCCGTCCCATTTCCACTCGATTTGCCAATTCGCAGGTTCCCCGAGCGCGCCGGGGCCGCCCTCGAGCGGGGAGGCGAGAAAGAAAGGATAGGGCGCCGAGGCGGAGCTGCCCGAGGCGTCATGGGAGGCGAGCCCCTCCCAAAAGGCCTGGCTCGGCTGCCATTCGCCCATGAGGCGCCGTGCGATGTCGGGCCGTGGAACGTCCACGGTCTCTGCGATCGCGCGCGTGACAAGGAGCGCCGAGACACCGACGCGCAACTCGCCTGTCAAAAGCTTGTTCAGGATAAAGCACTCGCGGTAGGGCAGCGTGCGCCACCATTGGACGATCGCCGCGTGCTGCTCCTCGACGCAAGCCGCGCGCAGCGGCAGGAGCCGCCCATCGATCCACTCGGCGAGCGAGATGTCGGATGCGGCGGCGGCGTTCGCGGCGTTCTCCATGAGGAGCGCAATGGTCTCGGCCATGTCGCCGACGGCGGCGACCGACTCCTCAATGAGCCATTCGGGCAACGCGGCCGCGTCGATGAGCCATCGATACAGCAGCGTCGGCCCAATGAAGCGCTTGAGGCGGCGGCCGGAAAGGATGTAGGCCGCCCACGCGCAATCAGCCGGAGCGGCCGTGCGAAAATACCGCACCATTGCTGCGACCTTCATGCTGGTCGCAGTCGTCGTATCGAGCTCCTCGAAGAGTTCGCTGAACGCTTGCACTTCTCGTTCCGATCCTGTAGCCGTCCGCAACGTACAAAAATGTTGCGGCCAATTGGCTCGAGGGCCTGCGCTTTAAATCCTGAAGACGGTTGCCAGGTTGCGCAATCCACTGGCGACGTGTGCAAGGTAGCATGACTTTCCATCCTGACACTGCACGCACCTGCGGCGCATGAATCAATTAATGCGGCCTCTTCGCCATCATTGTTTGTGACTACGATGAGGAGGCCATCTAGTAGAACCCAGAATCATTTAGGCGGTCTCGGAACGTAAAGACCCGCGCAGGGCCCATTACTCAGTCGCGCGTCTCGCCTCAGGTGTGTCAGTGATTGGCGATTGCACAGGTCGAGTCCAATAAAACCTCGGTGCTAGGCACGTCCTTGCCCGCGAGTACTATAAATCCGGCGCCATCCTTGAATTGCATGCCGGCAACCATGAGCGTGTAGGCCCCCATGTCCTGCTTGGCCCCTGGCATGCGCTCGGCCAACAGCGCAAATGGATTGGTTGGCTCCAGATCCTCGCCCATCACCCGCACGCCCTGATATTGCCAGCGCGCCACATCGATGGCCGTCCAACGGTCGCTCAGGCGGTTCGCCGCCGCTTGCAGCGCCCCGCGGACCTGCGCCCCCAGGCATTCAATATGGATGTGTAACTGATCTTGGGAGCGGTGCTGTTGGGAGTTTACCGCCAGTCCAACGTCGTCTCTTCGCACGGCGTGCCCGAGCACTGCGGCTAGGCGAGTGCGCGCCTGCCAGGCAGCCGCAAAATAGTTCGGCGCCTGCGGTTCGAGAACATCAGGACTTTCGATTCCGGCAACTCGGCTCGTGGGGATCAGCAGGAAATGCGCACCGCCCTTGGCATCCGCAAGAACGGCGTAGCCATCAGTCTCATGCGCGCCGCCGGACAAATATACCCGCTCGCAGGGGGAGGCATTCCCCTGCTGCAGCCAGTGCGGGACGCAGCGATCCTGAACGATCTGCCGCAGGGCGTCGCGATTCTGGGCGTGAACTTCGATTGCGAGCAACGCCGAGGCGCCAACGAATATCAGCAGCAAGTAGCGCAATGGCGCAGTCATTAGGGTCTCTACAAAAAATGTCTGCCGAACGAAGCTGCGGCCACGGCGCGGCGATGCGCTCGATTGCGCGAACATAGATGGGAAGCCGTGCGGATTTTCGCCGCTCTTCTGAGCGCGGCTACGCGACGCACATCCGTTTCATGGAAAAAAGCTTAAATTGCCGCGCGGCATCTAGCAAGTGGGACGGTCTCGGCATGAGTTCGTCCGACAAGAAGCACTCTTTGAGGATGCGCCAAGCGCCCTGTTTGCAGGTCTAAAGCCGCAGCGGCTGCGGCTGGAACGCCGATCAGCGCTGTTGTAGTCTGGATCCAACGCAGTAGCCGTGCAGAGGCGTCGAATGTGGATTGGAGCAATGCCCGGACAGGGATGGCTGCAACTTAGCGAGCTCGGCCTCGCCTTCGTGTTGTCGGCGCTCATAGGAATTGAGCGCGAGATTCGTCAGAAAAGCGCAGGTCTGCGCACGTACACGCTGGTCGGATTCTCGGCAGCACTGATCATGCTGGTTTCGAAGTATGGCTTTGCGAATGTCCTTGAATTCAATCGCGTCGTCCTCGACCCGTCGCGTATTGCCGCTCAAATCGTTACGGGCATCGGGTTCATTGGTGGTGGCCTGATATTCGTGCGCCGTGGCAGTGTCCGCGGCTTGACGACCGCCGCCGTTGTCTGGCTCACGGCGGCGGTTGGCATGGCATGCGGTGCCGGCTTGCCGATCCTCGCGCTCGCAGTGACGGGCGGTCACTTCATCATCGTGCTGGGGTTTCCGTTCATTGCAGCGCGACTACCCAAGTCGCGATGGACCCCTTCGCTGCTGCAGGTGTCCTATGAGGACGGACGGGAGATATTAAGGGACGTGCTGATCACGTGCACGCAACACCATTTTGCCGTCAGTCGTTTGCAGGTTGAGCGCTTATCTAAACCCGGTGGAGCTCACCATACAGCGCACTTGGATGGAGCCGCGGAACCCATGAGCGCCGATGATCTGGCGCTCGTTCACTCGACTGATCCTGAAAAAAAACCTGTGCCCGGCACCCCGGAGCGGGTCGTGACGGTTCTATTGGAAATTCAGGGGATCGGATCGGTATCCAGGTTGGCTGCGAAGTTAGCCAGCATTGACGGCGTCGTGTCCGTCAACGCGGGCGACGTAAACGTATTGACAGACTGATATGGCCTGTGATTTGTC
>PLIX01000218.1 GCA_003140135.1 Gammaproteobacteria bacterium
CGACGAACTCGAAGCCGTCGGTGCCCATCGGATTGTCGAAGAGCTCGGTCATGGGGCCTCCGCGGCGCGCTAATAGTTACAAATGCAACTATTATACGCCCTGGCCCCGCCGACCGAACCTGCGCATGCCAAAGCCGGTGCTCCTGCTCGAAAACTTTCTGCCGTACCGCCTCTCGGTACTGACGAATCTTGTCAGCACGGCCATCGCCGGCGCGTACCGCGAGCGCTTCGGCCTCTCCATTCCCGAATGGCGCGTGCTCGCGGTGCTCGCGAACTCGCCCGACCTCTCCGCCGCTGAGGTCGCGCAGCGCACCGCCATGGACAAGGTTGCGGTGAGCCGCGCGGTGCGCGCGCTTCTGAAGTCGGCGCGCCTGGAGCGGCGCATGGCGCATACCGACCGGCGCCGCTCCGTGCTGCGCCTGACGGCGGCCGGGCGTCTCGTGCACGCGGGGGTCGCCCCCTTCGCGCTCGCCTACGAGCGCTCGCTCTTGCGGCCGCTCTCGCGCGCGGAGCGCGTGGCGCTTGATCGGGCTCTCGACATCCTCCTGGGGCGCACCCTGCAGATCGGACCCCTCACAAAAAGGTAACCCGCTGTCCCTCATGTATAATTCGGCGCCGCTGGCGGGGGGTCACTTTGAAGACGATTGCCGAATTCGAGGTCAAGTATTGCCAGTTTCTCGACGCCGATGGGAAGGCCGTCGGGAAATTGCCGCCCTTCACGCAGGATGCGGCGGAGCTTGTAAAGATGTACCGCCTGATGACGCTGGTACGCACCTTCGACACCAAGGCGATCAACCTGCAGCGCACCGGCAAGCTCGGCACCTATGCCTCCTGTCTCGGCCACGAGGCCACGCATGTGGGCGCTGCGGCTGCGATGCGCTCCGACGACGTGCTCGTGCCCGTGTACCGCGAGTACGGCGCACAGTTCTGGCGCGGGGTCACCATGACGGACGTCCTCCTCTACTGGGGCGGGGACGAGCGCGGCAACGATTTCAAGGAGTCGCGTCAGGATTTTGCCTGGAGCGTGCCGATCGGATCGCAGATGCTGCACGCGGCGGGCGCCGCCATGGCCATGAAGATCCGCGGCGAGACTCGCTGCGCGCTCGCCTTCATCGGCGACGGCGGCACCTCCCAGGGCGCGTTCTACGAGGCGATGAATCTTGCCGGCGCGCGCGCCCTGCCCGCCATCTTCGTCATCGTCAATAACAAATGGGCGATCTCGGTCCCCATCGAGGATCAGACCGCAACCGCGACCCTGGCGCAGAAGGCGATCGCCGCCGGCATTCCCGGGGTGCAGGTCGATGGCAACGACATTTTCGCCGTGCGCCACACCGTCGCCGAAGCGATCGCCGCCGCGCGCGACGGCAAAGGACCCACGGTCATCGAGGCCGTGACCTACCGCCTGAGCGATCACACGACGGCAGACGATGCGACGCGCTATCGCAAGGAGCACGAGGTGAAGGATGCGTGGAAGAGCGAGCCACTCTTGCGCTTCCGCGCCTATCTAAAGAGTACGGGCGCCTGGGATGACGCGCGCGAGGAGACTTTGAAGGCCGAGTGCGCCGGGCTTGTGGATGCGGCCGTGGAGGAATATCTGCACACGCCGAAGCAGTCGACCGATGCCATGTTCGACTTTTTGTTTGCACGGCTGCCGAAGAGCACGCGCGAGCAGCGCGATGCGGCGCGCCGCTACGCCTCCTCCGGCGCACACTAATCGAGCGCGCATCTCCCATGGCAAAAGTCACGATGATCGAAGCCATCAATCGCGCGCACGCGTGGGAGATGGCGCACGACTCGACCGTCGTCGTGCTGGGAGAGGACATCGGCATCAACGGCGGGGTGTTTCGCGCCACCGCTGGACTGCAGGAGAAATTCGGCACGGAGCGCGTGCAGGACACGCCGCTCGCCGAAGGGATGATCGCCGGCATGTCGATCGGGCTTGCGGCCCAGGGTCTGCGCCCCATCGCCGAGATTCAGTTCATGGGTTTCATCTATCCGGCGATGGATCAGATCGCCAATCACATGGCGCGCATGCGCCATCGCACCCGTGGACGCATCACTTTGCCGCTCGTGATGCGCATGCCGCACGGCGGCGGCATTCACGCACCGGAGCATCACTCCGAGAGCCTGGAGGCTATGCTCGCGCATCACCCGGGTCTGCGCGTGGTCTGCCCCTCCTCCCCGGCGCGCGCCTACGGCCTCCTCCTGGCCGCGATCCGCGATCCCGATCCGGTCATGTTCCTCGAGCCCGTACGCCTCTACCGGCTCGTGCGCCAGGAGATCGCGGATGACGGCCAGGCGCTGCCGCTCGATGTGTGCTATCGCCTGCGCGAGGGCAATGACGCAACCATCGTCACCTGGGGAGCGATGACTTTCGAGACGCTTCGGGCTGCGGACCAGCTGCAAAAGGACGGCGTGTCCTGCGAAGTGATTGACCTTGCGACCCTCTCACCCATCGACCACGACACGATCTTGGAGTCGGTGGCGAAGACCGGCCGACTCATCATCGTGCACGAGGCGGCGCGCAACTGCGGCATCGGCGCGGAGATTGCCGCGACGGTGGCCGAGCACGGGCTCTATGATTTGCAGGCGCCCATCAAGCGCGTCACCGGCTACGACACGCCGATGCCGCTCTTCCGACTCGAGTACGACTACATTCCCAGCGTCGCGCGCATTATTGATGCCGTGCGCGATACGCTCACCGAATAGCTTCCGCAAGCCTTTGCACGGAGGGCGCATGACGACATTCAATCTTCCGGATCTGGGCGAAGGACTGGCAGAGGCCGAGATCGTGCGCTGGCACGTCAAGACGGGCGATCAGGTGAAAGTGGATCAGCCCATGGTGGCGCTTGAGACCGCGAAGGCCGTGGTCGAGGTGCCCTCGCCCTACTCGGGCGTCATCCGCATCCTGCATGGCAAGCCGGGCGACATGATCGCAACCGGCGCACCGCTCGTGGAGTTTGATGTGGCCGCATCGCAGGCGGGCGCACGCCCAGCGCCCGCCAAGACAGCCGAGCGGCCCAAGGCGGATGACTCCGGCACCGTGGTCGGCAGCATGCCGACGACGAATGAGGAGGAGTTCATCGAAACGGCCGTGGCCGGCGGCAATGCCGGCGCGCCGCGTGAACGGGTGCGCGCGGCGCCCGCCGTGCGTGCGCTCGCGAAGCGCCTCGGCGTTGACCTCGCGCGCGTGTCGGGCAGCGGTCGCGGCGGACTCATCACCGTCG
>PLIX01000016.1 GCA_003140135.1 Gammaproteobacteria bacterium
ATAGTATGGGCGCTTCAGAGCAGACCGTATGGCGAGCATAATTTCTTCTCGCGGCATCACTGTGCACGGCTACAAGCTTCCGGACTCATTGGTTGGAGCGAGCGTTGAAACAACTGCGGAGTGCCCTTTGAATCTGCGGAGCTACAGGTGGGGGAGAAGGCGTAGCCGGCGGCGGTTACTAAGGGCACGTATTCCTATTCTGTCACGGTACATCGCAATCTTTACCCAGGCTTGGACAGCTGGGGCCAGAATGTGAGGACGAATTTGCTATTATTATAGTTGCGACTCATGTTACTGATATGAACCGGCTCACGGGAGAACGCACGCCAGTCATCGAGCATCGGCAGGGTTCCCGCTCTACTCGGGCAGCTTCAATTTGTGCAGCAGCGCTTTATAGCGCGGATCGGTCTCGAGGGGTGTTAGCAGAGGATCTCCCTTGATCGAGAGAAGTCCGGAGTCACGGTTCTGATACGCGTTATCGAGCCACGCCAACGCGCGTTCCTTGTCGTGGCGGTGAGCGTAGATCAGTGCCATCTGGTAACCCCAACTGATCGAATGTTCGTTTTCCAGCGCGGCAATCGCGGCGTCGGCCTCACTCTTGCGTCCCAGCGCATCGAGGACCAATGGCATACCCACCTTACGGTATCCGGGATCCGTTTCGGCCTGCATGGTCTCGAGCGCGGCGGCTGGCTTCCCCTGCGCCAGCTGCACCGCTGCCAGACGATAGTGCAGGGCAGGCGTTTTGGGATAGAGCTCGATGCCTCTGCGATAAGCAGACTCCGCCTGCGCGAGCCTCCCGATCCGGTAGCTCGCATGGCCAATCATCTGGTACGCGCCCAAATCGAGCGGATCGCGTTCGACCGCGGTGTCGGCGAGGCGCAGCGCCTCATCAAAACGACCCTTAGAATTGGCGATGCTTGCCGTGTAGATGATGCCCTGCGTGCCGGTCGGATTGAGCGCAATCGCCTTTTTGGCTTCGAGATCGGCCCCCTCCCAGTCCCAGTCAAATAAAAGCCGGACTCGCGCCATCGCCAGGTGTGCTTCGGGCAGCGCCGGGTCGAGTTGCAGGGCGTGAATTGCGGCGTCCAGGGCGGCGGCCCGAGTTTCATTGTAGGGTCTGACGAAATAGGCGTAGGTGGTGGCGTGGACTCCGGCGAGCAGCGCCCAGGCGAGTGCAAAATTGGGATCGAGCTTTATCGCGCGCCGCAGATCATCGACGGCCTGGTTTTCTTCCTCCTCAGAGGCATGCGTGTTCAGCTCCTTCACCTTCAAATACAGCGTGTAAGCCTCGGTATTCAATGTGGGCGCGGCGTGCTGCGGGGCCGCATCGAGCAGCGACACCCGGAGCGCCTTCACTACGGCGCCCGCGATTTCATCCTGGACTTTGAAGATGTCGTCGAGCTGGCGATCGTAGGTCTCTGACCAGACGTCGTAGCCGTTATCGACCCGGATCAGCTGCGCAGTGATGCGCAGCGTATTGCCGGACTTGCGCACGCTGCCTTCGAGCACGTTCGCCACACTCAGCGCCTTGGCGATTTCCGCAATCGTCGTCTGCTTGCCTTTGAAGTAGAACGATGACGTTCGCGCCGGCACGTGCAGTCCGGGGATCTTGGTCAAGAGGCCAATCAGTTCCTCCGTCAGTCCGTCGGAGAAGTACTCCTGGTCTTTCTTCTCGCTCATGTCGACGAACGGCAGCACAGCAATGGATTTATCCGAGATCGCGGTCGTCGCGTTGGTCGCTGCCGGAACCACGGTCGCAGTCGATTGTTGCCCGGCCGCGGGATGCTTGAGCCAGAACTTGCCCACGGCGAAATAGCCGACCGCGAGTGCAACGGTAAACGAAACAACCGCGACGATCACAGTTCGGTTCAGGCGCGGCCTTATTTCGGGTGCAGCGGCGCGCGGCGAATCAGGAGCCGCTGCCGTCTTGACGACGTCGGCTGGCGGATTCGGCTTGGATGCGTCTGCCGCTGCGCCCCCCAGGGCAGCATCGCTACCGGGTGCGGAGGCCATACGGCCCCGCACCGCCTCGATGAGCTTCGGAAATGCGCGCTCGGCACTACCTGCACTGGCGTCGAGCCAGTGCGATGCGCTCAGGAAATACTCGAGGCCAGGCGGTAACGGCGTGAGATCGATCCGAAACGAGATGACCGGACGCTTCTTTGCGCTCGCACGCTCGACTTCGCGCACGACATGGGGAGAGTTGATGGAGCTGTCGGACAGCACGAGAACCAGCACTTTGCAGGCGTTGATCGCCTGCACGATCGAATCGGCATAGAAGTCACCGGGCACGACGTTTCGCGGCGCAATCCAGCAGGCAATTCCCGTGCGCTCGAGCGCCGCGCACAGCGCATCAGCGACAGCGGTGTCCTGCGAGGCGTAGCTGATAAATACGGCGTTTACAGGATTGACGGCCGCGCCGGCGGCTGGCGCCTGGATGCCCCCGGATCCGATCGTGCTGTCTGATTCGCCGTCTACGGGCATTAAATGGGTCCTGGATGGGTGTTTGGCATGTTCGCGGATGCCTGCGAGGTTCGCAACCCATCCACCGGCCGTTGCCGGAAAGTCCTCCGGGGCTGCCATGCTCAATCGTTCTGCGGTGTTCTTTCAGGTGTTCCAGAACGGGGATGACCAGCTACTCAGCAGGGCATGGCTAATCGACCCAGGCGAGACACAGGCGAACGTGGCAGCGGCATCCCGGACGAAGGGCGAGAAGGAGCCCTGGATCGGCGAATATTACGTGTCCTACGGGGGGGCCGACCGGTCCTGGGACGAGGCCCGACAGTATGGGTTCGTCAGTGGCGGGGGTGGCAGCTGGTATAGCCGGACGCTGAAGCTCCTATCTCCGGGAGACCGGATCTGGGTGAAGATTCCTAAGACGGGATACGTAGGTGTCGGCCGAGTTACTGAGGCCGTGTGTCCCGTCAAGGATTTCAAGGTTTCGACGCCCGCTGGTGAGGGTCCCGTGCTTGATGTTCTGAAGGCGGCCGAGCACTACGAGAAGGACGCTGATGATCCCGACCTCATTGAATACTTCGTCCGTGTTGAGTGGTTGGACGCCGTGCCCGTAAGAACTGCTGTTTTACCTGCGATAAATCGCTTCAGCGCCGACTATCACCAGAAGTCCTTGGGCAAGGCTCGATCCCAAATGGGGTAGGCGCTGGGGTACGCCGCGACGGTACCGATGGCGTTAGCCTTGTCCGCCAGAAGCTTACGAAATTGTTTGGATTCCGACCCTATGGTGCGACTCTGCAATCACAGAGTCCCGCTAGATACTTTGCCCACTTCTCAAGCGCCTCGCGCTTCTCCTCGATGTACCCGTGTACATCGTAGGTGGCCTCGATTCGTTCGCGGGCGTGGTTAAGAACACGCTCGCCGATATCTGTTTTGA
>PLIX01000268.1 GCA_003140135.1 Gammaproteobacteria bacterium
TGGAAATGTCCCTCCTCGGCATTGGAGCCGATCATAACTGGCACTTGCCTGAAAGCGCCGGTCGCAAATGCGGCCAGGGGATCCATTGGTAGCAAGGAATCATCTAGCACGTAAGAGAATCCGAACGGCTCCTTCAGGAAAGCTGCGACGGGTAATGCGCGCAGGCAGGCCGCCAAATCGGCGGCATGAGCGCAACCGAGGTCCGGGAGCACTTTCTCGGTGGTCTGCTGCTCCGCGCCGACGCGCGTGACGGGATGAACGATCACGGGACTCTCGGCGATTGCGCGCTGAAATAGACCCTTCGATGCCGGAGATGCGAGCAGCGCCAACACCGCTGCACCGCCCGCCGACTCACCAAATATGGTTACCGCCGTCGGGTCGCCGCCGAAGGCCGCGGCGTTACGCTGCACCCAGCGCAGGGCTTCCTGTTGATCGCGCAGGTGATAGTTCCCCGAGCGCTCGTTGTCGTCTTCTCCATTCAGCGCCGAGGACACAAGCGAACCCAATAGTCCCAGTCGGTAATTGATGGTCACCAGAACGACGTGATTGTCGCGAACCAGACGCCGCCCATCGAAGAACGGCGAGCCGCCGTAACCCTTATCTCCGCTGCCGTGTATCCACACCATTACGGGCCACTTTTCACCTGCATGCGTAGACGGGGCCCATACGTTGAGGAATAGGCAGTCCTCATCGTCACTCGCCTTACCGATCGCCGATCCTGGTGTCTGCGGACAGGCCGGTGCCTCGCGTGTCGCTTCAAGGATTTCAGTCCAGGCAGCATGCGGCCGCGGTGGCCGAAATCGCAGGGCCCCAAGCGGCGGTGCGGCGTAGGGAATGCCCGTGAAAACACGCACGCCCTTTTGCTCGAGACCCCGCACCGGGCCTTCCGCCGTCTGTACCAGCGGCGCTGCAGCGACCGTGCTCAGCAGCGCCCACGTAGCAGTCATGCCCGAGACCTTGGTTATGCCTCTTCTTGTCAGCGAGTGCATCACTGGACAGTCTAGCGGCTGCCGCACTCGGCCCGCAAAATCGCCGCGCGAGTGACACCTCGCGGTGCCGGCGCCCCAGCGCATGTGCTTAGGGATGGGCGGTCCATCGAGTGCGCTCTCCGTAATTTGCGCGTCTAATTCGATCCCGTCAGCAGTACGGCGAGATACTTCGCCCACTTCTCAAGCGCCTCGCGCTTCTCATCGATGTACCCGTGTACATCGTAGGTGGCCTCGATTCGGTCGCGGGCGTGGTTAAGAACTCGCTCGCCGATATCTGTTTTGACGCCGAGCTTGGCGAGCCCCGTCCGCCCTGTGCGGCGCAGGTCATGCGCAGTGAACGCGTCGACGCCGTATTTCTTGAACCGCTTGAGGCATCGGGCGACGCTTCGGGTGATGGACTTCGGATCAGCTGGCGCGGTCTTGTCTGCATTCGGTAGCACGTACCGCGACCCTCCTGCCATGACTTTGAGTTTCTGCAGCTCCTCGATGGCCCACTCGGACAGCGGCACTACGTGCCCCTTGCCGCTCTTTGCGTGCGCGTCAGGAATGGCCAGGTCCTCGCCTTGAAGTCGAACTCACGCCACTCAGCAAGTGCAAGCTCCCCGCGACGTTGGAGTGTGAGAAGCAGCAATCTCAACACGTGCGGAAGCTTCTGGAAGCGGCAGGCGTCGTCCAGGTTTCCAAGGAAAGCCTTGAGCTCTTCGTCGCTGAATGCCCGCTCTCTGGGCTTCTCCCTGCCTCCGGGGCGGTACAGCAGCTTGACCGGACTGTCATCCACGATCGCCCGGTGAATCCCAAACTTGAACAGCTGCCCGAGGAGACCAGCCGTTCGGTTTGCCATCACCCGCGAACCACGGGCCACGATCTTGTCGAGCAACTCGACCACTTCGCGGGGACTGATGGTGCGGGCGTCGCGGCCTTTCCACTCAGGCAGGACGTCATGCTCGAGGACTCGTTGCACGTATGCGGGGTGTCTCCGGTTGGGTTTGACGTGACGCTCCAGGTACTCGAGCGCGAGAAACTCGATGCTGTTTGGACTCGACGGCCGACCAGCAGCGAGGGCGATGGACGGGGCAGGGCGCCGAGGCGCTCTCGCCGCTCGCGGGTCAATGCCACGCTCGATCATGCCACGGTGTTCCCCAGCAGCTTTGCGGGCATGGCGCAGACTGTTGTACTCGGAGACGGCGCCCAGCGAGAGGCGCACGGTTTGCTTGCGCCACTTGTAGCGAAAGAGCCAGGTCTTCGAGCCATTCGGTTCGATACGCAACGTGAGCCCGCGGCACTCCGGGTCACTCACGTCGCGCTGCCGGCGTCCGGGCTTGAGGCTCTGCACACGCGTTGCAGTGAGCCTTGCTTGCCTAGCAAGGGGTCCTGCCGTGGACGCTGTGGACACTTTATGGACACTCAGCTATGCAACTGGACACATCGTAGTGCAACTTACCTTTGTTGCATAGTGTTGCTGAAGTATCGGTAATTACAGGCCTAAGGTGACATCAGGCGTTGTGATTTGTTGCGGGCCGTTGCAAGCATATATTACATGGGGTGCAAGGGGTCCCGAGTTCAAATCTCGGCGTTCCGACCAGTAAAACTGAAGAAGTCAGAATAGTTTGTGGCCAAGCCTGTGGCCAACTTCGCGGGAATGGTCTGTCCGGGCCAGGATTTGTGGCCGATGCCCTGGGATTGGGTCAATTTTGCAAACTCCGCCACCCTCATAGGTTCTCGAGCGCCAAATCTCGCCCGTGGCGGATGCGGTCAGCCGGCTCAATCTCCTGATCCCTGCCGTTGAGGCCCATGTGATCAACGCAAGTCTTGAGCCATCGATTCTGGCGGGACTGTGGGACGTGCGACTCAAACTGGGATTCGCGCACGAAGGCCTGCGCGCCTGGGCTGAGGCTCATCGGCTGGCGTCAGACGGCAAGTAGTTGACGGCCGCCGCGCCTGGGCGGCCGCTTTTTCAATCGGGCCCCGCTGCATCATCTATCGGCGCGTCTGGGGCGCCGGCGGCTGTGGACGCGCTCGCTCGTGCCCGACGGCGCCGGCGCAGCAGTCTCACCAACCAGCGAAGTAGTTTGCGCCAGGTGGGAGGGGGAGAAGAGGCGGCGTCGACATCGATAAATTTAGCTGGCTTAAAGTTAATCTCGATCGGGCGTCCAAACGGAAACTCGTACGAGAGAAGCGCTGTTAGGTCACCGGTAAGACGGGATATCTTTTTCAAGCAATCCGGAAGGTTTTTTAAAATGAATTTTGTCAATTGCTCCAGCTGCAAGGCCAAGTCCCGCCCGACGTGTGTCTCAACGATTTCAAACGTGATAATGGTACCTTCCGCCATGTGACTTTCGAATTCCGCCAAGCGTCTTTGAAAGTTTTCGTGCTGACGATTACGAGTCTGCTGTGCATCCAATAAAGAAATAATTGATCGATCAAGGACCGCCAAGCGTCCGAGTAAGTTCGGGTCGTATGTCTGCAATAGAAAGCCAAGGCGATCAAACGGCAGGCGAAGCGTCGAATTCCATCCAACCGCAGTTCCAATATATTCCGTGTAATGTGGCTCCCGACCGAAATTATTTTTGCGCACCAAAGCCGCGCGGTCGATATAGGCTTGCTGATGGAGGTTGGTAAACAGCGTAAAATATTGCGATAAAACGAAAACTGCCTCGTTACCTGCAGCCAGATCGGCGCGACGTTCCACACGCCAGCGTCGCCATCAGCTGGGGCAATGCGTCAACTTGTCCGGCAATGCCGCGCCGCATCAAACTTCTCGGCTAACGCTCGGTAGGACCGCGCGACGGTCATGATCCTCTCGCGGATCCGTTGGTTAGGTTGGATCGAGGCCTCGCGCTGCTCCCGCCTGGCGGCCGCGCGCGCGGCCTGAGCTGCGTCGCGCAGCTCGTCGTCGCTCAGTGGGAGGACCTCGGAGTGCTATTTAGGGGGCGGCGGCGCTTCACGTGCGTGAGTAATATCTTCGGAGGTGCACGAGAACGTGCCAGGGGAGGGGCCTTCCCATTGCAGCAGAACCCAGGCGCCCTCGAGTAACTCAACCACTGTTGCAATGCGCGGGGGCCACTCGGTCTTGAGTCTCACTCGGTCCCCAACTTTGAAGGCTCGCTCGCTCATAAATCCTTGCGTGCAGTCTGAACGGACCACGGCGAGGCAGGCGTGGTTCGGAAATAAAACGAGCGACTGCAGGTGGTTGTTCCAGGATGCGCCTAGCGCTGTAGTTCTCATTTAGCTGGCAAGCGCGTAGCTGGCGGGCACTCCCACCGAATCGACACATCGGCTTCACGTGCTCCGCATTCGCTGCACCGCAAGGCGTGGTAGAGGCGCGAGCCGCGCAACTCCTTGAGTACAATTGGGTCAACATCGACCGCATGCCGGCAGTGCTTGCACGTTATGCGCGCGATTTGGCGACCCTCGGGCATAGCCGCGAAAGGTAGAATCAGCAGCTGCCGACAGTCCATGCAGTAGTGCGGCGGCTAAGGTACTGTATAAAGCCAATCGGCCGCAGCGCCCAGGGTTAACCCGATGGTGGAAGATGATCTTGAGCCGCCGATCAGTCACGCCATAGCGGATGGATGGACGAACTTCGCCGGGACGGTTCTACCTCTATCGGCGGCGATAAGCATGCCGAAGCACATATCGCTTTTCACTTCGGCGCGATGAACGTGCTTCAAATCCTGCAGCAGGTGGTCGAACACGGGTCAGCTGAAGCGGCGGCGCTCGCATTAAGTGCGTTGACTGCAGAACTCGAGGAATTCATGAAGGCTCACGCGGTCGCGGTGCAATAGGAACCATAGGACGGTTGACTCGGGCTCGCAACGGCGTACAAGAACAGATTAATTTGACGCGATAGCGGCTGCTATTCGGTCAACGGTGGGCGATGGGAACTTGCCGGGAGATTATGTCAATAACATCAGCCAGCAGGGAACAGGGGCCAATACGCCATGAAAACTCTTTGTCAGTCTTTATTACTCACACTCGGCGCACTCGCGCTTGCAGGAACGGCTTCCGCTCAAGTGCCTGCGGGCACCTGGACAGGCAACGACACGAGCGACGTAAATTTCAACACGGGAATGGGGTACGGCGCACTCGGCGGGCCTGCCCCCTCGAACGGCGGCTGCTGCAACACCGCGTCCGGTTACGCAGCGCTATATTCTAACACGACTGGAGTCAGCAACACCGCCTCCGGATACTTTGCGCTCAAGTACAACACGACCGGCAGCTACAACACCGCCTCGGGCGAAAGCGCGCTCTATTCCAATACCACCGCCGACTACAACACCGCCTCCGGTGTCAACGCGCTCTATTCCAACACGACCGGCAACGACAACACTGCATCCGGGTATAACGCTCTCTATAGCAACATCAGCGGAGGCAACAACACCGCCTCCGGGTTCGATGCGCTCTACTCCAACAGCACCGGCAACAATAACTCCGCCGTCGGGAACAGCGCGCTCTATAGGAACAAGTCTGGTGTTCAAAACACCGCTTCCGGGTCGGACGCGCTGTATGCCAACACGAGTGACTTCAATACCGCTTCCGGGTACAGCGCGCTGTATCACAACGCGACCGGCCAGCACAACACTGCCTTGGGGTGGGAGGCGGGCTACAACCTGACGACGGGGAGCAATAACATCGACATCGGCAACCAGGGTGTGGCTGCTGATGCCGCTTTCATCAAGATCGGCACGGAGGGCACGCAGACAGAGACCTTCATTGCAGGCATCAGTGGGGTAGGGGTTTCTGGCGGTGTCCCGGTCGTGGTCGGCACCGGTGGACAGCTCGGGATTGCTTCGTCATCCGAGCGCTTCAAGACCGCAATTACGCCGATGGGATCGAGTACCCAGAAGCTCGATCAACTTCGACCGGTAATGTTTCAATACAAGAGTGATCCGCAGGGTGCGATGCAGTACGGCTTAATTGCCGAGGAAGTGGCTCAGGTGTATCCCGAGCTTGTGGTTCACGATCACGAAGGTCGTATCTTGAGCGTTCGCTACGACGAGCTTGCGCCGATGCTGCTAAACGAAGCGCAGAAGCAGGCAGAGGAAATCCGAGACCTTAAGCAGCAGCTGGCAGAGTTGAAGGATCTCAACCAAGCAACTCTGGCTGCTCTACAAAATCTCCAGGTTAAAGATCGGTGAGTCGCGCTGAAGGATCAGTAACCTCGCCAATAAGCGCCGCGTCTGGATCGTAAGGCGCGGCGCTCGCGATCCGGGATCTTGCTGGGTAGCGCGCTGATCACGGTGTCGCGATAGAGTTCATGCGCTTCCGGCCCCGTAAGTGAGCCGCGCTCTAAGAGCGCTGCCGCAATGGCCGTGATCGCGGCCGAGCGCTCAATCATCGGGCCGCGGGCACGCTCGCGTGCGCGGGTGATCCAGTAGCGCGATCCATAGAGAAACCAGGACTGCCCGGGGCCGGAATCTAAAAGGCGGCGTAATTGCCGCATTCCGTAGGGTGCGGCGCTACCGCCATCCCGAAGTTACCCCCAAACTTACCCCCGGCCGGGGACGCGCCAAGACTGCAGAACACGGTTCATGGCGATTTTCTAAGCTGAAATTTGACCGCCATATTAATACACGCAGTCACCGGCTTAGCGTCCTCTGTGCCCGGGTTGTAGTGTCCCGCCTTTGCAAGCTGAAGCGCCCCGGCGTCGAGCCGGGCGCTGCCCGAGCTTGTAACGATGGTCGGCTCGTCGGCAACCTCGCCGTCAGGTCCCACGCACACGTGGACCAAGGGGCTACCCGCTTCACGCATACGTATGGATTCCGCCGGATAGTAATCCGAAGGATTCGGAAAATCGCGCGCGGGACTCGGCTTAACGATCTCGTTGCTCGGCAAATCAGGCGCCGAAGTGCTGTCCGTGGCGGCTGCAGAATGTACAGCGGCCTGTACTAAGGCTTGCTTTTCACTTTGGTCTTGCGCTGAGTCGGTAACGTTCTGAGCGTCCGCCCCATCGGCCGTCTTGGGACCGCGTGAACTGCTGTCAGGCGGCAATGGCAACCGCTTCGTAGCAGTGCCCGCGCCAGACACCGACGATCGTGCTGCATCCCACACGCTGCTCGGAACGCCGACCGAAGCGGGTAGCGAAACACTCGGTTGCTCAGTCGTCGGCGTTGCAGTCTGTGCACGTGCCGATTCGGTGAAACTGGTCGAGCTCACAGAGCTTGAGATACTTGAAAACTGGAAAATAAATTCTGGCTCTCGTAGTTTTCCAGACAGAGTAATGCTGCCTTCTTTTAGGCATTCACCCTCACTGCCGGAAAAGAAGTGCCCAGAAAATTGAACGGTTTGCCCCGGTTTCATTGAAGACGCTGTTTGAAAAAGCGGGCTACCGGGATCAATAAGGGTATTGTCAGCCATGTCGGAAATATCGTTGTTCCATGTCGATGGTCCAGGGGTGTGGCCGGTGCCACCAAACGGTCCGCCCAGTGCGGTCGTCGATGCCAAAGCTGTGACTGGCGAGTGTGTGGAATGAGACCTGAAGGCGGCTCGCCAGTCGCTCTAGCCAAGAGAAGAGTGACTCCTCGGCGAGCGGCGCGACGTGCAGAGGGAGAGCACGATCGTTGCCCTTTAACTCACGAGGAGTGGGCTCAGCGACGGGTAGGTCGAACGGCAGAATTTCAAACGGCAACACGACGGCGCTGGGACGGCGCGATGAAGCCCGTCTGGTCGATGAGATCGGTCGTGATGGTTTCGGCTCCCGAGCTGACAGCACGCACGGCGGCGCGAACCACAATGGACACGATCTCACCCAGAATCCCTTCGGCCATTCCGAGGATCTTGTGCGCGATTTCGGGTTCTGCAAGATCAGACGGCAGGCGCAACGGCAGTACGGCTTCGAGCGTGCTCAGGAGCTGCTCGTATTCGCTCCCAGCGCGCCAGGGCGGCAGTCCCACGGGCTCGAATCGGTTCGCCAATTGATCATCGCTCTGAACGGCATGCAGGGCCTCGGCAGTACCCACCGCGACGAGAGAGATTTGCAACTCGTTGCCCAGCCATCGAAGGAGGTTCAGGAGTCTTCTTTGCTGCAGACGACTGCCCGAGAGGATGTTGTGGACTTCGTCGATCACGAATACCCGCACTTGGGTCTCGCGCATCATCCGAAGCGCTCCATCCTGGCGCTTCGTAATGCGATCGGTAAGCATATGTGGATAGCCGAGTTCATCCAGAACCGCGCCGAAGAAGCGCGGCTCATCGGGCCCGGCTGGCATTTGGACCCGTAATACGGGAACATGCGCCGCGCCGCTCTCCGTTTGACTTGCCGGCGTTGAGGGGTGTGCACGGCGGAACTTCTCCACGATCATCGTTTTGCCGTTGTTCGTTGGCCCGACCAGCAGCAGATTCGGCATGCGGGTGCGCTTGGGAAAGTTCAGCAGGTCCTCCATGGCGGCGAGCGCCGACTCGGCGCGCGCATAGCTGACCCACCGGTCGGTGCGAATGCGTCGAATCCTCAACTCCGCGCTGTCATCCGCAACGCTGCGAATGCTGGCGTGGAGGTGTCCGTACGCCTCGCTCATGACCATTCCTCAACGGGCAGCATGCGCTCCCACGGCTGCCCGTTGGTCTCACGTTGCGCACCTGGCGGAGGGGTCGGCGGCGGCGACGCCGGCGGAGGGTCCACCCGTCCCCCTTGAATCACACGCAAGCGACGCTCGCGCTGGCGGCGCGCAGTCTTGCTGGCCTTTGTCGCTTCATCGGCGATCGAGCGCATCGTCTCGACTGCCCGAAAGATGGCATTCTCATCGACCGTCTGGCGTCCCTCGTCGCGCAATCGCTTCAACGCAAGCCGGTGCTCCCAGAGACTAATGGGCGGACGTCTCAGATTCCGGTAATGCAGGTCGTAGTACTGCCCGTCCGGCGCAAGCAGGTACAGCCGGCTTAAGTCCCGTGGGTCGTACCGGACGATGGCCTTATGCGGCTCGCCAATCCAGGCTCGAAGAATGTCGGACCAATAGTGGATCGAATGGAGCGAGACGCCATCACGGCGGATCATCCGGTGCTCAAGAGGTAGGAAATCGATTAGGAACCGACGCCCATCCGAGATCGTTGCCGGCTCACCACATCCCGGTATCACACCGTCGCCCGCAAGGCCGCGCGCCCAAGCTGCCAAGGGCGCAATCCCCAACGCTCGATGCACGGTCCGATGATATAGACCGGTGATGGCTTGTACCAACCATCGCTCGAGCTCGTCGATCGTCATGGCTGCCGTCTTCTCCGGGTTCTCCTTCCCCTTGTCTGCAATGTTAGAGAACGTAGTTCCGGGTAGCAGATGGACTTTACCCATCATGGTGCCAATCAGCCGCTCAATGTGCCCTCCATAGTGAGGTGTGCGCACCGGCCGATAGTCGATGGCAATGCCGTACTGCTCACACCCACGCCGCAGAGCTTCACTATGAAAATCCTTAGCATTATCGAGATGGAGGCGGGTAAAGAGTCCATGGACCGGCCACTCTGCCTCAATCTCTCGTGCTGCCAACCAGGGCGATTTTGGGAGCACAGCGTGCGAGATGCAGAGCGCGACACTTGTGGCCGATGGAGCTTCGAGCGACAAATGAAACCCGACAACGCAGCGGCTCCAAACGTCGATGGCGAGGGTGAGCCAGGGTCGCTGGATAGGCGCGCGTGTGATGCTATCGACGACAATAACATCGACGAGGGTGTGATCGATTTGTACGAGAGCCAGAGGCCAGGTCGCCTCCAGTGCGCCGATTGCTGGCGCATACTTGTCGCGAGCCGCTTTTGATCCGTGACGTCTCGCGAGAACCTCACGGCGAGGCTTCGCTTGGACTCTGGCCGTCACTGCCTTACGACCCGACGTCGGCTTGTCAGCCGAGGATCGGCCATAAAGCGAGCCAATTGTTTGTAGACCTGGGCACACGAGCAGCCGAGCTCAGCCGCCGCTGCAACGACGTGAGATCGCTTGCGCCTTGGTGTGTTTGCGAGCCGATGGATGACGGGGAAATATCGTCGCGCCTCCGCCCAGGCCGATTCCGGGATCGCCGAAAGCTCCGGCGGGACAGGAACATCACTCATCGGGGATAAAGGATCGAGTGAAAGGTGATAGGAACCGACAAGTCGGTGCGTAGCTCGCCGCGTGCAATCAAGCGCCAAAGCGTCGCGAGCGCCAGATTGCGGTCCGGCAGCAAATCGAGAAGCGTGCCAAAAGTCGGTTGCTTCAATCCATGTGCGTGGGTCCGTGCGATCATCGCCGTCTTGATATCAAGCGGCAACGCTCGAAGAGGCAGCAGCCGCTTCGCGTTTTCGAGAAACGTACCGCGAATATCGGATTCGGTTGCAATGCGAAACCGAGCCTGGCACGCCTGTGCCCACTTTTCCGCGGCGCTAAAGGCTGGGCAAGTCTTTCCCAATTGGCCTGGAGGTCCTTCTGGTATTTGACCTCGACCAACTCCACCCCGCTCGCGTCTCTCACTAGATAATCGGGGGTGTAACGCCTGCGACATCCTCGGTCTTCAAAGACGATTGTGACCGGCTGCGATCGGATCGTTGCCGCAGCGTCGACAAAGCTCGACAGGGTGACGAAGTCGCGCTCGAGCGCGCTCTCATGGGCTGTGACGCCGCCCGGTGTACATTGAAATCCGATGATGTGTGAACGGCGACTTAAGGGTATGCGCCTCGCGTGCGGCAATCTTCGAACCTTCCTTGCTCTATGATGACCTCGACTTTCCTCCGCGAGTGCAAAGCATACTCGTGGATAAATGCATTGATAGAGTGCATCGCGGGTATTTTGAGAGCAACCCACTGCAGCGCACTCAGGCGTACGAGTTTCGCCTGAATTTCGCGCGAAACTCGCGCTTCTTTTCTGAGCCAAATGTGTTAGAGAGCGGCCGATTGCGCCGAGATACGTGAGGGTGCGACAGAGTGCGCGGTGATGCGCCTCGATGCGCTTAGACTATCGATTGGCGGAGACACGTGCGATCGCCGTCTTGCTGCCGAATCCCTCGGCCAGCATTCTGTCGACCGCTTGTGCGAGAACGCGGGCGCTCAGGTTTCTCCGGCCAGCAGGTTCTCAAGCTCGGCCAGTTCCGCAGGCTTCACGAGATGCACATAAAAACCCGCCTCACGCGTCTCGGCTCGATCCTCGGCGGGCCCATATCCCGTCATGGCGACGAGCGTTAGGTTCTGGCCTTCGGGCGTGGCGCGCCAGCGTCGCGCGATCTCGTAGCCGTACATCCCAGGCAATCCGATGTCAACGAGCGCGGTATCGGGTTTGAAATCCACCGCCAATGCCAACGCTTCGGACGCGTCGCGCGCCACCTTCGCCGTGTGTCCCCATGCACCTACAAGCGCCACCATCGAGTCGCCCGCATCCACGTTGTCATCAACGATGAGCACGCGGCGGACACGGGCTACTTCGCTATCTGCACCGAGATCTTGCCGAGATGCACGGGTACCGGAACCCACCTCATGTTCTCAGCGCGTGCGCATTTCCTCAAGAGCGGCGGCAAGCTCTAGGAGATCCCGCCGCAACCGCGATACTCTCGATTTACCAAGCTTCGCGATAGCAACGGACTGCAGTTCTAATCTCACCTCCGCAGACGCCGCGTGTAAAGCGACCCCGCGCTTCGTCAGGCGCACGATCTTGGCGCGTGTGTCGGTTGAGTCGGGTACCTGCTCGACATAGCCGCGTACTTCCAGTTCCCGAACCAGCTGACTAATCGCCTGTTTGGTGATTCCGGCTCGCTGCGCCAGGGCGGTGGGACGGGCGCCGGTCGCATCCAGCAGCGGCATGAGGCTCGAGAAGGCGGGCGTCACGTCGCTGAACCCACAACTAGCTAGCTTGGCCATCATGGTGGCAATCAAGGCGCGGCCGGCGGCAGCCAAGGCCGGTGCAAAGTTGTCTTCCTTTTCTTTCTTCGAGTTACTCATGAACGCCGACACCATCCCAGGGAGAATACATCATCAAGTAGCTTGACTAGATAGTCAAAGTACTTTACCTTCGTTCGTCAAGGTAGTTTACCAGATTGCACTCTTACGGTATCGGAGAAAATTATGAGTGTTTTAGTCACGGGTGCCACTGGCACAGTCGGCTCGGTTGTTGTCAAGCAACTGGTGGCGGCAGGATTCGACGTTCGAGCGTTCACGCGCTCACCGGAAAACGCAACGTTTGCGCCGGGTGTCACTCCGTTCAAGGGTGAGCTGCTCGATGTGGATGCGCTGCGGGCCGCAATGGACGGCGTCGAAGCGGTATTTCTTCTAAGTCCGGTCGTGCCGGATGAGTTGAACGTCACAATTTCCGCTCTCAATCTTTGTCGCGAGGCGAAGATCAAAGCCATCGCATACTTGTCCGTTTTTCGAGTCGCGGAAACCGCTGACGTTCCGCACTTCGCGTCAAAGTTTGCCGCCGAGCGCATGATTACGGAATACAACATGCCGGTGACCAT
>PLIX01000081.1 GCA_003140135.1 Gammaproteobacteria bacterium
ACGCTGCCCACGCAGTACGGCGAAAAAGTCGTCCTGCGCCTTCTGGATACCGCCGCGCCGATGCAGAGCTTGTCGGACATGGGATTGCCGACCCGTGTGGCCACGCAACTGGAAACGCTGCTGAGGTCTCCGCAAGGCATGATTCTTGTGACCGGTCCGACCGGCTCGGGCAAGACCACGACCTTGTACGCCGCGCTCGAGCAGCTCAACGACAATACGCAGAACATCATGACCGTCGAGGATCCGATCGAGTACTACATCGACGGTATCGGTCAGACGCAGGTCAATACCAAAGTCGAGATGACCTTCGCGCGCGGGCTGCGCGCGATCCTGCGCCAGGATCCGGATGTCGTGCTGGTCGGGGAGATCCGTGATCTGGAGACCGCACAGATCGCCGTGCAGGCGGCGCTCACCGGCCACCTGGTGCTCTCGACCCTGCACACCAACACCGCGGCCGGCGCCTTGACGCGCTTGCGCGATATGGGTATCGAGCCATTTCTGCTCTCCTCGAGCCTGGTCGGAGTGCTGGCGCAGCGCCTCGTGCGCGTGCTCAACCCCGAGACGCGCCAGGCCTTCACCGCCGGCGACTACGAGCGCCGCCTTCTCAACGTGCGCCCCGAGGAGCCTGCACCCACGCTGTACCGGCCGGGCCGCGATGCCGGCAACGGCTACCGCGGACGCACCGGCATCTACGAGCTCGTCGTGGTCGATGATCAAATGCGCACCATGATTCACGACGGCGCGGCCGAGCATGACCTCGAGCGCTACGCGCGCACCATGACGCCGTCGATTCGCGACGATGGCCGCGCGAAAATACTGCGCGGCGAGACCACCATGGAGGAAGTCCTGCGCGTCACGCGCGAGGACTAGGCTTCCCGCCATGGGCGCGTTCGAGTACACCGCCCTCGAGCCCGGCGGCCGGGAGCGCAAAGGCATTCTCGAAGGCGACACCCCGCGGCACATCCGCCAGCTGCTGCGCGAGCGTCAGCTCCTGCCGGTGAGCGTGGCGGAGATCACGCAGAGCGAGTCCAAGCAACAAAGCGCCTTCGGCCGGCGCAGGCGCATTTCACCGGCGGACCTGGCGCTCTTCACGCGTCAGCTGGCGACGCTGGTGCGTGCGGGCCTGCCGCTCGAGGAGGCATTGCTCGCCGTATCGCAACAGACCGAAAAACCCCGGGTGCAGAGCATCATCCTCGGCGCGCGCGCGCGGGTCATGGAGGGTTATACGCTCGCCGGCGGCTTCGCCGAATTCCCGCGGGTGTTTCCGGAGATCTATCGCGCCACCATCTCCGCCGGCGAGCAGTCGGGCTATCTCGATGCGATCCTCGAGCGCCTCGCCGACTACACGGAGAATCGCGAACTGCTGCGCCAGAGAGTCTTAGGCGCCATGCTCTACCCGATCGTGCTCTCCTTCATGTGCTTCGTCATCGTCTCGGGTCTGTTGGTGTTCGTGGTGCCGAAGGTCGTGGCGGTGTTCGAGACGCAGCGCGCGAAGCTGCCGATCATGACGCGCGCGTTGATCGCAACCAGCGCATTTTTTCGCGACTACGGCATCTGGGTCATCGTGGCGATCGCCATCATCACGTTCATCTTTATGCGCAGCCTGCGCGATCCGGCGGTGCGCCGGCGCTTTCATCACTTCCAATTGCAGATGCCGCTCGTGGGCAAGCTCGTGCGCGGCTTCAACACCGCACGCTTCACGCGCACGTTGAGCATTCTCTCGGCGAGTTCCGTACCGGTGCTCGACGCGCTGCGCATTGCCGGCGAGGTGGTGACGAATCTGCCCATGCGCGATGCGGTCATCGAGGCCGCGCAGCGCGTGCGCGAGGGCGCACCCATCGGCCGCTCGCTCGCGATCAGCCGGCTCTTCCCGCCGATGACGATCCATCTGATCTCGAGCGGCGAGTCGAGCGGCAAGCTCGAGGATATGCTCGACCGTGCCGCGCAGAGTCAGGACCGCGAGCTCGACGGATTGCTGACGGCGCTCGTCGGACTTCTCGGGCCACTGCTCATCGTCCTCATGGGCGTCTTCGTCATGGGCATTGTTTTTGCAATGCTTTTGCCTATTTTCGAGATGAATCAGCTGATTCATTAAGTCAGACGTTGCACGCAGGGCCGAATCGAATTAAGTTCGCGCCATCTCATCATCGGGGTAAGTTGATCCGTCCGCAGTTATGAGCGAGAAGCCCGAATCAGACGAATTTGAGGACGAGGAGCCAGCCGAACCGGTGACTGGCACCGAGGATGTTGATCTCGACCAGGTCACGAAGGATCTGGATCTTGCTAAACGTCGCGGTCAAAAGCTGGGCGACCCCGCGTGGCGCCGCCTCGAGCGGCTGCGCGAGCAGAAGCAGACCGAGGAGCTGACGCGCGATGTGGCGGACTTCGATATTGGTGATGACGGCTCGCCGCGCAAGAAGAAGAAGGGCTTGCGCCTACCCGAGTGACTTGCTGCGGCGCACGACTCCGACCACCACGCCCTCGATGAGGAGCGGTTCGTGCTTCAGGTCGACTCGAATCGGCTCGAAGTCGACATTTTCGGGCATCAACCAGACGACCGAGCCTTCCTGGCGATAGCGCTTCACCGTGACCTCGTTCTCCAGACGCGCCACGACGATCTGGCGGCTGCGCACTTCTGAGGTGCGGTGCACCGCGACCAGGTCGCCGTCGAAAATCCCGGCGTTCTTCATGCTCATGCCGACGACCTTCAAAAGATAATGCGCCCGCGGCTGAAACAAAGCCGGATCGATCTGGAAGCGCGCCTCGATATGCTCTTCGGCCAGCATGGGCGCTCCCGCCGCGACTCGCCCGATCAGCGGCAGCCCCAGCTGCTCGCGCATGGTGTCCTTGAGCTGGATCCCGCGCGAGGTCCCGGGCACGAGGGAGATCACGCCCTTGCGCGCGAGCGCCCGCAGATGCTCTTCGGCGGCGTTCGCCGAGCGAAACCCGAGCTCGCGGGCGATTTCCGCACGGGTCGGCGGCATGCCGTTCTCGGTAATGGCGCGCTGGACAAGCCGCAGAATCTGCGTCTGGCGTGGTGTCAGGTCGGACATGGCGGGAACCTGTTCGGTTGTACAGCTACTGTGATTATATCCAGATTCGGCGGCGCGGCAAGTCCAGGCTCTGTGCGCCAACGAACGTTGCTTTGAGGCGTCACCTCTCGGGCAACGCGAAGATGCCATCGGGAAGATTCCCCGCCGGCCTGCGCAAAGCTGGCTTGTCGCGCCGGCCCGACAACTCTATCTTTGCAGTTGCATTCCTGTTGTAAATTTGGTTCAGTTGCGCCGCTGCGAAAAGGGCTGCGAGGGAACTCGCGCGCGCTATTCGCATTTATTTTCCTGTTTTAGGGACTTATCAATCAATCACCCATAAGGGGACGTGTATGAAGAGCGCGATCGTTTTGAAGGTGGCTGCCGCTGCAGTCGTGATAGGGCTTGTAGGCTGTACGGATCTTAAGCCCCTCCAGGCGGAAGTCGCGGACCTCAAGTCGCAGGTCGGCAAGCTGCAATCCGATGTGCAGGCTGCCAAGCAATCCGCTGACCAGGCCAACAGCGCCGCACAGTCGGCGAGCCAAGCGGCAAGTGGTGCGCAGAGCACGGCGAATCAGGCATTGGCGGCCTCACAGGCGAGCCAGTCCTGCTGCGATGCCACCAACGAGAAGATCGACCGGATGTTCCGTCGGTCGGTCTCGAAGTAGAGAGCGAAGCGAAGCTATCCTGAGAACGCCGCGCCTTGCGCGCGGCGTTCTCTGTTTTTGTCTTTAAATCCGGATCGAGCGTCGCTCTAATATCTGACGAGCGCCGAGCCCCAGGTAAATCCGCCGCCGAAGGCCTCGAGGAGCAGCAGCTCCCCGCGCTTAATGCGCCCGTCACGAACCCCGACATCCAGCGCCAACGGCACCGAGGCCGCCGAGGTGTTGCCGTGGTCCTGGACCGTCACGATGATGCGCTCCAGAGGCATGTTGAGCCTGCGCGCGGTTGCCTGAATGATGCGGATATTGGCTTGGTGCGGCACGAGCCAGTCGAGCGCGGATTTGTCGAGTCCCTGCGCGGTGAGAGCCTCTTCGACGGCCTTGCCGAGATTGAGGACCGCCACCTTGAAGACTTCGCTGCCCACCATCTTGACCGTCATGTAGGGCTTCGCGTCGGGGAATCCCTTCGACACGCCGGTTCCGCAATACAGCATGTCCTTGTAAGCCCCGTCCGCATGCAAATGCGTGGACAGGATTCCCGCCTGCGGGTCCGGTTGCAGCACCACCGCTCCCGCGCCATCTGCAAAGATGACCGCGGTCGAGCGGTCAGTCCAATCCGTGATGCGCGAGAGCGTCTCGGCGCCGACGACGAGCGCGCAGCGCGCCTCCCCCGCCTTGACGAATTTGTCGGCAATCGCCAGGGCGTACACAAAGCCGGCGCACGCCGTCTCAACGCTGAAGGCAGGACCGCCGCGACAGCCGAGCCTCTCCTGCAGCAGCACTCCGCAGTTGGGAAACACCAGATCCGGCGTCGTCGTTCCAAAGGCGATGAAGTCGATGTCCCCGGGACGAACGCCCGCGGCTTCGATGGCGCGCCGCGCCGCCTGCTCGCCAAGGTCAACGGTGGTCTGCCCGTCAGCTGCAATATGCCGACGCTCAATGCCGGTGCGGTCGCGAATCCACTCATCCGTGGTGTTCACCATCCGCTCCAGATCGAAGTTCGTCAGAATCTTCTCTGGCAGGTACGAACCGGTTCCCGCGATGCGCGAATACATGGACACCTCAGCTGCGGCGCGTGCGTGCCATGGGCGCCGTCATAGCGGCGCGGCAGGCACGAACTGCGGCCGCCTCAGCGCTCACCGCTGCAATCGCAACTCGTGGCGCGCGCACCGCAAATCCTCCGCCGCGCGTGGCGCCGCGAAGGACCTACTTCGCCTCTTCGTCCGCGGCGCGCTTATCGATGATGCGCTTGCCGCGATAGAAGCCATCGGGAGTGATGCAGTGACGCAGGTGCGTCTCGCCGGTCTGCGGATCGACCGACAGCGTGGGTTTTACGAGCGCATCGTGCGATCGATGCATGCCCCGCTTGGAGGGTGTCTTACGACTTTTTTGAACGGCCATGATCTGTCTCCTCGGGAGCGATGCTGGGCTCTGTAGCGCGTTTCAACAGCTCGCCCAGCCGTTCAAACGGTCTTTGTACTGCACGGTCCTCATCCGCTCTCGCCGCCGGCTCGCAGCCGCGCGCATCGCTATGCATCGCCACGATCGGCAAGGCGAGCAGCAACTCCTCTTCGAGGAGATCACGCAGGCTGATCTTGCCCCCGGCCGCCAACATCGGCTCCAAATGCTCCGGTACGCGATCAGCTTGCGAATCCGCCGCGATCAGCGCGACGAGCGCGCGGCCGTCAATCTTCCAGGGCATGAGCTTAAGACACCGCTGGCATACGAGCGGCACCGAGCCTGAAACCTCGAGCGCCGCGACTGCAAATTCTCCGTCGCGCTCAAAATGCACGTGCCCGCTGATCGTGCCTTCGAGTGCGCCCAGTCGCGCCCGCACCCGGGAAAATTCGGCGAGCGGAATCGCAAGCTCAAGATCGGCTTGTTCGTCGGCCAGGGCGCCGACATCACGCGGCTTCGACCAAGCCTCCGACATGGGCCGCGTATAATAGGTATCGACCCTGCCCAAGTCAAAATAGGTCCGCATCTAAGCCTTTGTTCCTTTGACCGATTTCCCGCCCATGCGTGCTCTTGTCCTGGCTTCGACTTCGCCCTACCGCCGCGCACTGCTCGCGCGGCTCGCGCTGCCCTTCGACGTGCTCGCGCCCGAAGTCTGCGAGGCTGAGGTTGCCCATGAGCCCCCGGCCATGCGCGCCCGGCGCCTCGCCACGGCCAAGGCGCAGGCGGTGGCGCACCAGTACCCCGAAGCGATCGTCCTCGGGAGCGACCAGGTCGCCTCCTTGGGCGAGCACGTGCTGCATAAGAGCGGCCATGCGGCACGCTGCCGCGAGCAATTGACGGCCTTGAGCGGCAAGACGGCCTCCTTCCATACCGCCTGCGCCGTCATCGGCGCGAGCGCGCGTGTCAACCTCATCCACCTCGACACGACCGCCGTCGCATTTCGCGTTCTGGCGAGCGATGAAATCGAGCGCTACATCGAACGCGAGCAGCCTTTCGACTGCGCGGGCAGCTTCAAGGCTGAGTCACTCGGGATCAGCCTTTTCGAGCGCATTGACTCGAGCGACCCGACAGCGCTCATCGGTCTGCCGCTCATCTGGGTCGCGCAGGCGCTGCGCAGTTGCGGCTACGCCTTGCCTTGAGAGCGGCGACGGCCGCGCTCGAGCGTCAATCGATCCACCACCGCGGACAGGTCTGCAGGCAGCGGCGCGCTGACGCTGAACGCCCCGCCCTGCGGCCACTCAAACCCGACGCTATGCGCATGCAGGAACATGCGCGCAAGCCCGAGCTGCGCACACTCGCTGTTGAACTGCGGATCGCCATACTTCTCGTCGCCCGCGAGCGCATGCCCGGCGTGCGCCGCGTGCACGCGAATCTGATGCGTGCGACCGGTGTACAAAGTGACTTCCATCAGCGTTGCGCGCTTGCCAAAGAACTGCAGGGGACGAAATTCGGAGAGCGCCGCCTTGCCGGACGGATGTGCCTTGACCGTGCGCTCGCCGCCCACGCGCAGGTCGGTACGCAAGGGGACGTCGATGCGCGTGCGCCCATGCTGCCAATGTCCTTTGACGAGGGCGAGATAGCGTTTCTCGAACTGCCCTTCGCGCAGCAGCGCATGGAGCACACGCAGCGCGCTCGCCTTGCGCGCCACGAGCAGACAGCCGCTCGTGTCCCGGTCCAGGCGGTGAACGAGTTCCAGCGTGTCCTCGGGGCGCAGCGCCCGCAGCACCTCAATGACGCCGAAACTCACGCCGCTGCCGCCGTGGACCGCAATCCCGGAGGGCTTGTCGATGACGAGGAGCCTCTCGTCCTCGACGATGATCGCGCTGCGCAGGCGCTCAAGGAGCGGCCGGGGGACACGGCGCGGGGCGCCCTCCGGCTCAAGCCGCACGGGGGGCACGCGAACTTTGTCGTGCACAGCCAAACGCTGCGCGGGATCCGCGCGATGGCCGTTGACGCGCACTTCCCCCTTGCGCACCAATCGGTACACGCGGCTGCGCGGGATCGTGCCGAACAGCTTCAGCAGGAATTGATCCAGACGCTTGCCGGCCTGCTCCGCGTCGATCTCGATATGACGCACGCCCGGCCGATTTGCGTCATTTCCGGGCTGCGGCAACTAGACCTCGTCGTAACATATTGTTTCTACAGCGCTCTTGNNCTGCCGCCTCATGTTAGTTGGTCCTCGGTATCGAGGCCATCGCGTTTGGGCCGACAAGATTGCTGCGCCGGCGTTGAGAAAATTCTCCTTGGCGCGCCGTCGGTAGAGTTCCCCGAAGGTTTCCGAAGCGCCGCCTCAAGAAGGGCGGCCACTCAAGTGAATAAGCACACTTCATTGTCGATTTGGAATCTTCGCTTCCACGAGGGTAGCGCTGCATTGCGCCCGTGGCCTCCCGTCGCTTTCTCGTCGGCCCGTCACTGCACAGTAGGGCCCCATGAAAAGAATGCTCGTCAATGCGACTCAGCAGGAAGAGTTGCGCGTTGCCTTAGTTGATGGACAGAAGCTTTATGACCTGAGTATCGAGCTGCGCTCGCGCGAACAGAAGAAAGCTAACGTCTATAAAGGCCGTATTTCCCGCGTCGAACCCTCCCTCGAAGCCTGCTTTGTGGAATATGGCGCGCAGCGCCACGGATTCCTGCCGCTGAAGGAAGTCTCCAAGGAGTTCTTCCGGCAACAGCCCCAGGGCGGGCGCTTGAACATCCGCGAGCTTCTGACCGAAGGACAGGAAATCCTGGTTCAGGTCGAGAAGGAGGAGCGCGGCACCAAGGGCGCCGCGCTCACCACTTTCGTCAGCCTCGCCGGGCGGTTCCTGGTGCTGATGCCGAACAATCCCCGCGCTGGCGGAGTCTCGCGCCGTATCGAGGGCGAGGATCGCGATCAGATGCGCGAGGTCATGAATCAACTGCAGATCCCCGAAGGCATGGGCGCCATCGTGCGCACCGCCGGCGTCGGCCGTACGGTCGAGGAGCTGCAGTGGGATCTGGATAACCTGCGCACCCAGTGGGACCAGATTGCGGCGGCCGCCCAGGAGCGCGCCGCGCCCTTCCTCGTGTACCGCGAAAGCGATGCCGTCACACGCGCCATGCGTGACTACCTTTCCGACGACATTGGTGAGGTCTTGGTCGATGACCCGCCGGCCTTTCAGAAGGCGCAGGAGTACATGCAGCGCTTCATGCCCGCAGAGCTGCAACGGCGCCTGAAGCTGTACAGCGATGATATTCCGCTCTTCACGCGCTTCCAGATCGAGAGCCAGATTGAGTCGGCGTACGGACACAAAGTGCAGCTGCCCTCCGGCGGCAGCATTGTCATTGACTACACCGAGGCGCTCGTTTCCATCGACATCAATTCCGCGCGCGCCACCCGCGGCGGGGACATCGAGACCACGGCCACCAACACGAATCTTGAGGCCGCGGACGAAATCGCGCGCCAGCTGCGTATCCGTGACATCGGTGGCCTCATCGTCATCGATTTCATCGACATGGAGTCGACCAAGAATCAGCGCGACGTTGAGGATCGCCTGCGCGATGCCATGAAGATGGATCGCGCCCGCATCCAGATTGGGCGTCTATCGCGCTTCGGGCTCTTGGAGATGTCGCGCCAGCGGTTGCGCCCGTCGCTCGGCGAGACGAGTCATATCGTCTGCCCGCGCTGTGTCGGCATCGGCAGCATCCGCAGCGTCGAGTCGATGGCCTTGGCAATCCTGCGGCTCATCGGCGAGGAGCTGCGCAAGGACCGCACGGCGCGCGTCGTTGTGCAGGTACCGGTGGAAGTGGCCACTTACGTTTTCAACGAGAAGCGCGAATGGCTGCGTACGCTCGAGGACAAGAGCGAAATCGAGCTGCTGATCGTGCCCAATCCGCACATTCAAACTCCCGAGTACTCCATCAGCCGCGTGCGCGACGACGAAGCGGAGTTGCCCGAGAACAAGCAGGCAAGCTACCTGTTACCCACGGCACCCACCGTTGCCGAGCCCGCCCTTGCGCACGAGTTGAAACCGCAGCCGGAGGCGGCAGCGGTGGCAACTTTGTTGCCGGCAACATCGGCGCCGCAGAGCATCCAGGCCGCCGCGCCGACATTGCAGGCCGCGCCGCAGCCTGGCTTATGGGGCCGCTTGAAAAAGTTCTTCGCCGGAGACCCGGCGCCTACTGCGGCGGCCGCGCGCGAAGCGGCCGGCGCCGCATCGGCCCCGCGCCACGAACATTCGGACCGCAGCAACCGATCTGAGCCCCGACGGGATCGTGGCCGGCCCGATCACCGCCGTCCGCCGCGGCGGGCCGATGGAGTCCGGCGTGATCATGACCCCCGCGACCGGAATCGCGATCGCGATCGTGATCGAAAAGGCCGCGACCGGCCGCCCGAGCGCACCGGCGAGCCGGCGGCCGCCCCGCGGCGCGAAGAGCCGGCCGCCCCCACCCCCAGTGCGCTCCCGACCTCCCCTGCCTCCTCAGGTGCCGAATCACCGGCCGATCAGACCGAGCGCAGCGAGCCACGCCGCGGACGCCGCGGCAGGCGTCGTGGCCGGCGTGGTGGGGGCGGGGCGGCGCGCAGCGTGGGTGTTCCGGAGTCGGGCAATTCCGGCGGCACGGCGCCACCTCGGGAGGACACGCGGCCCCAGCAGGCGGCCCCCGAAGGCAACGGCGGGCGGCACGAGGAACCGATGCCCGAGCCGCGCGAGACGATCGCCCATTTCGAGCCCTCGCTGCCGCCTGCCGCGCCTGGCGCATCGCAACCGGCCCGGCCCTTTGTGGTCTGGTCGTCGGGTCCCGCGGAGAAGATTCCCGGAGGGGATCGCGGTCCCGACGAGTAAGCATTAGGTCATCCTAAATCGGCTCGGCCTGCCTCTCGCGGCGCAAATGGGCGAGGAGCGCGCGCGCGGCGCCTTCGACGAGATCCAGCACCTCCTCAAAGCCGTTCGGACCGCCGTAATACGGATCCGGCACTTCGGTCGTGCCCAGGTCGGGCGCGAACTCGAGAAACAGGCGTATGCGCTGCCGGCGCTCGCGCGGCGCGCGGCGGCGCAGCACCGAGAGATTGTCTCGATCCATGGCGAGAATGAGATCGAAGCGCTCAAAATCCTCGGGCGCAACCACGCGCGCCCGCAGCGCCGACATGTCGTAGCCGCGCCGCCGCGCAGCCTGCTGGGAGCGCGCATCCGGCGCAGCGCCAATGTGATATCCCGCGGTTCCCGCCGAGTCGGCGTCAACTACCAGATCGCGCGCTTCGCGCGCCGCGATTGCGCGGAACACCGCCTCCGCAGTGGGTGAGCGGCAGATATTTCCCAGGCAGACGAATAGGACTCTCATACACCCGTGCGGCTCTAAGTGACTGGTTGTTCATGCTATCGCGTCTTGCTGCGAATCGCGCCCACGCAGGCGCAGCGACGCTTGAGCGCCTGTGACGAACTTGCGATCAGGTAGGCACGCAGGCCGCCCAAAAAATAGTCTGCGCATTGGCGCCGCAGCCCCGGCAATCCTCGATTCCGATGCTAGCCGGCCGGCTTGTCCGCGCTGCCGGAGACAGCAGCTTCGGCGGCTTTGAATCCCATGCGCGAGTGAGTCCCGTCGCAGAAGGGCTTGGTGGTTGACGCGCCGCAGCGGCACAGCGCAAAGGGTCGCTTACGGATTGGATACGCGGCACCATTCCAGTCCACGAGCGTCGCCGCCTCGCCGTCGACTAGGTACGGGCCGTTCTGCAATACTTTGATGGTGATCAAGGTCTACTCCGACAAGGTGTGAGTGGGAATCAGCGGCGGGAAATTACCACACGATGGGAATCGAAGGCTCGATGAAACTGCCGGATGCGCCCGCCACCGCGGCGCCAGAACGCGGCGCGGCACAACGCTCTTACTACCGCCATTCGCTCGCGGTGCGCCTACTGCATTGGATCAACGTCGTGGCGCTGTGCGTCCTGCTGATGAGCGGTCTGCAGATTTTCAACGCCCATCCAGCGCTCAACTGGGGAAGATCCTCCTACACCGGCGCCCCAGCTTTTTTCGAGCTCGCGCACGGCTTTCCATCCTGGATAACGCTGCCCGGCGGGCACTGGCTCGCGATGGGCAGACGCTGGCATCTGTTCTTCGCGTGGATCTTCGTCATCAATGGGCTCACCTACGTCATCTATTCCATTGCGAGCCGGCACCTTGCTCGCGACCTTGCTCCGACGCGGACCGACTGGAGGTCGATCGGACGCTCCATCGTTGATCATGTGCGCCTGCGCCACCCCACGGGAGAGGCGGCGCGCCGCTACAATGTCCTGCAAAAGCTCACCTATCTGTTCGTGATCTTTGGGCTCCTGCCCTTCGTGATTCTGATGGGCTGGGCGCTCTCGCCACGTTTGGATACCGTCGTCCCCGGATGGGTGGATGTCGTCGGCGGGCGCCAATCCGCCCGCACTTTGCATTTCATTGCCGCATGGGCGCTCGTCGCCTTTGTGCTGGTGCACGTATTTGAAGTTCTCATCAGCGGCGTGATCAATAATCTGCGCTCCATGATTACCGGGCGCTACGTCGTAGAGAGTGAGCATGCGGATCGCACGCGCTGAGCACTCGCGCCGCCACTTCCTCGGCCGGCTCGGCGCCGCAACGGTAGCGGCGCTGCTCGCCGGCTGCGATGCGGCTTCGCGCAGCGCGTGGCTGCCCAAGGTCCTGGGCGTGGGCGAACGCGCGAGCCGCAGCGCGCAGCGCCTGGCAAGCTCGCGCCGCTCGATGGCGCAGGAATTCAGCCCCGCTGACTTATCACCGCAGTTTCGCAGCAACGGCACGGCGAACCCTGACAATCCGGAGTATCAGGCGCTCGCCGCGACTCATTTTGCCGACTGGCGCCTGAAGATTGATGGACTCGTCGAGCGGCCGCTCAAGCTCTCATTGCAAGAGCTGCGCGCCATGGCCAGTCGCACGCAGATTACCCGCCATGACTGCGTGGAAGGCTGGAGCGCCATCGGCCAGTGGACCGGGGTACCCTTGAGCGCCGTGCTGCGCTTGGCCGTACCGCGACCCCAGGCGCGCTACGTGGTCTTTCATTGCGCCGATCCCATGGATGCGCAGGGGACTCTATATTATGAAAGCATCGATTTCGACGATGCCTACCACCCGCAGACCATTCTCGCCTATGAACTGAACGGCGCGTTACTGCCGATCGCCAACGGCGCGCCGTTGCGCGTGCGCATTGAACGGCAGCTCGGCTACAAGATGGCGAAATACCTTATGCGCATCGAACTCGTCTCGAGCTTCGCGAACATCGGCGCCGGCAACGGCGGCTATTGGGAAGATCAAGGGTACGAATGGTACGCGGGCATTTAGTGCGCGCCGCGAGGATTGCAGCAGCGCGCTCGACGGGGTCAAACGCGTGATGCGCCCGAGGTAGCCCGATGCCGCTACCTCATGCCGGCAAACGGCCGGCCTCAGGCGCGCCGCATCAGATTGGCAAGGAAGCTCAATGCAGCGAGTACGAGGAATACAAAGAACAAGATTTTCGCAATGCCAACGGCGCCGGCGGCAATGCCGCCAAAGCCGAACACGGCGGCAATCAAGGCGATGATGAAGAAGACGACGGCATAGTGCAGCATGGTTTTTCTCCGTTATGCAGCTTCCGCCGGCACCGTGCCAGCGTTCTGTCTGCACAGCCCAAGATTGCCCGTGCCGGCGTGCGCTCACTATCGGCAAGCGCTGACTTGCGTGTAGGACGCATCTCACGCGGCGAGCGGCGGCCCCCTCAAGCGCCCATAAGCCGGGCGACGCGCAGCAGATCCTCGGGAGTGTTCACATCCGGCCCCGGAGCCTCAGCCGCCTCGCCGACCTGAATTTGAAAGCCGTGCTCAAGAGCTCGCAGCTGCTCGAGCCGCTCGCGCCGCTCGAGTGGACTCGGGGAGAGCGCGGTGAGTCTATGCAGCGCGGCCACGCGATAGGCATAGATTCCGATATGCTGCCGTGCGCCGGTGAAGCTCATTTGCGGCGGCCGCGCGGCTGCGCCGTCACGATCCCAGGGCACCGGCGCACGGCTGAAGTACAGCGCGCGACCTTCCTCATCGGTGACGACCTTGACGACATTCGGATCCAGAAACTCCTCGAGCGACCCGATGGCCGTTGCCAGCGTCGCCAAGTCCGCCGCCGGGTAAGCTTCCAGTAGCCGCGCGACTTGCCCAATCAGCGCGCTCGGGAGCAGGGGCTCATCAGCCTGCACGTTCACCACGATGTCGGCATCACCCCAGCCGCGCTCGAGCGCCGTCTGCGCGATCCGGTCGGTGCCGGAAGGATGGGTTGTCGCGGTCATGGCGACTGCGGCGCCAAAACGCGCGGCGGCCGCGGCAATGCGGGCGTCATCGGTCGCGATGATGACTTCGGTCGGATTTGCGGCGAGCGCACGCTCGTGCACCCATTGGATCATCGGCCGTCCGGCGAGCGGCAGCAGGACTTTGCCCGGCAGTCGCGATGAAGCGAAGCGCGCCGGAATGACGACACGAAACAAACGGCGGCCTCTAATGATCGAGCAATGGGTCGTCCGCCGCGAGCTGGCGCGCTTCCTCCTCGAGCATGACCGGTACCTCGTCGCGTATCGGATAGGCCAGACGGTCCATGCGACACACGAGCAACTGTGAGTCGCGCTGATATTTGAGGGGCCCCTTGCACACGGGGCAGGCGAGAATTTCGATCAGACGCGCATCCATCGGCACTATCTCCGGTAACTCTTGAGGCGCCCCACGACCCGCGCGAGGAGCTCGTGCGAATCTGCAGCAGTCAGCTGCACCGTGACTGGCACGTACCACAGCCGCGCATTCGCAAAGCTGCGGCATTTTACGGCATCTTTCTCGGTCATCAGCACCGGCAGATCATCCCCGAATTCAAGCTCGGATGCGACCAGTGCGTGGTGATCGGCGAACGCGTGCTCGATCACTTCGATGCCAAAGGCGCGCAGCGCGCGAAAGAAGCGTGCCGGGTTACCAATGCCCGCGACGGCATGCAACCGCGTGCCTCTGAAACTCTCGAGAGTACGGCTCGAGCTGCCCGCGAGCGCCAGCGCCGCGCCCGGCACGAGCTGCATCTCGATGCGCGCCGCATCCAGTTGATCGCTGCCGAGAGGCGTCGCGGCGGCCGCCGCGCCATTGACGACCACGGCATCGGCTTTGTATAGCTCCAAGATCGGCTCGCGCAGCGGTCCGGCGGGCAATAACCGTCCATTGCCGAAACCGCGCTCGCCGTCCACCACCACGATCCGGCAGTCCGGCACCAAACGCAGGTGCTGCAGTCCATCATCGCTGACAATGACGTTCATGCCAGCCGCGCTCAATAGCCGTCCGGCAGCCACGCGATCAGCGCCCACCGCCGTCATGCAGTCGGTGCTTTGTGCGAGCCAGAGCGGCTCGTCACCGACCTCCTGCCAAGTTGCGTTCGCGCCGACGAGGCGCGCCGCGCGCGCGCGGCTCCCATAGCCACGCGAGAGGATGCCCACACGGTAGCCCTGGGTCTGCAGTTGCCGCGCGAGCCACGCCACGAGCGGTGTCTTGCCGGTTCCGCCGACCGTGAGGTTGCCAACGACGACGACCGGGCATCCCACGCCATAACGGCGCAGGAGCCCACTCTCATAGGCGCGCCGCCGCCCGCTCGTGACGGCACCGTAAAGCCATGCGAGCGGCGCGAGCAGCGCCGCGCCGCGCGCGTTGCCATACCACAGCTGCGTCAGCGCCCCGCGCATGTTGATCTGCTAGGCGCTGAACTGCAGCCGGTAGAGCTGCGCGTACAGGCCACCCTGCGCGAGCAGTTCGCTGTGCGTGCCGCTTTCGACAACCGCGCCATCATCGAGCACGAGGATGTGGTCGGCCTGCTCAACCGTCGACAACCGATGTGCGATGACGAGCGTCGTGCGATTGCGGGCGAGCTGCGCGAGCGCCGCTTGGATGCGCCGCTCGGAGTGCGTGTCGAGCGACGAGGTGGCCTCATCGAG
>PLIX01000168.1:0-28914 GCA_003140135.1 Gammaproteobacteria bacterium
TGGAGCTAAGTGGATACCCCTTATATTCGTACAGCCTATGACGTTTCCACCGAAATCACACAAGGGCCGCGGGGCCATTTCCAATCCGGCAGGGCGCTTCGAATCGCGGCGAGTTGAGGTGGTCGACGACGGTTGGACGCTGGACACTGACGAGGAGCCGCCGCCGCTCGCGACGACGATTACGGCAGAACACGCGAAATCAATCATCTCGCGCAACGACTCGCCCGACATTCCCTTTGAGCAGTCTATCAATCCGTATAGAGGATGTGGTCACGGTTGTATCTACTGCTTGTCAGGCGACACCCACATCTTGCTGGTCAATGGGCGAACCAAGCTGCTTCGCGATATCAAAATAGGCGACCACATCGTTGGGACTGCGCGTCGCGGCCGCTATCGGCGCTACGTCAAGACGCAGGTGCTGGCTCATTGGAATACGCATAAACCGGCCTACCGACTGATGCTCGCCAACGGCACAACGATCACCGCGAGTGCAGATCACCGATTCCTGAGCGACCGCGGGTGGAAACATGTCACGGCAGCGCAACCGGGCCGCAACCGACGCCCGTATTTGACGGCGGCCAATCGGCTTATGGGCGTGGCGGTGACCATGGGTGCGCTTGAACCCGCACTTTTTTACCGACGAGGTTATCTGTGCAGCGTCATGCGCGGCGCTGCTCATAGGGGAGTTCGCCAACATGAGCAGCACAGAGAAGGCGAGGCAATGAACTGTCAGTTGCGTCTTGCCAGGACGAAGGGCGCAGCGCTGCCGCGCAGCGGCGTCTACTTGGCAGAACTTGAGGTTCAAACACGCCCTTGGCTATTTCAGAAGACAAGCGCGACTCGCAGCGAATCGCACGCGGTTGGCGCTGGCTTGCGAGCTTTTTTGCGTGGCATAGAGGAACCAATCGCAGGGCCCGGATTTGCCCCAGCCGAGTGGGTGGGAGGTTTGCTGGCCAGGGGCTTCGCTGCGAAACGCTCACGCAGCGCAGGCTGTGCCCGGATCGTAAATTCGGACTATTCGCTTCTTCTCGATCCGGCGATCGCCCGCGAGCGCACGATTGTCGGACAGGCAGTCGAATCACCGGCATCCCTCGAGATCGTCGCGATCGAGAGGCTCGGGGAATCGATGCCGATGTATGACATCACCACCGGCACGGGCGATTTCATTGCCAATGGCGTGGTGTCGCACAATTGTTACGCGCGCCCGGCGCATTCGTATGTCAATCTTTCTCCGGGCTTGGATTTTGAGACCAAGCTCTTCTACAAGGAAAACGCGGCCGAACTTCTTAGAGAAGAGCTGAGCCGACCGCACTATGTCTGCAAATCGATCACCCTAGGCGCCAATATCGATCCGTACCAGCCGATCGAACGCGACCTCAAGGTGACTCGTTCGATTCTCGAAGTGTTACAGGAGTTTCGTCACCCGGTGAGCATAGTCACCAAGGGACATCTCATCGAACGCGACATCGATATTCTCGCGCCGATGGCGCACGACAATCTTGCCTCCGTGCTGATAAGCGTCACCACACTGGATCCGGACCTGAAGCGCATTCTGGAGCCGCGTGCACCGGCGGCAGCGGCGCGGCTGCGCGCCATCCGCAGCCTGCATGCCGCGGACGTGCCGGTCGGTACCCTGGTCGCGCCCGTTATTCCGGCGATCAACGATCACGAAATTGAACATATTCTCGCAGCGGTTGTGCAGGCGGGGGCGCGCACCGCGGGTTATGTGATGCTGCGATTACCGTATGAGGTCAAGGATCTGTTTCGCGAGTGGCTTGCCGAGCATCACCCGCTGCGCGCGGCCCACGTGATGTCACTTGTCAATGACTTGCGCGGTGGTCGCGACAACGACCCTAACTTCGGCTCGCGGATGCGCGGCACCGGGCCATTCGCGGAACTCGTGCGCCGCCGCTTCGAGGTGGCCTGTCGCAGGCTCAATCTGAATACGACGCGCCGTGTGCCGCTGGACACGCGGCTCTTTCGAGCGCCGCCGCCAGCTGTTGCACAGCTTGATCTAGGCTTTTAATTTGCGGCCTTTCGGCAACACGCGCGACCGGACGAAATCGGAACTCATAGGCCGTTCGTGGCATATCATTAAGCCATGGAAGCTGCGCGTCCGACACCCGATCGTCCCTTGCTGCTGGGCCGCTACACGCTGGTCGAGAAGCTCGGCGCTGGCGGTCATGGGGAAGTGTGGCGCGCGCACGACGCAACGCTCGGTATCGAAGTCGCGCTGAAGCTTTTAAGTCCGGCACTGGCGCGCAGCGAGACGGCGTGGGAAGCGCTCGAACACGAGCATGAGATCGCAGGAAGACTCGACCACCCGTCGATTCTTAAGGTCTATAGCCCGCAGCGAAACGCTGACACGGCGGCGCTGCCGATGGAGTTGGCGCCGGGCGGCGATCTGCGCCGTTTGCGCGGCGGCAGTTATCTGCAGATCATGCCGCCGCTTCTGGAGATCGCAGCCGCCCTTAAGTACGCGCACGATCTGGGCGTCATACATCGGGATCTTAAGCCGGGAAATGTTCTCTTTGATGCACGCGGCCGCGCGGTGCTTGCCGATTTCGGAGTGGCCGGTACTGCATTTGCAGCGGGTCGCGACAAGATGCGATCGGGCCTATCGCCCTTCACGTCAAGTCCTGAGCAACTGCGCGGGGAGACGCCCGCGGTATCCGACGACATCTATGGCTTAGGAGCGCTCGTGTATGAGCTGCTAGCCGGACAGCCGCCGTATTACCCGCACTTCGATGTAGAGCGCGTGCTCGATCTCAACGAGCCCGTTCCTGAGCTGCGCACCGTGCAGCCGACGCCACCGCAGCTGGTGGCGATCGTGATGCGTATGCTACAGAAGCACCCCCGATCGCGGCCGGAATCGATGCAAGCGGTGATCGACGACTTTGATGCCACGATGAATGACACGCTGCATTTCGAATTTGATGCGGCTCCCGAGCCACAGACCCTGCGACGCGAGCCACCCAAGCCTGCGTCCCGGCCGCCAAGACCCGCCTCCACCGTCTCCCGGCCGCCGCGCGCTCCGCCACCAGCACAAGCGGTGGCCGCATCAGGGCCGAGACTGACACCAGGTCCGCCGCCGATCAGATCGGCGGCGCTTGCGGCCGCCCTCGATCCCGCACATGCGTCCGTGCCGCCGCCCGCGGCGCCCGCGCTCGAGCCACTACCGCCGCCGCTGGCGACTAGGCCAGCAGCCGTGAGTCAAGTTGCACACGTGCCGCCGCCGCGAACGGCACCAGCGGCTGATCCCCCTCCGAGGGAGGCTCCGCGGTTCACGCCGTGGGATGATCTTAAGATTGTTCCGATGTCGGGGTTGATGCGGCTCGAGCAGATCAGACCCCGCCGCTGGCCATGGATCGTGCTGGCGGTATTCGCAGCGAGTGCCGCCGCAGCCTTCTACGCGTTGCCGCGATATGGCGCTACGGCCCTGGCAATGATTGAGAATGCGGTGCCAGCAAACCTGTTGCCCGCGCAGACGGCGGAACAGCCGCAGGCGACGCCCAGCGACATTCAGGCCAAAGCCCATCTGCTCGATGCGCGCGGCCAATTTGACCGGCAGTTGGCGACTCTGGAAGCCCGCGGCGCAACCGCATGGGGGGGGCTCGAGTTTAATGAGGCCAAGATGCGCTCGGCGGAAGCGCTGGGCGCCGACGAGGCCGGCAATCCTGGGTTCGCTGCCAAGCGTCTCGCCGAGGCACAAGGCCTTCTCAACGCGGTTGAAAAGCGTGCGCCTGCCGCGCAGCTTGAGCCCCAACTTGCTGCAGCCGAGCGGGCGCTCGCTGCGGGGCGCATGCAGGCGGCGAAGCAGGCGTTCGAGGCCGCGCAGCGAATGGATCCCACGAACCGCAAAGCGGCTGAAGGTCTGCAGCGCATTCACAATATTGACGCGTTGCGGCCGCTGCTTGCAGACGCCGCGAATGCCGAAGGCGCAGGCGATGCGGCTCGCGCCCTGGGCGACTATAAGCAAAGCCTGGCGCTCGATCCGAAGAACGGTCAGGCGATCGCGGGCTTGGCGCGCGCGCGCGCCGCATTAGGTGACGACGGCCACACCAGGGCTTCCGAATCCGGCGCTGCGGCGTTGGGCACGCGCGAGGCCGAGAACGTGCGCGACTACAGTCCCGAAGGAGCGCAAGGCACTGCGGGTGCGGTGCCCGTTGAGGCCGCGCAGCGTGCGCGCTCGTACGAGTCGGCGCGGCAGCGCGCAGTCTCGCTCGAGGCGCAGGAACGCTGGGATGAGGCGTTGACCGAATACGAGACGGTGCTCAAATCAGACCCTGCGCTTGCCTTCGCTCAGCAGGGTAAGGCGCGTTCCGCAGCGCGCGCGTTTCTCGCGCAGCGCCTGCAGGCGCTGATCGACAGGCCGGAGCAGCTTGCCAGCGCCACGGCGCGCGCAGATGCCTTAGCACTGATTGAAAACGCCGATGAACAGAACCCGTCCGGGCCGGTGCTGCGCTCGCAGGTCGCGCGCTTGCAGATTCTATTGCCGGCATTCGATAAACCTGTGCATCTGGCACTGATGTCGGACGGCGCCACTCGGGTTGCGATACCGAGCATCGGATTCTCCGGAGTTTTCTCACAGCGCGAAATCCAATTGAAACCCGGCAAGTACACGGTCATCGGCACACGCGACGGCTACCGCGATGTAAAGCGCGATGTAACGATCGCTCCGGGGGAGGACGTGCAGACGATCAGCGTGAGCTGCGGCGAACCGATCTGAGGCCAAACTCAAGCGACCGCACGCCATCGCCGCTCCTTCGAGCGCTGACACCGAGACCCAATTAAAACGCCAGGCCGACGGCGATCTTCTGCGGCGCAAGCCTGGCGCAGGAGCGCCGCAATCCGCGCGCGCAACCCGCCACCGGATTCCAGCGCGGTACAGCGCGCATCCCGCGATCGCCGTCATCTGTTGGAAACCTTGAGCCGCATGGGCTTGCTCGCTAAGCTGCCGAGCGCTGATGACAGAAGCCCAAACAAAAGTGGCGCTGCTCGCCGGGGCAACCGGCCTCGTGGGTGGGGTCTTGCTCGACCTCCTCTTGGAGGCAGGCGATTTCAGCCGTGTCGTCGCAGTGACGCGCCGGCCGCTCGCACGCGAGCATCCACGACTGGCCAACCGGACGGTGCAATTCGACAAGATCGCGTCCCAGCTCACCGGCTTCACCTGTCATACCGCCTTCTGCTGCCTGGGAACGACCATTCGCACGGCAGGCTCCGAGCAGGGTTTCAGACGGGTGGACGTGGACTATGTGCTCGCGTTCGCTCGCGTCGCGCAGGCGGCGCAGGCGCAGCGCTTCATCGTCGTCTCCTCGGCCGGCGCCAACGCGAGCTCGAAGAACTTCTACCTGCGCACCAAGGGTGAGATGGAGGAGGCGCTCGGTGAGACGAATCTTGCGGCTCTCGATATCCTCCAGCCCGGCGTTATTCTTGGCTGGCGCCACGAGCTACGACCGCTCGAGCTTGCCACCCGCGTATTGATGCCGCTCGTGAACCCGCTCCTAGTCGGGTCATTTGCTGCCTATCGCGGCATTTCCGTACGAACGGTCGCGCTCGCCATGCTGGGCGCGGCGCGCTCCGGCCGGCGCGGCACCAGCCGCTACGGTTACACCGCCATTCTCGCGTTGGCGCGCAAAGGTGCGGCGCGCGCGGTGCTGTGATGCGCTTCACGCTTTGGCGCGACAGTCGTCCGTCATAGTTTGTCGATAGTTGACGCAACGCTCACCCGACACGGTTGGCAATAGCTTAAATTGACAGAACGACAGCTGCGCGGAGGCCCGTTGATGGGCGAATTGCCGTTTGACAGCCGTATGGGGCGGCGAATCGGTTTAGCGCTCGGCCTGTGCGCTGTATTGCCGGTGCTTGTGTTTGCCGCGCTAGCGGCGCACGGCGCCTGGCTAATTTTGACGCTGACCCTGGTGCTCGCTCTTGCGGGCGCTGCTGTGGCGAGTGTGTACCTCACGCACCGCTATGGGCCGGCGCTGCGGGCTCTGGCGGAAGGTTTGGGCGCGCTGCGGGCGCGCCAATTTGCGCGCCTCGACGTGCGCTCCGCGGATGAGGCACTGCTCCTTATCGACAATTTCAATCGTGCGGCTGCGAGCCTTGATGAGCAGTTTCGTGTTCTCGAAACTCTTGCGCAGATCGATCAGCTCCTGCTGCATTCCGTCGACCTCGAGCACGTTCTCGACACCATCATGTCGCGCGTGCAGGGGCTTACCTATTGCCAAAGCGTCGGAATAACGCTGCGTGATGCGGATGCTCCGGGACGCGGCCGCGTATACCTCGCGGCGAGCGGTCTGACCGACGTGCCCGTGAGTCGCATCGCTCTCGACGACGACATGCTGCAGGCGCTCACCGAACAGACAAATGGGCTCACCGTTGTGCGCTGTGAGGAATCGCGCCATAGCTTCTTGAAGCCGCTCGCCGACACCGGAGCCATGTTTTTCTGGGTATGGCCCGTCATCGTCGCGGAGCGCCTTGAGGCGATTCTCGCCGTGGGTTACCGCGAGGTCCCCGTGGCCGACCCCGTCGTCGCGCACTGCGGAGGCAAGTTCGCGGAGCGTCTGGCGGTGGCACTGTCGAAGAGCGCGCGCGACGAGCACCTGTACCGGCAGGCGCACTACGATCCTCTGACGGCGCTTCCCAATCGTCTGCTGTTCCGCGATCGGCTCGCCCAGGAGCTCGCCAATGCGGCCGCAGGCTTGAGCCGCGGCGCGCTCCTGTATATCGATCTGGATCACTTCAAGCGTGTCAATGATTCGGTCGGACACACCGCCGGAGATCAGCTACTGACAATCGTGGCGCAGCGCCTGCGCTCCTGCATCAAAGACGGCGATACGGTAGCGCGTCTGGGCGGGGATGAGTTCACGGTCATCCTGCGCAATGTCGCCGAGCCAGATGCCGCCGCGGCGGTCGCCGCGCGCATCATCGAATCGCTGCAACTGCCGGTGAACATCGCCGGGCGCGATTGCTACGTGTGCGCGAGTATCGGTATCACGCTATTCCCGGACGACGCGAAGACGATCGAGGATCTGATGCGCAACGCCGATACGGCCATGTACCGCGCCAAAGATCTCGGCCGCGGCCGCATGACGTTCTTTGACCTCAATATGGCGAGCAAGCCCGCCAAGCCGACCGACACCGGCCTGCAGCATGCGTTGCGCGGCCGCGAATTCTCACTCTTCTATCAACCGCAGTTCGACGTTGCCGGCGGCGAGCTTGTCGGGGTCGAAGCCCTGCTGCGCTGGCAGACGCCCCGCGATGGCATGCGCTACCCGGGAGAATTCGTGCCGGCGGCCGAGGAGAGCGGGCTCATCGTCGATATCGGCGGGTGGGTGCTCGACGCGGCGTGCGCACAGCTTGCCGGCTGGCGCGAGCGGCAAATCGCTCCACCGCGGCTTGCACTCAATGTGTCCGCGCAACAGTTGCAGCACGCCGATTTCCCCAAACTTGTGCGCCGCGCGCTTGAAAAATACGATTTGCCGGCTGCGCTACTCGAGCTTGAGCTCACCGAAAGCGTGCTCGCGAACGCGACGGTGGGTGCTGCGCTCGCACGGCTTGCGCAGCTTGGTGTCCATTTGGCGCTCGACGATTTTGGAACGGGATATTCCTCATTGAGCTATCTGCGCCAATATCCGATCGACACCGTCAAGATCGACCGCACGTTCCTCAATGAAGTGCCGCAGAATCCCGCGTCGGCAACTCTCGTTGAGACCATCATCGTGATGGCGCATGCGCTCGGCAAGCGCGTCATCGCCGAAGGCATCGAGACCAATGAACAGCTCATGTTCTTGCGCGAGCGCCGCTGCGATGCCGCGCAGGGATTCTATTTGGCAAGGCCGCTTGCTGCCGCGGCAATGACCGAGCTGCTGCAGGCGCGTACGCTGTTCGTGCAGGACAGCATGGCGCGCGCCGCGAGTAATTGATGGATTATGTTGCTTGACTCCGATACTTCAGTGATACGCCTGCCAAGTACCGCGTCAATCGCTTGACTCTTTTCGGCGACGCTTCGACACTGCACACCTCGTGAACAGGGCAAACCCGTCGAAAGGCGGGGACGCAAAGCCACCGGTCTAATGGAAGAGTTCCTACGACGGCGGGGCTGCCACGCTCGTGCTGCGCGCGAACGCTTGCAATCCCCACTGTCAAAAGAGCTAGGTCATGGCCGGCCGGCGATTGATGCATTGGTTCAGGGAGACACATGACGTTGAAGCCACAGTTGGCAGCCGACGGCGAATCCCATCGGAATGCCGCAGATCGCAGCGCAGCTGCAGTCAGCGGCGATACTTTCGTCATCAACCTGTGTTCGTCGACGACGCCAATGGCGCTCGTCCATCCGGACGCACCTGAGCTTAAGCGTTTCAGGTTTTTTGTCAGCCGACGGCTCGAGGATGGCCGGGAGCGCTTCCGCCTGCACATGGGGCATTTTGAAACCCTGGAGGAAGCGGAAGACTGGCTGAGCGTTGTGCGCGACATCTATCCCGGTGCTTGGGCGGGTGAGGCGCCAGGCAAGCGCCTGCGCTCGGCCGCGGCGCAGGCGCCACCTGCGGCAGCACCACCGGAGTCAAAGGGCGCGCCGTTCGATGAGCGCACGGCTAACCCCGCGCCGCAGCCGCAGGCATCAAAAGCCCCGCCGCCCCCTGCGACGCCCGATGAGTTTGCAGCTCCCGCGGCTGCATTGCCCAAGCGACCGTCGCCCGCGCCGGACCAGCATGTCATCGCTGCCGCGCCGGCAGCGACTCAACCGCCAGCGACTCAACAACCGCGGCCGGCGCCAGTTGTCGCGCCGCGTCGCGATGCCCCGGCTGCGCCGAGCCCTGCCCGACCGGCGGCGAAGGCGCCCTTGTCCAACGTGCGCGAGGTGCTCGCGGCGTTGGATGAAACGGACACGATCCCCAACACGACGGCCTCTGCCGCACCCCAGGCTGCCGCGGGTGCGATGCACGCTCCGCATTCTCTCTCGGATACGCAAGTCATGCAGATTCTGGAGGCACGCCGTACAGAGGGCCCCGCGCGTGCCGCCGCCGACGTGTCGGGCGGCATTCCAATGCTGCGTCCCGACGATAGTGGCACGCGCCGCGCGTTGAAGGAGGCCTTGCACCACAATGCTGCTGTCTCCTTTGCGGTGCAGCTGCAATGGTCGGTGGAGGCGATGGCGCTTGATAAGGTTCCACCGCTTGCAATTTTCAGCGCCTATACGCTCTATACCGTGGAAGGCAATCGCGCCGGGCGCAAATGGTACGGGCTGCGGCTTGGATTCTTCAGCGACGCGACCGCGGCCAAGCAGGTCGCGCAATACGTGCGCTCGGATTTCGCCGCCGTTGCGGTGGTACCGGTGAGTCCGCAGGAGCGCGGACGTGCGAGCTCCGCAGACCACAAAACCTCCGCCGTGAGCTTTGCTGAAATTCAGCCCGCAACACCCCCCGAGGAAATCAAACTACTTGACGACGCGAGCGTGGCCGCGCCGCGAATTCCGGCGACTCCCACGGGCGGCGCACAGACAGGATCGCCCGCTGCCCGTGCCGCTGCGACTCGCAGCAAGGCGCTGCGCAGCAAAGAGCGCAGCGCGCAGCGCAAAGGCCCGCATTCGCTCGAAGAAACTCTGGAAATCCTTGGTGCCGGATGCCTTGAGATCGACAACGGTCGCGGTGAACTCATCAACGAAAGCGGTGTGCGCCACTTAAAGGTCGAGGTCCGGAAGAACTCGCCGTTTCAACGGCTCGTAGCGCGTTTGACGGAGCGCGTCCGGAAAAGTTGAACTGACCCCGGTCAGCTCTTACTGAAGAGCTTCGCAAGGGCGGCTTGGGCCTCGCTGATCGCCGCCGTATTGGGGGCCGTGTAGGCGCCGGCGCGCGGCTTGAAATGATCACAGAAGTTGGCGCGCGTCTTGTCGTGCACCTCTTCAGCCGTGGGCTCGCGGCAGTGCTTCGCAACGCTCGTCGTGTAATCCACGCACATGCGACAGACGTGCAGCTCCGCCTGACAATTGGGGCATTCGTCGAGTCGGCGCAAGGGCAGACTCAAAGCCGCAAGCCTCGCCCCGCATTTCCAGCAGACAAGATCGTGGGACATCGCCGTGTTCTATAGGGTACGCTCGCGCAGGAATTTGTCGAGCACACGCCCCGTGTGCGANNCGGTCCCCGGCTTCTGGACCCATATCGAGGATCCAGTCAGCCTCGGCCATCACATCGAGATTGTGCTCGACGACAACCGCCGTGTTGCCGGCAGCAACGAGCCGATGCAGAACCCGCAAGAGCTGCTCCACATCCGCCATGTGCAGCCCGACGGTGGGCTCATCGAGCACATAGAGAGTGTGCCGGGGTTTTTGGTTGCGAGTGGCGCGCACCTCGCCGCGCACTTTGGCGAGTTCCGTAACGAGCTTGATGCGCTGCGCTTCCCCACCCGAGAGCGTCGGACTTTGCTGCCCCAATGTCAGATATCCAAGACCCACATCCTGCAAGAGCTTCAACGCGTGGTGCACGCGCGGGTGGGCGCCAAAGAATTCGACGGCATCATCGACACTCATCGCGAGCACCGCGGCGATGCTAAGGCCGCGCCACTGCACGGTGAGCGTCTCGGAATTGAAGCGCCGTCCGCCGCACACATCGCACAGCACTTTGACGTCCGGCAGAAAGCTCATCTCTACGGTTTGCACGCCCTGGCCTTCGCAGGCGCTGCAGCGACCCCCGGCAGTGTTGAAGGAGAAGCGGCTGGCGGTGAATCCGCGGATCCGCGCCTCGGTCGTGCCGGCATAGATGCGGCGGATTTCATCCCAGAATCCCACATAGGTTGCCGGGCAGGAGCGCGGCGTTTTGCCGATGGGACTCTGATCAACCTCGAGCACGCGATCCACATGTTCGACGCCACGCAGAGCGCGGCATCCCAGCAGCGCCTTATGCGACTTCTTCTTGCCAGGCTCCGCGGCGATGCATTGTTTGAGATTGGCATAAAGGACGTCGCGTGCAATTGTGGACTTCCCCGATCCGGAGACGCCCGTGATGACGACGAGTCGTCCGAGCGGAATGCGCACGTCGGCATCCGCGACGTTGTGCAGCGTAGCCCCTTCGATGCGCAGGCACGGCGTGCGTGCCGTCACCGCGCGCTGCGGGACTAGAGAGTGTTGCAGCGGCTTGCGCAAATATTGTCCGGTGATCGAGCGCGGATTGGCCATCAAATCCTTCACCGTGCCCGCGCCCACCACTTCGCCGCCCTTCACGCCCGCCGCAGGCCCGAGATCCACTACGTGATCCGCGCGCCGGATCGTGTCCTCATCGTGTTCCACGACGACGAGCGTATTTTTGTGGAGCGCGAGCTCCGCGAGTGCATCCAGGAGCACGGCGTTATCGCGTGGATGCAGCCCGATCGTGGGCTCATCGAGTACATAGCACACGCCCCGCAGGTTTGAGCCCAATTGGGCGGCAAGACGGATGCGCTGCGCTTCACCGCCGGAGAGCGTGGGTGCGGAGCGATCGAGCGCAAGATACCCCAGGCCCACGCGTTCTAAGAACTGCAGGCGCGCGCGAATCTCTGCGAGGAGGTCGTGAGCGATGGCCGCTTCGCGTGTGGCAAGCTTCAGCTGGCTGAAGAACTTACGCACCGCGGCGATGGGCTCGTGCGCCAGCGCCGCGATCGAGCGCTCGCGAAAGCGCACATTGAGCGCCACCGAGTTCAGCCGTGCGCCCGCGCAGGCTCTGCAAGCGGGCGCCTCGCCCTCGTACCACTCATTCCACCAGATCTCTTCGCCCGTGTGTTCAGCACCGAACCCGCTCATCGCGAGGCCCGTTCCAAAACAGCTCGCGCACCAGCCGTGTTTGGAATTGAAGGAGAACAGGCGCGGATCGAGCTCGGCGAATCCCTTGCCGCAGGAGGGGCACGCGCGGCGCGTCGAAAATACGTCGACGCGAGCGGCCTTGGAGCCGAGCACGTGCAGCACGCCCTTGCCGAAGTCGAGCGCGCGGTGCAGTGCCGCGTGCAGCTCAGTGTCGGTGTGGGCGCTGACTGCAATATGCGCGACCGGCAGCTCAATGGTGTGCTCGCGGAAGCGCGACAGGCGCGGCCAACCGGCGGTCGCGACGTTCGCTCCGTCGACGCGCAGCGTCTTGAATCCCTTCTTCGCGGCCCACTTGGCAAGGTCGGTGTAGTAGCCCTTGCGAGCGAGGATAAGCGGCGCGAGCAGGGTGATGCGCTCGCCGCGATAGTCGCGTAGCAGGCGCGCGGCAATCGCAGCGACGCTTTGCGGCTCGATCGGCACGGCGCAGTCCGGACAGTATTGCGTGCCCAACTTCACGTACAGCAGGCGCAGAAAATGGTAGATCTCGGTGAGGGTAGCGACGGTACTCTTGCGGCCGCCGCGGCTGGTGCGCTGCTCGATGGCAACCGTCGGCGGGATGCCGTAGATCGCATCAACGTCAGGCCGCGAGGCAGGCTGCACGAATTGGCGCGCGTAGGCGTTCAGCGACTCAAGGTAGCGCCGCTGCCCCTCATTGAAGAGGATGTCAAATGCAAGGGTCGATTTGCCGGAACCCGAGACGCCGGTGATGACCGTGAAGCGGTCACGCGGTATCTCGACGTCGATGTTCTTCAGGTTGTGCTCGCGCGCCCTGTGGATCACGATGGCTTTGGCGTCATGGCCGTTACCGCGAGCGTAGGCGGGCTGCGCATCGGCGACGGCAGCAATGGCTGCCGGCGCGTTGCCCGACAGAGCGTCCTCGTAGGCTGCGAGCGCAGCTCCCGTGAACGACGCAGGGCAGGCATGCACTTGCGCGGGCGTACCGACGCACACAATATTGCCGCCGCGTTCACCGCCTTCGGGGCCAAGATCAATAATCCAGTCGGCTGCGCGCACGACATCTAGATTGTGTTCAATGACGAGAATCGAATGCCCCGCCGCGAGGAGCTTGCCGAATGCGCGCAGGAGCTTCGCCACGTCCTCGAAATGCAGGCCGGTCGTAGGCTCATCGAAGAGAAACAGCTTACCCAGATGAGTCGTGCTCGAGGCGACCGACCCTGCCGAGGTAAGGTGCCCGGCGAGCTTCAGGCGCTGCGCCTCGCCGCCGGAAAGCGTTGGCACCGGCTGGCCGAGCTTCAGGTACTCGAGTCCCACATCTATAAGGGGCGCTAAGCGCGCAGTGACCTCGCGCGAGTCGGCAAAAAACGCGCACGCTTGCGTGACAGTCATTTCCAGCACTTCGGCGATGCTCGCGCGGCGCCCGTCGACGCCTTCGCGCTTGATGTCGAGCACTTCGCTTCTGTAACGGCTGCCGGCGCAATCCGGGCAGCGCAGATATACGTCCGAGAGGAACTGCATCTCCACGTGCTCGAAGCCGTTGCCGCCGCAGGTCGGACAGCGACCGTTGCCGGAATTGAAACTGAAGGTGCCTGCGCTGTACTTGCGCTCCTGCGAAGTGGGCTCGGCCGCGTAGAGCTCGCGAATGGCGTCGAAGGCGCCGACGTAGCTTGCTGGGTTCGAGCGCGTCGTGCGACCGATCGAGGTTTGATCAACCATCACCACATCGTCTATGAGATCGGCGCCGCGCAGCCCGTCGAATTCCCCGGGCGCCTCGCTCGGCCTGCCCTGATATTTCAATAGGGCGGGGTGGAGCACATCTTCGACCAGCGTCGACTTGCCCGATCCGGAGACTCCCGTCACGCACACCAGACGCTTCAACGGGATGCGCACGTCGATATTGTGCAGGTTGTGGGCGCGCGCGCCGCGCAGCTCAAGCCATCTGTTCGGCAGCCATTCCGCGACAGGCTCTGCGGATGCGGCCCGCGGCGTTCGCGGCGCGACTACGAGCTTGCGGCCGCTCAAGTACTCGCCGGTCAGTGACTGCGCGCTGCGCCTGATCGCCGCGGGCGTGCCAAAGAACACGATTTCCCCGCCGCGCTCGCCTGGGCCTGGACCCATGTCGAGGATCCGGTCAGCCTCGAGCATGATCTGCGGGTCATGCTCGACTACAAGCAGAGAATTGCCCGCGTCGCGCAGACGCTTCATCACCGCGATCACGCGCCGCATGTCGCGCGGATGCAAGCCGATCGAGGGCTCATCCAGCACGAACAGTGTATTGACGAGCGACGTGCCGAGTGCCGTCGTCAGATTGATACGTTGCACTTCACCGCCCGAGAGCGTGCGCGATTGGCGATCGAGCGTGAGATAGCCGAGACCGACGTCGACGAGATAGTCAAAGCGGCAGCGGATCTCTCCTAAGAGAAGATCCGTGGCCGCATCGAGCGGCGGCGGTAATGCGAGACCGCGAAAGAAGTCGCGTGCTCGTTCGAGCGGCAACAGCATCAGATCGTGGATTGAAAGTCCGGGCAAAGAGTGCAGGGTCTCCTCCGTCCACTGCACCTGAGGAGGCCGCATGCGTGTTTGGCGCGGCAGCACTGCATCAGCCGCCTCGCGGCTGCCGATGCGCCACAACAGGGCATCGGGCTTCAGACGTGCTCCGCCGCAGGCGGTGCACGGCGTGTAGGCGCGGTAGCGCGACAGCAGCACGCGCACGTGCATCTTGTAGGCTTTTGTTTCGAGCCACGCGAAAAAACGCCGCGCCCCGTACCAGACGCCCTTGCTCCAGGCGCCTTCGCCTTCAATCACCCAGGAGCGCTGCGCGGCAGAGAGTTCACGCCACGGCCGGTCGAGGGGAATGCCGCGCTTCTTGCCGTACTTCATCAGATCCTGCTGACATTCGGCATTGGACTTCGTCTGCCAAGGGCGAATTGCGCCCGCGCGCAACGACTTGCTCTCATCCGGAATGACAAGCCCGTAGTCGATGCCCATCGTGCGGCCGAAGCCGCGGCAGCTATCGCAGGCGCCGAGCGGTGAATTGAATGAGAAAAGACTCGGTACCGGCTCGCGGTAGGACAGATCGCACTCCGCGCAGTGCAGCTCGCTCGAATAACGCCAACAATCCAGGCGCTCGGGCGGATCACCCTCACCGACGACGTGAATGTTGATGCGGCCGCGGCCGACACGCAGCGCCGCTTCGAGCGACTCCAGAACGCGCGAGCGCTCGGCGCTGCCCAGGCGCAGCCGGTCCTGGACGACTTCGAGCAGCGCAGCTTTGCGCTCGTGTTTACGGCCGGCCCGGGCATCCTCCAGGAAGCGCGTATAGCCCTGCTTTAGCAGAAGCTCGCGCACTTCAGCTTCCTTGAAATTCTTCGGCACCGGCACGGGGAAGCACACGAGGAGGCGCGGGTCGTTGGCCCCTTGCGCACGCCGCAGCATGTCGGCGTACATGCTCTCGGGCGTATCGCGGTGCACGGCATGGCCGCAGCGGCGGCAAAATAGGCTTGCGGCCCGCGCAAAGAGCAGCTTCACGTGATCGTTGAGCTCGGTCATCGTGCCAACAGTTGAGCGCGAAGTGCGCACCGGATTCGTTTGGTCGATGGCAATGGCAGGAGGAATTCCCGAGATGGAATCGACCTGCGGCTTATCCATCCGGTCGAGAAACTGGCGTGCGTACGGCGAGAAGGTCTCGACGTAGCGGCGTTGCCCTTCCGCGTAGAGGGTGTCAAAGACCAACGATGACTTACCCGAACCCGAGACGCCCGTCACCACCACAAGCTCGTTCAACGGGATCGCAAGATCGAGATTCTTGAGGTTGTTCTGCCGCGCGCCACGGACCAGGATTGCGGCGGCGGGGACGTCGGTCATTCCTAACAACACCTTAATGGATATAACGTAGATACTGCAGGCAAGATATGCCCGCGCGGATCGGCCATTCTATAAGAGCGCTGGCGCATCTGCATTGCATACGCATCCAGTCGCGCGCGCTCGACGTACTGTATGAGTCGATCGGCAGCAGCTTTCAAGGGTCCTCGCCAAGGGTGCCTTTGGGTTGTCGACCGGCTGTCGGCTCAATGCGACAAACTGTGCGATTTTCCCTTCCCGAGGCGTAGAATTCGGCGCGAAGGGGGGGGACCAGTCGCGCACCGGGCGAAAGGTTTCGCTCCGGTAGCCGGTCTAGTGACCGGGTTTTCAACTACACCAACCGGAGAAAGCGTTCTATGAATACTCGCAAGACTGGAAGCATCGCGCTCGCGGCCGCCGCGGCGATCCTGTTCTCGGCAGCGTCGTTTACCGCGGCCGCGGCAGATGACGGCAAGGTAAAGTGCACAGGGGCCAATTCCTGCAAGGGCATGTCATCGTGCAAGTCCGCCAAAAACAGCTGTAAAGGCCAGAACTCCTGCAAGGGTCAAGGCTTTACAATGACGAGTACGCAGGCTGACTGTGATGCCGCCAAGGCAAAAATGAAGTCCTCTTCGTAACTGCCTAGCTAGTTGCTGACTGGCGCGGCGCGGGGGGTCATTAGATACTACGCGCCGTGCTCTTAAAACATGCCGCCGCACCCATCGTTGGGATTCGGGCTCGGTCTGCGGGTCGATCACTACGAGACGATTCTCCATGATCTGCCTGCCGTCGACTGGTTCGAGGCCCTGACGGAGAACTACCTCGTACCGGGCGGCAAGCCTCTGTACCACTTGATGCGCATTCGCGAGCATTACCCCATGGTGATGCACGGCGTATCGCTGTCGATCGGCAGCGCCGAGCCGTTGAATCGCGCCTATCTCGATGAGTTGAAAGCGCTGGCGCAGCGCATCGAGCCCGCCTGGATTTCCGATCATCTGTGCTGGACGGGTGTCGGCGGCAAGAATTTGCACGACCTGCTGCCATTGCCGTACACCGATGAGGCTCTCAAGCACGTCGTTGCGCGCGTGCGCACCGTGCAGGACATTCTCGGCCGGCGCATCCTTCTTGAGAACGTATCGAGCTACGTGAGCTTTTGCGACTCGCGCATGACGGAGTGGGATTTTCTGCGCACGGTGGCCGAAGAGGCTGACTGTCTCATCCTCCTCGACGTCAACAATATCTACGTGAGCAGCATCAATCACGAATTTGATCCGCACGAATATTTGGCTGCAATCCCCATCGAGCGCGTGCAGCAGATGCATCTCGCGGGCCACCAGAATCACGGTGACTACCTGATTGATACCCACGATCATCCCGTGCCCGACCCCGTCTGGGCGCTCTATGCCGCTGCCGTGCGGCGCTTCGGCCCGGTCTCGACTATGATCGAGCGCGACGCGAATATTCCGCCGCTGGGTGAATTACAGCTGGAGCTGGCAGCGGCCCGCAGAGTCGCGGCAAGCGCGCTCATCGACACGCGCTGGCAGCGCGCCGGATGAACTTACGTGGCGCGCCTTGAAAGCATCGAGAACGACTTCCAAAGCTTCCTGTTGACGGGCAGCGCGGAGATCGAAAAGCGCGTCGTCGGCACGCAGCGCGTGCCGATCGCCACGCGTCTTGCGATCTACGGCAATGGCTACCGCTCGCGCCTCATCGAGACTCTGGAGGCTCACTATCCGGCTTTGTTGGCGCTTCTCGGAGAGGAGGAATTCGCCGCCTTGGGCCGCGCCTATGTGCAGGCGCACGACTCAAGCTTCGCCTCCATCCGCTTCTATGGCGGCGCACTGGGTGCTTTTCTTGCAGGCTACCCCGGCTATGCAGCGAATCCTTGGCTCTCTGAGCTTGCGCACTTCGAGTGGGCAATGAATGACGTGTTTGACGCGGCCGATGCCGCGTCCGTCGACGTGCAGGCATTGGGCCTGATCGCTCCTGAGGATTGGGGCGAGCTTGGTTTTGACCTGCACCCATCGGTGCGCCGGCTCGACCTGGCGTGGAACGCGCCCGCGCTTTGGCGCGCACTGACGAGCGCACAGCCACACCCGCCGCCCGACGCACAAGCGCGTCCTGTCCCATGGCTTCTATGGCGCCGCGAGCTGCAGATCCTCTTTCGCCCGCTGACGGGGCTTGAGGCCGAGGCGCTTGATGCCGTGCGCCAGGGTCGCAGCTTCGGTGGGATATGCGTTGCCCTGTGTACGGCGCTTGCTGAGGAAGAGGTCCCCGGCCGGGCCGCCGCATTCCTGCGCGAGTGGGTTGAATCGGGAATGATTGTCGGCATGCGCACCTGCAGAGAGTAAAGTACCCAGCGTCGCCCGCTCTGCAGTGTGTGTATGCGAATATTGGTGGTCGAGGATAACGACCTGGTCGCCGATGCAATTGCACGCGGGCTGGGCATAGCGGGCTTCGCCGTCGATCGCGCCCCGAGCGCTGAGCTCGCCGCCACGGCGCTCGCGGCGGAGCACTTTGATCTGGCGGTAGTGGACATTGGGCTTCCCGGCGAGGATGGCCTGACATTTGTGCGCCGCCTGCGCAGGCAGGGCGCGACACTGCCCGTGCTCATCCTGACGGCGCGGGAAACGGTTGCGATGCGGGTGGAGGCACTGGATTTGGGGGCGGACGACTTTCTGATGAAGCCGTTCGAGCAGACCGAGCTTGCCGCTCGCTGCCGCGCTCTCATTCGGCGCGCCAATTTGAACACCAATGGGCAGCTGAACTTCGGCAGGCTGCGCATTGACGTCGCGGGCCGGCAGCTGCGTATCGACGATAAGCCCGTGGAGCTGACTGGACGCGAGTGGCTGGTGCTCGAGTGCCTGGCGTTCTCCGCCGGCCGGGTGGTGTCAAAGGAGCGCCTGCAGCAGACGATTGCTCGCTGGGATCAGGCGATGACGCCAAACGCGGTGGAAGTCTACGTGTCGCGCGTGCGCGCCAAACTTGCTGACGCCGCGCTCATTCGCACGGTGCGCGGACTGGGATATCGCCTCGATGAGCCTGAAGCTTGATCCAACAACATCGATTCACCGGCGACTGCTGATCCTGCTGCTGCCGCCGCTGGCCCTGTTGATGGTAGCCGGCGGCTTCGCCGACTATCGCGCCTCGATGGTCTTCATGCGCACTGCCTACGATCAGAGTCTGGCTGATGCAGCCTTCGCGCAGGCTGCGCTTCTCAAAGTGGTCGACGGCAGAATCTACGCGCAACTGCCATTACAGCCACAGCCGCTGGCGCACGCCTATCGCGCCGAGAAATTCTATTACTCCATTTGGGGGCCGGATCACATCCTGATCACCGGCAACCCACAACTGCCCGCGGCGTCGGCGGGAGAGGGCAATCTGACTTATGCCGACGCCTGGCTCGGCAGTCACAGGATCCGCGTCGTGACCTACCGCGTAGCCACGGCCGCCGGAGTTGCCACGGTGAATGTCGCTGAAACGACCAGCAGGCGCGAGGCCGCCCGGCATTTCATCTTGACGAGCACCTGGCTCATGGATTTCATCCTGGTCGACAGCACGCTACTTTTGGTGTGGATCGGCGTGCGCTATGGCCTTAAACCCTTGCTGGCGGTGCGCGGCCAGATTGAGTCCCGCTCGCCCCGCGAGCTGCGGCCACTCGATACGACCGAGGTTCCTGCGGAAGTGCGCCCCCTGGTGGATGCGTTGAACGGTCTCTTTGAAGTGCTGCGGGAGGCCGCGCGCGCGCAGCGTCAATTCGTGGCCGACGCGGCGCATCAGCTGCGCACGCCGATCGCGGGCCTCGTTGGACACCTCGAACTTCTGACTCAGGATCCGGCGGCCGCCGAGCTCGAGAGTCGCCTCTGCATGCTGCGCGACGGCATGAGCCGGGTTGCGCATTCGGCCAATCAGCTCCTCGCGCTGGCACGGGCCGAGCCCTCTGCAAACCTCGCTGACCGCTTTCAAGACACAGACCTTGTGCCCCTCGTCGAGCGGGTTATCGAGCGCAATGTGGATCGCTCGGTCAAGGCGCGCTTGGACCTTGGCGCCGATTTGGACGCCGCGAGCGTCGCAGGCAGCGCGTGGCTGATCGAGGATCTGCTCGGCAACCTCGTGGACAACGCGCTCAATTACACTCCTGCCGGCGGGCATGTCACCGTGCGTTGCGGGGGCGGCCAAAGCGCGCCGTATCTTGAGGTCGAGGACGACGGACCGGGTATTCCGGAAGCCGAACGCGGCCGGGTGCGCCAGCGCTTCTATCGGCTGCCCGGATCACAGGGCCACGGCTGCGGGCTGGGCCTCGCCATCGTCGAGGAGATCGCCGGCCTGCACCGCGCCGGCGTGACCATCGACGCGGGTGCCGGCGGTCACGGAACGAGGATCCGAGTGCAATTTCCGGCCCTGCGAGCCGCGTCGCAGGGAAAAACTGCGAATACCGTCACACCCTGAGCACGGCGGGTCACTATCGTCAGCTTCACGAAAGGTTTGATCTCTATGGTTATGCGCATGAACCTGTTGGCATTTAACCATCGCCCTGCAACGGCGTGCGAGCACAAGTGGATCTCGGGCTTCACTCTCATCGAACTGCTGACCGTGATCACCATCGCCGCGATCCTGATGGCGCTCGGCGTGCCCTCTTACAAATATGTCACGAACGCCAACCGCATTTCTGGAGAGGTCAACGGGCTCCTGGGCGACATGCAATACGCCCGCTCCGAGGCCATCAAGGAGGGTCAGACGGTCACTGTGTGCAGTTCAACGAACTCGACCAGCTGCTCGGGAAGCACAACCTGGCAGAGTGGGTGGATCGTTTTTTCTGATGTGAACGGCACTGGTGCGGTCGACTCGGCCGCAGACACGATTTTGCGGGTGCAGAGAGCGTTTCCACTCGGGGATACTTTCGATGCCAACAACAACACGCAGTTTGTGACTTTCAATCGCGAAGGCTTCGCCCTGAATCTCAAGAATCCGCCCATCACCGTCACATTGCATGCGGCCGTACCCGCGACTGCCACCACGCGCTGCCTGCAGATCACCATCGTCGGACAGCTGACGACGGAAACCGCCGGCACCGGAGCGTGCACATGAGATCGCTCCGCAGAAACACAACCGTGCGCGGCTTCAGTCTCATCGAAGTGCTGGTGGCGCTCGTCGTTGTCTCCGTGGGACTCCTTGGCATCGCCAAAATGCAGGCGATCGCCTATTCGAGCACAGGCGTTGCCAGCAAGCGCTCGCTCGCCGCGATTGAAGCGGCGAGTTTGGCTTCCGCCATGCATGCGAACCGCGCCTATTGGTCGGTCAGCGGAGTCACACCGGTATCCACCACGATCACGGGGGCTGCGGTCTCCGCATCAACGGATCCCGCGTTGCTGGCGGTTACCGACTGCACATTGGCTGGCGCGGGTCCGTCCGGTTGCAGTCCGAGCGCGCTTGCCGCCTACGATCTGAACGGAGTGAACGGATGGGCCCCCACGCTGAAGCAGCTTTTGGGCACGAGCGATCAGGCGACCATCATCTGCGCCACGCCGGTTGCCCCACTGCCAGTGACTTGCACTGTGACCATCTCCTGGTCCGAGAATCAGGTGGCCTTAAATACCCAAGAGGCCGCGGCTGCTAATGCAGCGCTCGCTGCCAACACTCCCGCGGCGCTACAGCTGCCCTCCTATACGCTCTACATCGAGCCATGAATACGAACGCCACATATTCAGTTCCTCGGCGCGGCCGGCAGCAGGGCTTCACGCTCGTAGAGCTTTCCGTCGCGGTGCTGATCGGGCTCTTTCTGCTGGGCGGCCTGCTGACGCTCGTGCAGGATATGCGCCGCACCTTCGGCAATCAGAATCAGCTCGGCCAGATGCAGGACAACGAGCGTCTGGCGATGACCCTCATAACCGATGTTGTTCAGGCGGCGGGCTACTATCCGAATCCGACATTCTATGTCGCCTCCACCGCGCTGCCGTCTCAAGGAGCCTTTCCTACGCTCGCTCCGGGACAGGCAATCGCGGGTACTCACAACGCCGCGCCTCCGGGCGACACCATCTTGGTGCAATATCTCACGGCGTCGAATGACGGAGTCATCAATTGCGCAGGGAACACCAACACCGGCGTCCCTACGGTCTTCGTCAATAAATTCAGCGCCGACGCCCTCGGTAACCTCAATTGCCAGGTGAACGTGGCTGCGCCTGTCCACTTGATCAGCCCTTCGGGCGCAACCGGGTCGCCACTGAGCGGCGGAGTGACGAACCTGCAGATTCTCTACGGCGTGAAAAGAAATAATGCGATCGTCAATAACAACGTTGATACCTATCTGAACGCAACCCAGATGACCGCTGTCGATTATGCGAGTCTCATCTGCATCAAAGTGACTTTGACCTTTGACAATAGCGCGCTCTTTAAGAGCCAGCCCGGGCAGCCGGCTACCATCCAATTCACGCGCGTCATCACGGTGATGAGTCGCGGCGGGGTCAACACATGACTAGCGTGCATCGGGACTCCCACGGCGCGCAACGCGGCATGGTATTGATTTCCAGCCTGCTCATGCTGCTGGTCGTCACCATTTTAGCCCTCGCCATTTTTCGCAGTTACGGCATCGAGGAGAAAATTGCCGGAAATGAACGCGAGAAGGAGCGTGCGCTGCACGCCGCCGAGAGCGCGCAGCAGTACGCGGAGTGGTGGTTGTCGAGCGGCCTGGGTACCACGACTCCCATCATCTGCAACAGTCTCGTGCCTGTCACGACTCCCGCGTCGGGCCAGGTGTGTGCGAACACGTTACCTACAATTGTGCCGAACGGGATTGTCGCGAACCTACCCTGGCAGGTGAACGGTGCGAATGTCGGGGTGACCTACAACCCACCCAACATGATTTTGAACGCTGGCGGTGGCGTCAATACTTACTACCAGACGCCGCTTTTTTACATTTCCTACCTGGGTCTGACTGCTGACAGTACAACGAGCAACTACAAGCTCCTCTATCAGGTCGATGCCGCAGGCTATGGCGGCAGCGCGAATGCCGTCGCGGTGGTTGAAAGTACTTACTACGTCACCAGTGGCGTCTGCAATCTTGGAGCCATAGGAGGCTGTTGATGAAAACCAAATTTTACGCTGCGGCATTTGCCGTTGCGCTGATCGGACTAATCCCCTTTGCGACTCAGGCGCAGGTCACCGTCGTTGACGACTTCACGCAGGGCTCGGCGGCAGTCCCCTGGGTGCCGTTCAACGGCGCCTGCCTTACGGCTGGTAACGGCAGCGGCACGGTCCCGGCCTGCGTCGGCTTGCCGTACTACACCGAGGCTCTCGTTGGCGGAGCAACCGGGGTGTTGCCCGATCCGGTTGGCCAGGGAGCGCTGCGTTTCACCAACGGATTTCCGGGCGGCTACCACCAAAATGGCGCCATCGTCCTAAGCCCCGCGAACGCGTTCCCTTCGAACGCCGGCGTGCAGGTTACCTTCACGACCGTGACCTATCGGGGCGACTCGGGCGGGGCCGGTGGGGACGGCGCGGACGGCATCAGCTTTTTCCTGATGGATGCGAGGCAGGCGCCGAATTTCGGCGCCTTCGGCGGTAGCCTTGGGTACACCTGTTCCAATACCAACAACGACCAGACTCTGTACCCCGACGGCACGCCGCGCGGCTACGACGGTATCGTGGGCGGATACGTGGCGGTCGGCATTGACGAATTCGGCAATTTCTTGAACGGCAGCAACCCGGCGACAGGTTATAACGGCGACAATACGGCGAGCGGCTATGGCTACCAGCCAGGCCGTATCGGCATGCGCGGCGGCGGCAACGTGGCGTGGCGCTGGCTCAACGCCAATTACCCCGTCCAATACCCAACCGCGCTGACCATCGCACAACGGGCGAGCGCCGTGCAGCTCACCTGCAGCACGGGCGTTCTGTGGGACTTTTCGGGCGGTGCATCGAACCCGGTCATCTCGGCAACGCAGCCGCCGGCGAACCAGCCGCTCGATTATCCGGCGATCCCCAACGCCTTCTCGATACTGACTTCCGTGCAGATTGCGAACGAAGCGGCTATCACGCGCAGCGACGCAACCCCGATCACCTATAAATTGAAGATCACCTCGGGCGGCCTGCTGAGTTTTTCCTACAGCATCAATTCAGGCGCGTATCAGCCGGTGATCAGCGGGCAGGACATTACGGCTTCCAATGGACTGCTGCCTCCGAATCTCTTGTTCGGATTTGCCGGGTCGACCGGCGGCGATACCAACATCCACGAGATCATGTGTTTCCGGGCGACTCCGGTCAATCAATCGTCAAGCTCCGCGGGCGCCAACCAACAGCAGGCTGCGAAGATTCAAGCCGGCTCGCAGGTTTATTTTGCCTACTACAATCCGGACAATTGGGCAGGGTCGCTGACTGCGCAGTATCTGGTGCAGGATGTTAACGGCAACATCACCGGCTACAGCATCCCCACTTGGGACGCTTCCTGCGTGTTGACCGGGCTTGCCGAGGGTGCGACTTGTCTATCAACACAGGCCGCCAGCACGAACGCGGAAGGATCGGCAGCCCGGACCATATTGAGCTGGAACGGCTCTCAGGGCATAGCGTTTCAGTTTGGCAACCTCACTACGGGTCCGACCGGTCAGCAAGCCACTTTGGATGCAGGTGACCCGACCCCGATCAACGCGAATCGCCTGAACTTTCTGCGCGGCGACCGCAGCAACGAGCAAACTTCACTCGGCACGGGTCTGTACCGTGCGCGCACGAGCGTGCTGGGCGATATCATCGATTCGAGCCCAGCATGGGTGGGGCCTGCTGCATCTCCGTATACGTCGACCTTTACGGACAAGATCGGTACGAGCCCGAGCTTCCCCGAAAACGCCGGAGAGAGCTACACGGCATTTAAGACCGGTGGTGCACAAACGCGCTTGAATGTGGTTTACACCGGCGCCAATGATGGCTTGCTGCACGGCTTTCGGAGCGGCTCGTACGACGCCAGCAATAACTACGTTGCGACCCTGAATGACGGCTACGAGGTGCTGGCGTACATGCCGGGCGCCATCGTCAAAACGATCCACTCCACAACACCGGGGGTCGATTTTTCCAGCCCGCAGTACGGCCATAACTATTTTGTCGACGCAACTCCGGGCACCGGCGACCTCTTCTACGCGGGCAATTGGCACACCTGGCTCGTCGGCGGTCTTGGACCTGGGGGAAATGCGATCTACGCGCTCGATATAACCGCCCCCGCCAACTTCAATGAGGCCAGTGCCGCAACTCTTGTGAAGGGCGAGTGGTCGAGCAGCACGCTGACCTGCGTCAACGTCGGCGGCTGTGGCGCAAATCTCGGCAACACCTACGGCGTACCGCAGATTCGCCGCTTCCACAACGGCAAATGGGGCGCGGTGTTCGGCAATGGGCTTGGCACCACCAACGGCGCCGCCGGCATTTTCGTGATGATCGTCGACCCGATCTCCGCCGCCGAGTCGTTTTACTACATCGGCACGAGCGGCACGGCCGCCGGCAATGGAATTGCCTACGTGACGGCTGCGGACCTGGATGGCGACAACATCGCCGACTTTGTGTACGCGGGCGATGTGAAGGGAAATGTCTGGCGTTTCGATCTGACGAACGCCAACCCGAGCCTGTGGAGCGCCTCCGCCGCCCCGATTTTCACGACACCTGCCGGTCAGCCGATCACGACCCAGCTCGTCGTCGCGTCGGTGCCGGCGAATACCGGCCCGCCACGCATCATGGTCGACTTCGGCACGGGCCAGCAGATGCCGTTTACCAATACGAATGCGACCACCTACGCAAGCGGCGCGCAGGCGCTGTACGGAATCTGGGATTGGAACATGGGCGGAGTCAATGGCTGGAACTCCAAAGGATCGACGCAGTACGCGAGTTTGCCTGCGCCGCAGACGATTAATCCAAGCGGCCCGAGCGCCAATCTGCAGACGCAGACTATTACGACCAGTGGCGTGGATCGTTCGGTTACCGCCAACCCGGTGTGCTGGAGCGGCTCAACCACGTGCATATCGGGGAACAATCAGTTTGGCTGGATTGTGTCGCTGCCCGCGTCTAACGAGCAGGTGATCTTCAATCCGATCCTCGAGCTTGGCATCTTCATCGTGAATACCACCATCCCGCCCACCAATTCGCCCACGACCTGCGCGTCCACGACGCCGACGGGCTTTACGATGGCCATCTCTCCGACCACGGGAGGTTCCTTTCCGGCCTCGGTGTTCGCTGATTCAACCGGCAGCTTTAACAATTTGAATATCAGCGGCGTTGAATGGAATGGCACGGGCAGTGGCGAAGTTGTAACCAGCGGCGGCACGGGGACCGTCGGCAGCAAGGTGTATTACGTGACCCAGACGTCTACAGTCGGGACGGGGTCAACAGGTGGAGTAGGGACGGCCGGTGGCACCACCACTCAGCCGTTGCCGCCCCAGCAGATGAACGTATCGGGCGGCACGCAGGGTGCTCGCCTCACCTGGATCCAGAGACGTTAGGAACCCTCCCCATGGCAACACGATTATCCCCGCACTCACGCCTGATGACAGGATTCACCTTGATCGAGCTGATGGTGACGCTGGTGGTCGCGGCCACTTTGTTCGCCATCGCGGTACCCGCATACCTGACCCAGATCCGAGAGTCGCGGCGCACGCAGGCGAAGACTGCTTTGCTTGATCTCGCGGGCCGCGAGGAGACGCTGTACAGCACTCAGAACCTCTACAGTTCGGTGCCTGCCACCGTGGGCTATGGAGGCGGCGCATTTCCGGTCAACGTCGGCAACGGCTATTACTCCGTCAATGTCCAAGTCCCCAATCCCGCCGCACCCGCCGCGCAGCCGTCTTTTCTGATCACGGCCACCCCGGTGGCGGGAACCTCGCAGGCGAAGGACGCGGCCTGTCAGTCCTTCTCGGTCGATCAGATCGGGAATCAGATTGCGCTCGATTCGGGCGGCAACGTGAACTCCACGACCTGCTGGGGCACCTGAGGAGCATCGCGCCCGCGCTGCTCGTGCCCGCGCCGCGCCGTCAGGGGGCGGCTTTCTGCGCGCCGCGCTTGAATCGGGGATAATCACCGGCGCACGATTTTGCTGCTGGAACCCGGACATGCCCCTGCAGTCCTTCGACAACGTTCTCGACATGATCGGCAAGACGCCGCTCTTTGCCGCGCAGCATCTGGACACCGGGTCGTGCCGGCTCTTCCTCAAGCTTGAGAATCAAAACCCCGGCGGATCCATCAAGGACCGGGTCGGGCTCTATCTCATCGAAGCCGCCGAGCGCGCGGGCTACATCAAGCCGGGCGGCACGCTGATCGAGGCGACCGCCGGAAACACCGGGCTCGGGCTCGCGCTCGTCGCCGGCCAGAAGGGCTACCGGCTACTGCTCGTCATTCCAGACAAGATGAGCCAGGAGAAGATCTTTCATCTGAAAGCGATGGGCGCGGAGGTCGTGATGACGCGCTCGGATGTGCACAAGGGGCACCCCGATTACTATCAGGATCGCGCAGCGGCGCTGGCGCTGGAGACGCCAAATTCCTTTTATGTCAATCAGTTTGGCAATGAGGCAAACCCGCGTGCGCACGAACAGACGACTGCGCCGGAAATCTGGGAGCAGATGAGCCATGATCTCGATGCGGTCGTGTGCGGCGTCGGAACCGGCGGCACGATCACGGGGCTGTCGCATTTTTTCGCGCGCACGGCGCCGCATGTGGAGATGGTGCTCGCGGATCCCGCCGGATCCATTCTTGCCGGCTACGTCAGGACCGGCCAGTTAGGTCCGGGCGAGCGCAGCTGGCAGGTGGAAGGCATCGGCGGCGATTCGGTCCCGGTGATCTGCGATCTGTCGCGCGTCAAGAAGGCCTACACCATTACCGATGCGGAGGCCTTTCGCACCTGCCGCGAGCTGCTTGCGAAGGAAGGCATCATCGCGGGCACCTCCACGGGGACCTTGCTTGCCGCGACTCTGCGCTATTGCCGCGAGCAGACGCGCCCGAAACGCGTGGTCACATTCGTCTGCGACAGCGGCAACAAATATCTCTCCAAGGTCTACAACGACTACTGGATGATCGATCAGGGTTTTCTCGAGCGCGAGCGTTACGGAGACCTGCGCGATCTCATCGCACGCCGCCACTGGGAGCGCGCCGCTGTGACCGTGGACGCGAGCGAGCCGGTGCTTGCGGCCTATCGGCGCATGAAGCTCTACGATGTCTCGCAGCTGCCCGTGATGCGCGACGGCAGGATCGTCGGCATCGTCGACGAGGAGGATATTCTCCTCAACGTCTTCGCGAACCCCGAGCACTTCAATGAGCCGGTGACGAAGGCCATGGTGAGCCGGCTCATCACCGTGCCGGCGGATGCGCCGGTCTCGAGCCTGATGGAAATCTTCAACCGCGGCATGGTCGCCATCGTCATGGACGGCTCCGCATTCTTGGGACTCGTGACCCGCATTGACCTTCTGAACTGGCTGCGCCGCAGGCTCTAGGACGCATGAGCGACAAGGATTCCCAGCACGCCTTTGCCACGCGCGTCGTCCATGGCGGCCAGCGGCCTGATCCGCTGACGGGCGCCGTCATGCCGCCGATCTACGCAACCTCCACCTACGTGCAGTCAAGTCCCGGCGTGCACAAAGGCTACGAGTATTCGCGCACCGCGAATCCAACGCGCGATGCCCTGCAGGCCGCGGTTGCAAACCTCGAAGGCGGGTATGCGGGCTTCGCCTTTGCCTCCGGCATGGCCGCGACCGCAACGATTCTGGAGCTCCTCGACGCCGGCTCGCACATCGTCGCGATGCATGATCTCTACGGAGGCAGCTACCGCATCCTGGAAAATGTCCGCAAGCGCTCGGCCGGCCATGACATTACCTTCGCCGACCTGACCGATGCCGCGGCGCTGGAACGGGCCCTACGGCCCAATACACGCCTGCTGTGGGTCGAGACGCCGACCAATCCACTTCTGAAGATCGTGGATTTGAGCGCGGTCGCGCAAATCGCCAAGCGCCATCACCTCTTGAGCGTGTGCGACAACACGTTCGCGACGCCCTTTATCCAGCGCCCGCTCGAGCACGGCTTCGATATCGTCGTGCATTCGACCACGAAGTACCTGAACGGCCATTCGGATGCCGTTGGCGGCGCCGCCGTCGTGCGCCGGGACGAGGAGCTGAAGGAGCGGCTCGGATATCTGCAAAACGCGCTGGGCGGCGTTTCGAGCCCCTTCGATTCCTTTCTCACGCTGCGCGGCATCAAGACATTGGCACTGAGGATGCAGCGCCACTGTTCGAGCGCGCTTGTGATTGCGCACTATCTTGCGGGCCACGCGC
>PLIX01000168.1:28934-43268 GCA_003140135.1 Gammaproteobacteria bacterium
GGAGTCGAGAGCCTGATCGAGCAGCCGGCACTCATGACGCATGCCTCGCTGCCGCCTCCCATGCGCGCCTCGTTGGGAATCACCGACAGTCTCGTGCGCTTGTCCGTAGGCATAGAGGACCCGGAGGATCTCCTCGCGGAGCTTCGCCAGGTGCTCTCCTGAGGCGTGTGCGCGCAGCCACGGCGGTGGATTCATCCGCTGCTTGGGCCGGCCGCAGCGCAAGCTAGAAGCTTTCGAGCGCTTCGCGCGCGGCGCGCAGTCCGCTCTGCAGCGCTCCCGTGACGGTCGCTGCTTCGCCTTGCGTATCGGTCGCCTCGCCGGCAAAGAAGAGCGTGCCGGCGAGCGGCTTGGCCAGGAGGAGCCGCGCCGCACCGCCGCCGACTGTTACGTAGCTGTAGGCGCCGCGGGCAAGGGGGTCCTGCTGCCAATCATGGTAGTACGAGCCTTCGAGCGCATCTGCCACGGGGTAGCGCTTGCCAAACATCGACTGCAAGGCGCTGAGCGCGTGCGCAACGATATCAGCGGGCACATCGCAAGATGACAGGCGCGCCGCGCTTGGACCCCCGACCCAGGCGACGAGCAGTGGCGCGCGCACCGGCAGCTGCGTCCAGAAAGTGCGGAAATCCGCACTTGGCGCATGAAAGAACTCAGCGTTGCGATAGCGCCCGCCGTCGAGCTCCTCCCAGAATGCTGAACTGAAGCGCAGCATGAGCTTGATCACCGGCCCAGAGGCGAGCCCCTGCAGGGCTGAGCGTTTCTCATCGAGAGCGGGCGTGAAGTGCACGCCGCCCGGCGCATCCGGCGGCTGCTGCAAAACGCCCAAGGGCAGGGTGATGATTGCGCGCGCCGCGCGCGCCTGGAACGGCTTGCCGATGAATGTGCCCTCGACCGCAACGCATCCTTGCGACCAGCGCACCGAGCGTACGATGGTCTGCAACTGCAGGCGCAGCCGTTCGCTTTGCAGCGAGCCTGCGAGCGTTGCGAGGAGCGCATCGTAGCCGCCCTGCGGGCGCGACTGCGGTGCGTCGTCGTTCATCATGTCCGCGGTCCACTCCGCGGCGATGGCACGCGCGCTCGCGCGGCTTGTGTCGCAAGCGTCAAAGCCCTCCGCCATCATCTTGGCGTAGCGGCGAGCCTCAGGGGACAGAGCCGTCGAGCGCTCGAGGAAGGCATCGAAGGACAGATCCTGCTTTTCCAGCGCGCCGCTCCCGCGCATCGCTCGTTGAACTTCGTGGAAAAAATCATTGCGCGTTGCGCGCTCACCGTCGTGCAGCCAAAAATGCGTATCGGTCGATTCAATGGCGGTCCTGCCGCCGCGCCGCAGGATCGCCATCGTGGTCGGGGCGCGCCCGTGAACGAACTCCGCGCCGTATTCGATCGGTGCGGCAAGATCAGGCAAATGCTGCGTCCACATGCGCCCGCCGATGCGATCACGTGCTTCCAGGACGAGCACGCGGCGCCCCGAGTGGGCGAGTTCGGCGGCGGCGGCAAGGCCCGCTCCGCCCGCGCCGATGATCAATATGTCTGTGTCGGCGTTCGTCATATCAGACTGCGCTGCAAGGCAAAGGTAGAATGATCCCATGCCTGCCAGCCGTGTTCCCAGCGCGCTCCTGCGCCACGCCTCATCCTCCTGCGAGGCGGTTCGTACGCTCGAGGTGGCGGTGCGCGCCTTCGATGCCGACCGAGTCGTACTGCGCTACGTGCTGGATGCCGACCTCGAGCGCCTCATCATCCCGTCCGAGGACGCTCAGCGGCGCGCGCATGAGCTGTGGCTGCACACCTGCTTCGAAGCATTCCTGGCTGTAGCGGGCGAGCCCGGCTACTGCGAGCTCAACTTCGCGCCATCGCGCGCCTGGGCCATGTATCGCTTCAGCGCGCTCCGGCAGGGCATGGCGGTCATAAACGACGCACGCGCGCCGCACCTTGCGATGGTGCGGACAGCGGCGGGAATTACGCTGGATGCGACCGTGTTTTGGCGTGACTTAATCCCCCGCGCGGCACCCGTGCGGCTGCGCATCGCGATGGCCGCCGTCGTGGAAGATGAGGGTGGTAGGCTTTCCTATTGGGCCCTGCGGCATCCGCCCGGGAAGCCCGACTTCCACCACCCCGACAGCTTCGCGCTCGAGCTTGATTTATGAAATTTGGGATCGACCGGCTGCTCGATGAGCCGGCCTTGCGCAAACCCCTCAAGGGCCGCCGGGTGGCGCTGCTGGCGCACCCGGCCTCCGTCACCGCCGACTTGACGCATGCGCTCGACGCGCTCATGGCGCAGGGCGATGTGCGCATTGTGGCAGCCTTCGGGCCGCAACACGGGCTGCGCGGCGACAAGCAGGACAACATGATGGAGTCGCCGGATTTCGTCGACCCGGTGCACGGCATTCCCGTCTTCAGCCTGTACGGGGCGGTGCGCCGTCCGACCGCGGCGATGATGGACAGTTTCGATGTGCTGCTGGTGGACCTGCAGGACGTCGGCTGCCGGATTTATACCTTCCTGACGACTCTTCTCTACGTGCTCGAAGAGGCCGCCCAGCGCGGAAAGTCCGTCTGGGTGCTCGATCGGCCGAATCCGATCGGACGGCCGGTGGAGGGGCTCCTTCTGCGTGCGGGCTGGGAAAGCTTTGTCGGTGCGGGAGCCTTGCCCATGCGCCACGGACTCACCCTGGGGGAGCTTGCGCGATGGTTTGTCCGCCGCGCGCACCTGGATGTCGACTGCGAGGTGGTGCCCCTGCAGGGGTGGAAACCTGCGAGCGCCCCGGGCTATGGGTGGCCGCTCGGAGAGCGCGCGTGGATAAACCCGAGCCCCAATGCGCCGAACCTGTGGATGGCGCGGTGCTACCCGGGGACGGTGATGCTTGAGGGCACGACATTCTCGGAAGGGCGGGGAACCACGCGTCCGCTCGAGCTTCTGGGGGCGCCGGAGCTCGATGTTCGAGGGTTGCTCGCGCACATGCAGGAGCTTGCGCCCGGGTGGCTCCACGGCTGTCGGGTGCGGCCCTGCAGCTTTGAGCCCACGTTTCATAAGCACGTCGGAATGCTCTGCGCTGGCTTTCAGATTCATGTAGAAGACGCATCCTACGATCATCATGGTTTTCGGCCATGGCGTCTGGTCGCGCTGACGCTCAAGGCGTTACGACGCCTTCGCCCGGACTATCCGCTCTGGCGTGATTTCCCATACGAGTACGTGAACCAACGGTTGGCCTTCGACGTCATCAACGGCAGCGATCTGCTGCGCGCCTGGGTGGATGACGCCGAGGCCTTGCCTGCGGATCTTGAGGCCGTGACCGCGCCCGATGAGGCGGCGTGGCGTGCCGAGCGACGAGAAGTGTTGCTGTATGGAGATTGAATGCCTTCTTTGATTGCCCCCGATGCGCTGCCCCCCGGCCGCGACGACGCCGAGCTCGACACGGTCATGCCACTTTTTTGGCAGTCCCTGCGCGGCCGCTTCGAGCGCATTGGTGCGCACTTCAATGATTTGAGCGTCGCGGTCGCAGCGGGCGCAGACTTCGTGCCGGGCGTGGCCACGGCATTGCACGCACGGCGTTCGATCGAGGCCGCGTAACCGACCATGCAATCCGCCCGCGACATCACCACGTACCGGAAATTCTGGGCAGCACGCTTCGGCACGGCGCCCTTTCTGCCGACAACGCGCGCGGAGATGGACGCGCTCGGGTGGGACAGCTGCGACATCATCCTCGTAACCGGGGATGCCTACGTCGATCATCCAAGTTTCGGCATGGGCGTCATCGGCCGGGCGCTCGAGGCGCAGGGCTTTCGTGTGGGCATCATCGCGCAGCCTGATTGGCACGGCACCGCCTCCTTTGCAGCCCTCGGCCGGCCCAATCTGCTGTTCGGCGTCACCTCCGGCAACATGGATTCCATGGTCAACCGCTACACGGCGGAGCGACGCATCAGAAGCGACGATGCCTATACGCCCGGCGGCGCCGGCGGCAAGCGCCCTGACCGCGCCGTCATCGTCTATGCGCAGCGCCTGCGCGAGGCCTTCAAAGACGTGCCGATCGTCATCGGCGGCATCGAGGCGTCATTGCGCCGCATCGCGCATTTCGATTATTGGTCCGAGAAGGTGCGCCGCTCGATCCTGCTCGATGCCAAAGCGGATCTTCTCGTGTACGGCAATGCCGAGCGCCAGGTGTGTGAGCTGGCACACCGGCTCGCGGCCGGCGAGAGGATCGCCGCCATCACCGACTTGCGCGGCACGGCCTTCGCGCGTGCCGCGGTGCCTGCAGGCTGGATCGAGATCGATTCGACTCACTTGGATGCGCCGGGACCGCTCGGCCCGCCGACTGATCCCTACGCGATGGAACCGGGCGCGGCCAAGCAAATCGAGCGTCCCAGAGCGGCGCCGCCCGAAGTTCAGCCGGTACGCTTCGTCCGCGGCGTGAAGAACGCCGACCGCGAGAGGAGCGTCATCCGCATGCCCTCCTGCGAGGCGGTGACGGCGGATCCTGTGCTCTATGCGCATGCCTCGCGCATCCTGCATCTGGAATCCAATCCCGGCAATGCGCGCGCGCTCGTGCAGCGTCACGGCAATGTGGATGTGTGGTTGAACCCGCCGCCCATACCGCTCACCACCAAAGAGATGGACTGGGTTTACGAGCTGCCCTACCAGCGCCGTCCGCATCCCTCGTACGGCCAGGATGTGATTCCGGCGTACAAGATGATCCGCTTCTCCATCTCCATTCAGCGCGGCTGTTTTGGGGGATGCACGTTCTGTTCGATCACCGAGCACGAAGGACGCATCATTCAGAATCGCTCCGAGGAATCGGTGCTGCGCGAGATCGGCAAGGTGCGCGACTCCGTGCCTGGATTTACCGGCGTCATCTCGGATCTCGGCGGCCCCACGGCCAACATGTATCGGCTCGCGTGCAAGAGCCCCGAGATTGAAAGCGCATGCCGCAGGCCATCCTGCGTCTTTCCGGGCGTCTGCCCGAACTTGAATACGGATCACGCGCCGCTCATTCGCCTCTACCAGCGCGCGCGCCAGGTCCCCGGCGTCAAGAAAGTGCTGATCGCGTCGGGCGTGCGCTATGACCTCGCCGTCGAATCTCCGGAGTATGTGCAGGAGCTCGCGCGGCACCACACGGGGGGCTATTTGAAGATCGCGCCCGAGGCGCTCGCGGACGGTCCGCTCTCCAAGATGATGAAGCCGGGCGTGGGCGCTTACTACAAATTCAAAGAGCTCTTTGACCGCTACTCCAAAGAGGCGGGCAAGGAGCAGTACCTCATTCCGTATTTCATCGCTGCACACCCCGGCACTTCCGATGAGGACATGCTGGAGCTTGCGCTGTGGTTGAAGAAGAACCGCTATCGGGCAGATCAGGTGCAGGCCTTCCTGCCCGCGCCGATGGCGACCGCGACGGCCATGTATCACAGCGGCAAGAATCCGCTGCACAGGATCACCCGCAAGAGCGAAGCAGTGCGCATTCCCAAGGGTTTGAAAGTACGCCGCCTGCACAAGGCTTTCCTGCGCTACCACGACGCGAGCAACTGGCCCATCCTGCGCGAAGCCCTGCGGCGCATGGGCAGGGCGGATCTCATCGGCAGCGGCAAGCAGCACCTGGTTCCCGCGTGGCAGCCGCCGGGAACGGCCGATGCGCCCGCGGGCAAGCCGCAGCGCAAGTCTGCGCGGCCGTTTCGCACGCAGCACACGCGTTAGTACCCTCCTTGGGCGAACCGGAGTAGGGTCGCAGGCATGCGCGGCATCACTTCCGCATCTCTGGCCGTCACGGCCCTCGCGCTTGGCGTTCTGGGCCTCATCGCAGGGCCCGCGGCCTCCCAGGGCGCGGCAAGCGCAGGAAGTGCGGTTGCGACTCTCCTGCAAATCGAAGGCGCGATCGGACCCGCCACCTCGCGCTATGTCGTGCGCGGCCTTGAAGCGGCGCAGGCGCACGGCAGCCGGCTCGTCATTCTGCAGATCGATACGCCCGGCGGTCTCGACACTTCCATGCGCGACATTATTCGCGCCATTCTCGCTTCGCCGGTTCCCGTCGTGAGCTACGTCGCGCCCTCGGGTGCGCGTGCGGCCAGTGCCGGCACCTATATTCTGTACGCGAGCCACATCGCGGCCATGGCGCCTGCGACCAATGTGGGAGCCGCGACTCCGGTATCGATCGGCGGTGAAGAAGCACCGGCGCCCGCGGCTGCGCCGGCCGCTGCGCCCGCCAAAGATGCGCATCCCACCGAGCCCGCAACGCCCATGGAACGCAAGGTGATCAATGACGCGGCGGCGTATCTGCACGGCTTGGCCGAGTTGCGCGGCCGCAATGTGCAGTGGGCCGATGAGGCCGTGCGCGGTGCGGCGAGTCTGACGGCGAGCGAGGCGTTGAAGGAGCACGTCATCGATCTCATTGCGCGCGATGTACCGGACCTCTTGGCGCAGATCGATGGCCGCGAAGTGTGGCTCGGCAACCGGACGGCGAAGCTTGCGACCGCGGGCCTCACCGTCGAGCGCATCGATCCTGACTGGCGCACCAAGCTCCTGTCGGTGATTACCCATCCGACGATTGCCTATGGGCTACTGCTGATCGGCCTCTACGGGCTCCTTCTCGAGGGCTACAATCCCGGGGTCATGTTTCCGGGTGTAATCGGCGTCATAGCGCTGATGCTGGCGTTGTTCGCTCTGCAGATTCTGTCGGTGAACTATGCTGGGCTTGCGCTCGTCGTGCTGGGCGTTGGCATGATCATCGCCGAGTTCCACGTACCGGCGTTCGGCTCCTTGGGTCTTGGCGGACTCGTCGCGTTCGTCGTGGGCTCGATCATCCTGTTCGATACGGAGACTCCGGGCATGGCTATCGGGTTACCGCTGATCGCCGGCGTCGCCACAGTCGGCGGCCTGGTGGTGCTCGCCATCGCATTCTTGGGTGCGCGCTCGCAGCGCCGACCGGTCGTCACGGGGGAGCGGGTCATGGTCGGTCAGACCGCCGAGGTCGTCGAGAACTTCAATGAAAAAGGGCAGGTGCGCTACGCGGGAGAGCTGTGGAACGCACACACGGCGACCCCGCTGCGCGTCGGGCAGCAGGTGCGTATCGTGAAGGTCGAAGGTCTCGGGCTCTGGGTCGAGCCTATTTGAGGCGCAAGGGGAAATTTATGCCATATACCATCGTCGTCGTCGTCTTCATTGCCGCCTTGTTCTTCACCACCGTCAAGGTGTTGAACGAGTACGAGCGCGGCGTCATGTTCACGCTCGGCCGGTTCACGGGGATCAAGGGCCCGGGTCTCATCCTGGTCGCACCGATGGTGCAGCAGATGCGCAAGGTCGACCTGCGCGTAATCGTGCTCGACGTGCCCAAGCAGGACGTGATCTCGCGCGACAACGTCTCGGTCAAGGTCAACGCCGTCGTCTACTTCCGCATCGTCGATCCGGGCAAAGCCATCATTCAGGTCGCCAATGTTTTCGAGGCCACGAGCCAGCTTGCGCAGACGACCTTGCGCTCAGTCCTGGGCCAGCACGAGATGGACGACCTGCTCGCGCAGCGCGACAAGCTGAACGCGGACATTCAACGCATCCTCGATCAGAGCACGGAAGCCTGGGGCATCAAGGTGACGAAGGTCGAGATCAAGAACGTTGATCTCGATGAGACCATGATTCGTGCGATGGCGAAGCAGGCCGAAGCGGAGCGCACGCGGCGCGCCAAGATCATACATGCCGAGGGCGAGAGTCAGGCCGCCCAGATGCTTGTCCAGGCGGCGCACTCGCTCTCGCAGGAGCCGGCCGCCATGCAACTGCGGTATCTGCAAACCCTGGCGGATATATCCAACGAGAAGAGCTCGACGATCGTATTTCCGCTGCCGCTCGACCTCATCACGCCATTGATGAAAAACCGCGGATGAGGTTCGACGGCCCGAGGATCCTCGCAAGCAGCGGCGTCCTGCTTGCCCTGGCAACGCTGCTGGGCGCCTTCGGCGCCCATGGGTTGCTGGGAGAATTGTCGCCCGATCGGTTGAGCGTCTATCTCACCGCCGACCGCTATCAGTTCTTTCAATCCCTCGGGCTCCTCGGGGTCGGTCTTGCGGCACGCGCGGTGAATGCAGCACTGCTGCGAAGGGCGGGGGCACTGCTTCTCATTGGCATCGTGCTTTTCTGCGGAAGCCTTTACGCGCTCGCCTTCGGTGCGCCCCACGCGGTCGGGTTTTTGACGCCGCTCGGGGGCCTATTGCTCATTGCAGGGTGGGTTTCGTTTGTCATCGCCATGTGGCGCACTCGGGCCCGTTGAGCGCCGTCTTGCCGGACGAGCGTGCGCTCAAGACGATGGCGCTGCGTGAGCCGGACGACTTACCCTTCACGGGTCGGAAGGAGTCTCAGGAATGATAACGACACGCGCGCTTGTGGCACTTGGGATCTTCGCTGCGCTTGCCGCAGGTACCCCTGCGAATCCCGCTGCGTCTTCTGAGAGGAATGACGCAGCGTCCCAGCAGGCAAAGATCGGTGCGTTTGGATTGGATCTGTCGACACGCGATGCGACGATAAGACCCGGAGATGACTTTTTCCGCTATGCAAACGGGCATTGGCTGGATACTCACGAGATTCCTGCCGATCGAACGCGCTGGGGTGCGTCCGAAGTGCTCGATGAGGACGCGCAACAAAAAGTCCACGCGCTTATCGAAGCACTCCCGGCAAGCGCAGCCACCGGCAGCGTCGCGCAGAAAGTGGGCGATTTCTATCGCGCCTTTATGGACACCGACGCGATCAACCGCGCAGGCCTTGCGCCTGCGCAACCCGCACTGAACGCGATCGCCGCTGCCCGCACGCACGCCGAACTGCTGCGGCTCATGGGCCGGGCGGATTTTGCGCTGATGTCGCCTATGCAACTGCGCATCCGCGCCGATGATAAGAATCCGGACCGCTACGTGGTCTCGATCACCCAGAGCGGCCTCGGATTGCCCGATCGCGACTATTATTTGAAGACCGAAACGGTCTACACAGACGTGCGCGCCAAGTACCAGGCGCATATTGAACGCATGCTCACTCTGGCGGGCGATGCGGACGCATCCTCGGAGGCAGCGTCGATCGTGCAGCTTGAGACCCAGATCGCAGCGGTGCATTGGCCGGCCGCCAAGCGCCGCGAGCGGGATTTGACATACAACCTGCGAACGCATTCCGAGCTCAACGACCTGGCGCCGGGCTTCGCATGGCAGGAGCTTCTGGGCGCTGCCGGCGTTGATGGACAGAAGGATTACATTGTCCGCGAGCTCGATGCGATCGGCGCCTTGGGCGCCCTATTCAATGAGGTGCCCGTCGAGCGCTGGCAGAGCTATCTTCGCTATCACTACCTCATCAGCGTTGCGGATGTCCTGCCGAAGCCCATCGATGACGAGAGTTTCGATTTCTACGGCCGCGTATTGAACGGCCAGAAAGAACAGCGCGAGCGCTGGAAGCGGGCGGTGAGCGCGGTCAATGCGAGTCTTGGCGAGGCGGCGGGCCAGCTTTACGTTGAGCACTACTTCACGCCCGCGGCGCGCGCACAGGTGATTGCACTCGTTGAGAACCTCAGGACGGCATATGGCGAGCGCATTCGTCATCTTTCCTGGATGAGCGCGGGCACAAAGAAAGTTGCCTTGCAGAAGCTCGCGACGTTTCGTCCGAAGATCGGCTATCCCAACACGTGGCGCGATTACGCGACTCTGGAAGTGCGCCCCGGTGATGCGTTCGGCAATGCCGAGCGCGCGGCGCGGTTTGAATGGCATCGCCAGGTGGTCCGCATCAATTTGCCCACGGACCGCGACGAGTGGAACATGACGCCGCAGACGGTGAATGCGTACTACAACCCGACATTCAACGAGGTCGTGTTCCCGGCGGTGATCCTGCAGTCGCCGTTTTTCGACCCCGCGGCGGATCCGGCGGTCAACTACGGCGCCATCGGCGGTGTGATCGGGCATGAGATGGGACACGGCTTCGATGATCAGGGCGCGAAATCCGATGCGCATGGCGTGCTGCGCACCTGGTGGCAGCCGCAAGATGAGATCGCGTTTAAGAAACTCGTAGACCATCTGGCCGCGCAATACGACACCTTCGAAGCTCTGCCGGGGCTGCATGTGAATGGGCGCCTCACACTGGGCGAGAACATCGGTGACCTCGGGGGTCTGAGTGTCTCCTATGCGGCTTACCATCTGTCGCTGCACGGCCGCCACGCGCCGGTGATCGACGGACTCACGGGTGATCAGCGCTTCTTTCTCGCCTGGGCTCAAGGGTGGCAGAGCCTTTATCGGGATGAGCTGCTGCGCAAGCTGGTGGTGAGCAATCCTCACAGTCCACCGCAGTTTCGCGTGAACGGCGTCGTTCGCAACATGGATGCCTGGTACGCCGCATTCGATGTGAGTCCGACGGATCGGCTCTACCTTCCTCCCGCGGAGCGCGTGCGGATCTGGTGAGCGTTGCCTCCGGACTGCCAGTCGATGCGGCGCTGCCGCAGCTTTGCACGGCACTCTCGCGGCATGGCGTCGCGGTGCTGCAGGCCCCGCCGGGGGCGGGCAAAAGCACGGTCGTTCCGCTCGCCCTGATCGATGAGCCGTGGGCGGCGCGCAAGCGCCTCGTGATGCTCGAGCCGCGCAGGCTTGCCACACGCGCGGTCGCGCGCCGTATGGCGTCCACTCTCGGTCAGAACGTCGGTGAGACTGTCGGATACCGCATGCGGCTTGACTCGTGCATCTCACGCGCGACGCGCATCGAGGTCGTGACCGACGGCGTGCTCGCGCGCATGTTGCAGGATGATCCGGCGCTTGAAGATACCGCGCTCGTCATCTTCGATGAATTTCACGAGCGCAGCCTGCAGGCGGATCTGGGGCTGGCGCTCCTTCTGGATGCGCGCGCCAACCTCTCCCCGACGATCAGGATATTGGTGATGTCGGCGACGCTCGACGTCGAGCGCGTCGCGGCGCTGCTGGATGCGCCGATCATCGCGACCGCGGGCCGGACGTTCCTGGTCGAGACGCGCTATGCGGGACGCAGCGCGCCTGCACTGCCGGGCGCGAGCGCCGCGGCGCAGATCTCATCCGAACGCCTCGTCGCGCAGCTCGTGCAGAGGGCTCTGGTCGAAGAAAGCGGCGATGTCCTCGTTTTTCTGCCCGGTGCGCGCGAAATCCGCCGTGTACTCGGACTCCTGGAATCGGCCGGCCTTGAACCGGGGGTGCGCGTCCTGCCTCTGTTCGGGGACCTTGCGAGCGCAGCTCAGGATGCGGCGCTCTCTCCAGGTGCGCCGGGCACGCGCAAGATTGTCCTTGCGACCAACATCGCCGAGACGAGTCTCACCATCGAAGGCGTGCGCATCGTCGTGGATTCGGGCCTCATGCGCCGGCTGGCATTTGATCCGGCGACGGGTATGAGCCGGCTTGAAACCGAGCGCATCTCGCGCGCGTCGGCCGACCAACGCCAAGGCAGAGCGGGACGCTTGGCGCCTGGCGTGTGCTATCGCGCATGGAGCGCGGCGGCACAGAAGAATCTCGCGCCATTTACGCCGCCGGAGATCCTGGCCGCGGATCTTGCGCCACTTGCGCTCGATCTCGCTCTATGGGGAGTGCGCGCTGCCAATGATCTCAAGTGGCTGGACCCGCCGCCCGCTGCCATGTTGGGGAGCGCGCGCGATCTGCTCGCCAAGCTCGACGCGACCGACGCCGAGGGCCGCATCACGGCGCATGGCAGGAAGATGGCCGCCCTGAGTGTGCATCCGCGGCTGGCGCACATGTTGCTGCGCGCAAACGCACTGGCTCGCGTGCCGCTCGCGGCGCTCCTCGCGGCGCTGTTGTCAGAGCGTGATCTGCTGCGCGGCGCGGCCGGCGCGCGCGACACGGACATCCGCTCCCGCATTGACATTCTGCTCGGCGCCGGCCCCGCCGACGCAGTCGATCAGGCGGCGGTGCAGCGCTCGCGCCGCCTCGCGCGCGAGCTCGCGCGGCAGCTGGGCGCCGGCACTCATGGAGCGCGAGATACCCTGCACGCCGGTTTGCTCCTGGCTTTTGCCTATCCCGACCGCATCGGCCGCCGGCGCGCGGGGTCCGAAGCTCGCTACACGCTCGCCAATGGACGCGGTGCCTTCTTCGCCGAGCCCGACGGGCTGTCGAGGCAGGAATTCATCGTCGCGGTGGATCTGGATGACCGCGACCGCGATGCGCGTATTCTTCTTGCCGCACCCGTTGCTCGAGCCGAGCTCAGCGAACACTTTGCCGAGCGCATCCTGAGCACTACGACCATCGAGTGGAGCACGCGCGAAGAGGCAGTGATCGCGCGGCGCGTCGTCAAGCTTGGTGCGCTGGTTCTTGAGGAGCAGCCGCTTGATTCTGTGCCGCCGGAGGCTGCCCGTGCCGCGATGTTGACGGGAGTACGCGAGCTCGGATTGGCAGCGCTGCCCTGGGATCGAGAGGCGCGCGATCTGCAGGCGCGCATGCAGTTCGTGCGCGGGCTCGGACGTGAAGATACCCGGCAATGGCCGGCAGTTGACGATGCAGCGCTCCCAGCGTCACTCGAGACGTGGCTTCTGCCTTGGCTCGATGGCGTCACGCGTCGTGAGCACTTGGCACGAGTGCCTCTGCCAGAGGCGTTGCGCGCGCTCCTGTCGTGGGACGAGCGGCGCAAGTTGGATGAACTCGCGCCGTCGCATTTGACTGTGCCGACGGGGTCGCAGATGCGCATCGACTACCTGGAGGAAGGCGCCCCCAGCGTTGCGGTGCGCTTGCAGGAGGTGTTTGGCCTGCTACAAACGCCGTGCATCGCCGGCGGCGCCGTGCGCGTCACGTTTAAGCTCCTCTCGCCGGCGCAGCGGCCGGTACAGATCACACGCGATCTCGCGGGCTTCTGGCAGGGCTCCTACGCTGACGTGCGCAAGCATCTGCGCGGACGCTACCCCAAGCATCACTGGCCGGAGAATCCCCTCGAAGCTGCGCCGACGCGCGGCATGCGGCCCCGGAAAACGTAGCCTCCTGGAATATAAGGCGGCGCTACTTGATAAGCCCTTCCCCTTTCAAGGCTGCAATCACATGCGGCCGCGCGCCCACGCGCTCATTGTGGCGCTTCAACGCCGGCCATTTACCGAGGTCGACGCCAACGTGTCTCGACCAGCCGAGAACCACATAGAGATAGGCGTCGGCCACGGTAAACTGCTCGCCCATGAGGTAAGTCTTCGCACCCAGGGCCTTTTCCAGCCAATCCACGCGCTTTGTGAGATTGTCCCGCGCGAACTGCTTCACGTCTTCACTCACGGCGGGGGCGAACAGCGGGCCGAAGGACTTGTGAATCTCGGAGTTGATGTAGGACAGCCATTCCATCAGGTGGTAGCGCTCCATCGTGCCTGCGGGCGGCGCCAGTTTGGAGGCGGGGTTGCGGTCGGCAATGTACTGGAGCACTGCGACATTTTCAGTCAGCAGCTCTCCATTATCGAGACGGAGCGCCGGGACGTAGCCCTTCGTGTTGATGGCATTGAAATCTGCGCCGTCAGGGGTCTTGTGGGTCTTGTGGTCGACCTGAATGGCCTCGAACTTGACGCCGGCTTCATTCAGGGAAATGTAGGAGGCGAGCGAACAGGCGCCTTTCATATAGTAGAGCTTCATGGGCTTGAGTCCTTAGGTCTTCTGGGGATCGCCATGCTAACGTTGCCGTACAGGTTCGCAAGGGGGATGTGCGTATGAAAATACTCTCGACCTGCATGGCGCTGCTCGCAGTGAACGCTCTCGTCAGCGGGTGCCAGAAGCGCGAGCCGACTCAGCCCGGGCAACCCACTGTGGCCGCTGCAAAAGAAAGATGTGGAGCGGCTGAGACGCAGCCGCGAGGTGGCGCGAAAATGGCTGGGTTCGCTGAATCCGTGCGCAGAAGACACTTCGATCTGCCATGACTGTTACAATTTCCGTGTTGGGCCTGTAGCACAGCGGTTAGTGCAGGGGACTCATCGAAAAGGTGCCTTCGCGCGGAAACGCGCGAAGTGGACGGGATGAATTCAGGGAAACCTTCGAGCCTTATGCATGCATGAAGCTCATGGCAATCCTGAGCCAAGTCGGCGGGGCACCGCCGGAAGGTGCAGAGACTACCTGAGGGCTCGTAGCGCCCTTAATAACAGGCAAGAGCGTCCCGCACCCACACGCACGGCGTGCGCGGGTGAAGAGATAGTCCACTCCCGGCGGAAACGCCGGGGCAAGTGAATCCCTTGGTCGTAGGTTCGAATCCTACCGGGCCCAAGTCTACCGACGTGTCCTGACGTCTTGAGTCGTCTACTTTGGCGCGCAACGCTTTGAGATATCGAGTGGATTTGCTGTTTTCACGTCCAACGGCGTCCAGCAGCACCTAATGGCAACCACACATATGTGGGGGTAACTTTGGGTCGCGCCAGGGTAAGC
>PLIX01000047.1 GCA_003140135.1 Gammaproteobacteria bacterium
GAGCATCCACGCCGGCCTGCAGGAGGGCGGCGCTACCGCCTTTCTGCCGCAGATCGGCTCATTTGGCGCGGCTGCCCAGCCGTCGTGGCGACGCGTGTGCGGCGCTGCCAACGGAAAGCTGGAGCTAGCCGAGATCCTGCGGGATGGCCACGCCGCGGGCGTCGCAGCGGCGCAGGCCGCAAGTTTACGGGCGGATCCGGGCGCCCCACCCGTGGGGCGCGGCGATGCAGCTCCGAACCTTGAGTCATTCTGGCGCTCTCCAGCGCCGCTCGCCCAGGAGAAACGCCAATTCGTCGATTTCCAAAACGACGTTACCGTCGCGGACCTTCGCCAAGCGATCGCGGAGGGCTTCGGTCAGATCGAACATGCCAAGCGCTACACGACACTGGGTGTCGGTACGGACCAGGGCCGCTTCAGCTCCGAGCTGGGCGCGGCGATCATCGGCGAGCTCTCAGGGCAGTCGCTTCCAGATGTCGGCGTCTTTCGCACGAGGCCCCCGTATCAGCCAGTCACTCTGATGGCGCTCACGGGACACCGCTTTGCAGGCCATGTACAACCGACACGGCGCACCGCGCTGCACGGCTGGCACGAAGTTCATGGCGGCGTGCTGGAGCCGGCGGGGCTGTGGCTTCGGCCGCGCTACTATCGAGCCCATGGCGATGATGCATTCAGTGCGGGCCTCATCGAGGCGGCTCGGGTTCGCGCGCAGGGCGGAATCTTCGACGGTTCGACGCTGGGCAAGATCGAAGTTGCGGGGCGCGATGCGGCCGCGTTTATGGATCGGATGTACCTGAATCGCGCGAGCACGCTCAAGATCGGCCGCAGCAAATATATGGTCGCGCTGCGTGAGGACGGCATGGTGCTCGATGATGGCCTTCTGCTGCGCCTCGAGGATGAGCGGTTTCTTGCCACCACCAGCTCGAGCCACGCGCAACTCGTCCTGTCGCATCTTGAGTTGTGGCGCGATGTCGAGTGGGCGAGGAGCCGAGTCACGCTGACCGACGTGACCGAGGCATGGAGCGTCATCGTGTGCGCCGGACCGCAAAGCCGTGCCGTTCTGCGCGACGTACTCGGTGCCAAATGGAGCACGATCCTCGATGAGATGAAGCATATGCAGTTCGCAAGCGGCCTGTGGCACAACGCTTCGCTGCGCGTGCTGCGGGCGAGCTTCTCGGGCGAGCTTGCATTCGAGCTGCACTGTCGTGCGCAGATCGCGGCCCCGCTCTGGCAGGCTCTCGCCGACGGGGGTTTGAATCCCTACGGTCTTGAGGCGCTCGACATCCTGCGCGTCGAGAAGGGCTATCTCACGGGAGCGGAGCTCAATGGCGAGACAGCTCCGGAGGATCTCGGATTTGGGCGCCTGCTGGAAGGGGACAATCGATGCGTGGGCCGAGATTTGTTGGCACGGCCGGCGTTTTCGGCGCGTGATCGCCCGATGCTGGTCGGGCTCAAAGCAGCAGACGGGAGCTCGAAGTTTCTGGGCGGCGCACAATTGACGACAACGGATGACAAACGGCGCGGCCGGGGTCATGTCACATCCGCCGTCTATAGTCCGGCGTTGCAGCAATGGATCGGGCTTGCGCTCCTCGCGCGAGACCTCGCGCGCGACGGCGACGTCGTTCTCGCACGAGATCCACTGCGCGGCCTGGAAACACCGGTACGTGTGACGGCGAGCGTGCATTTCGACCCTGCAAGCGAGCGGATGAAGGCATGAGCGCTGCGGATACCGGCAGCATGGCGACCCCGATCACTGCATTGCCGCTCGCAGCTTGCTTTGAGTTCGTCGCGCATCCCGGCACAGCCGTCGTTGCAGATGCCATCAGCGCTTGGCCCGCAAACCCCGGCCAAGTGCTATGGGATGCATCGGGGCGCCCGGCTTTGCTGCACTTCGCGCCGCATCGATGGTTGGCGCCTGCGCCGGCGCCGGCCCTGTTGCGTGAGCTGACTTCGATTGCGCGTGGCGGATGCGGCGTGCTGATCGAGGTCGAAGGCAAATGGCAAGAGGTGCGGATCGCAGCGGAACACGCGCGTCGCATCCTTTCCGGAAGCATTGGCGTCGAGGGCATCTTGGCGGGCCGGGAGTGCGCGGCGATCCTGCTCTTTGACTGCCCGGCCATCCTCGCGCGCCACGACGGAGCGTTCAATGTATGGATCGCGGCGAGCTTTGTGCAGAGCCTGTTGGCCGTGAGCGCTGCATTGCCGAACCCATACCGGGGAGCGTGAGTTGGCTGAACTGAGTGAAGTGCGCGGCATGTCGGGCTTGCTCCCGGTGCTTGGCCGCTGGCAACTGCTCGGCATCGGCATCGGGGCCATCATCGGCTCGGGTATCTTCGTCATTCCCGGTCCGGCGGCCGCACAGTTTGCAGGGCCCGCGATCACGCTGTCTTTCATGATCGCCGCGCTTGGCTGTGCCCTGGCCGGCCTGTGCTATGCAGAGCTCTCCGCCATGTTTCCCAGCGCCGGCAGCGCCTATGCGTTCAGCACGCGCGCCTTCGGCCGCGTCGTCGGCTGGCTGGTCGGATGGCTTTTGATTCTCGAGTATCTGTTTGCCGCCGCGATCGTTGCACAGGCCTTCGCGGCTTATTTCGCGGGCCTGTTCAATATTGCAGATCCGTCGACTGCGCGGATTGTGCTGGCCGTTCTTCCGCTGCTAGTGCTTGCGGCAACGGCTTACCTGGCCGTGCGCGGCGTGAAGCTGTCGGCAGGCATCGTGGGCGTGATCGTGCTCATCAAGTTGGGCGTGATCCTGCTCGTCATCGCATTCGGCGCCCTCTATGTGAATCCGCACCATTGGGTACCGTTCGTGCCGAAGAACACGGGCACCTGGGGCGAGTTCGGCTGGAGCGGAGTTGTGCGCGGCGCCGGCATCGTGTTCTTCACGTATCTTGGATTCGATACGGTTGCAGTCGCGGCACAGGAGGCACGACGGCCGCAACGCGACGTGCCGTTCGCACTCATCGGCTCGCTCGCTGTGTGTACGGTGTTGTTTGCGCCGATGATGTTGGTCGTGACTGGGCTGGTCGACTACCGCGCGCTCAATGTCGCCAATCCGGTCGCCGTGGCGATCAACGCTGCCGGTCCGCAGCTGCACTGGCTGGTGCCAGTCGTGCAGATCGGCGCGACCATCGGCATGGTCTCTGTGCTGCTCGTGATTCTGATGGCGCAGGCGCGCATTCTTTTCGTCATGGCGGAAGACGGATTGCTTCCCGCGCGGCTTGCGCGTTTGCACCCTCGGCGCAAGACTCCGGCCACGGCGACGGTGTTCACGGCCCTCATCGCGGCGGTGCTGAGCGCGATTTTCCCCATCAGCCTGCTCGGGCAAATGGTTTCGATCGGGGTGCTCGCCGCGTTCGTCGCCGTGGCTCTGGCCGTCCTCGTATGGCGCCGCAAGTATCCGCAAACCGTGCGCCCGTTCAGAACCCCGTGGGTGCCGGCAATTCCCATCGGCGCGGTTCTGGTGTGCGGCTACATGGCGGCTGGGTTGCCCGCCGCCACTTGGTGGCGCTTCGGCCTGTGGGTTCTGCTTGGCGTCGCTATCTACTGGCTGTACGGCGCGCGTTCGCGCCACCGCACGACCGGACCACTGCCCCGTGACGCCGGGAACTGATCGCGGGAATCTCATTCGCTTGTCGGCGGCCGAGAGGCGTTGTATGGTCCCCCGCAGGAAAAGCGGGGTATGCCGCGCCGGCGCCTGGCCGGAATAGAACAATAGAGATTTTCAACGGGGGAAGCGCCATGGTGAAGAGCTCAGATACGTCCAGTCGAGAATTCGCGGGCGGAGGTGTGGGCTTGGTCTTCGGCGTCACGCGCGCCGCCGCGGTCCTTGCGGTTGGAGTCGCTCCGCGATTGTCGGCACAGCAGGCGCCGTCGGCCAGCGCAGAGAGCGCGCCCGCAGGGCTGCAGGAGATTGTGATCACCGCGGAGAAGCGCTCGGAGACGGTTCAGTCGACGCCGCTCAGCGTCACCGCCTATTCCGGCGCGCAGCTCCAGGCGGCGGGCATTTCAGACATGTCCGAGGTCGGCTACGAGACCCCGGGAGTGTCGGAGCGCAATTCCGGACCCGGCCAGACCGAGTATGAGATGCGCGGCATCGCCTCCTCGGGCGGTCAGGCGCCGACGGTCGGCTTCTATCTCGACGACACGCCGCTGAGTCCGCCGAATGAGGCCCTCTTGGGCAGAGTCGTAATCGACCCCAGCCTGTACGATCTTAACCGCGTCGAGGTGCTGCGCGGCCCCCAGGGCACATTGTACGGCTCGAGCTCCATGGGCGGCACGATCAAGCTCGTGACCAATCAGCCCGACCCGAGCGCCCCCGCGGTGAGCGCCCAGGCCATCGCTTCGGACACGAAGGACGGCGGGTTGAATTACACGACTAACGGCATGGTCAACATTCCGCTGATTCAGGATAAGTTGGCGCTGCGCATCGTCGGAACGGACAGCTACACCGACGGCTGGATCGACCGCGTTGTGCTCAATCCGTTTCCGCTCGAAACCAATGGCGGCTTTACGCGCGGCAATGTCCTCGCAGCGCCGGTGGAGCACGATTACAAGGACGCCAACTGGGAACAGGTGCAGGGCGTGCGCACCTCGCTGCAATGGCTGCCCATGGATGGTTTGACCATCGCGCCGAGCGTCTTCGTGCAGACGATCACACAGGGCGCGCCCAACTTCGTCGACGATCCGCCCGGGGTCAAATCCGAAGCGCACTACCAGCCATTCGACCAGACTGAACCCTATGGCGACAGTTTCCAGCTCTTCACCCTGCCGATCAAATACGATTTCAGCGGAATGGAGTTGACCTCATCGACGGGGTACTACCGTCGGCAGACGCATCTTGAACAGGACACCTCGGAAATCGCGCAGGACTTCCTCACGGCGCTCATCGGGGTTCCGGGCGTCACTTATGCTGAGGCAGGTCCGGTCACGGCCTTCGAGACGGATTACAGCAGCCAATTCAGCGAAGAGGTGCGATTGAACTCGACCGGTGATGGCGCGTTTCAATGGCTCGCGGGCGCTTTTTATGAGGATTACAAGGCAAACACCGCCATTGGAACCACCAAACCGGGCCCGATTGTGGCGGAATTGTTCGGCGTGCCGTCTTACTTCTATCTGACCTTCGACAATGATCTTAAGCAGTACGCCGGGTTTGGCGAGGCGTCGTACCGCTTTGCAGACAATTTCAAGATCACGGGAGGACTGCGCTACTACTCGTACAAGAGCTCAGAGGACCTTGCGGAGTCCGGCGGTCTGATAACAGGCCCCGCTCCCCCCATTACGTTTTCGCTGCCGGCCTCGGCATCCGGCGTCAATCCCAAGCTCAACCTGTCCTATGAGCCGACCAAGGACCTGACGCTCTATGTTCAGGCCGCCAAGGGCTTTCGCCCTGGGGGCGGCAACCCTCCGCCACCCACCACTTGCCCGTCGAATCCTCTGCAATTCGGCCCCGATGCGATCTGGAGCTACGAGGCCGGTGAAAAATTGCGAATGTTCGACGAGCGGTTGACTCTCAACGGCGCCGTCTACTACGAGGATTGGACGGGCATTCAGCAACTCGTGACCGAGGCCTGCGGCGCTACATTCACCGCCAATGCCGGCACTGCGCATGTCTACGGCGCCGAGCTTGAGGCAAGCGGCGCCGTGACGTCCGAGCTCACAGTCTCGACCGCCGCCGGCTACACCCATGCCAACGTCGTCGCGGCCGAGGCGGGCGCCGGGTTCGTCGACGGCGAACGCGTGCAGGATTCGCCGGACTGGACCGAGACGACCTCGATCGTCTATCGGCACCCGATCTCGGATGACTATGCGATGGTCCTGAGAGGGACCAACGAATACACCGGCACGATGACCGACGTCACCTTCTTCCAGAACAAGGTTCCGTCGCGTGACATCGTGAACCTTCGCGGGGGCTGGTCCAGCGACCGCAAGGTATCCGTGTTCGTGTTCATGAACAACGCTTTCGATAAGCGGGCGGACCTCGGCGATCCGGAGGAGATCTCATTCTTCGTTCCGGCGCTGAATCGGATCGTGACCAACCAGCCGCGAACGGTCGGACTTGAATTGAATTACGCGTGGGGCGGCGGCAAGTGAGGGCAATAAGCTAAACCGACTCAGACTCGATTCCGATCCCTCCTGCGCCGGCGCAGCGTCTTCGCAGGAGCTGGTCTGCAGGCGGGTCCCTGCCATGATCGCTACATCGGCGGTCAGTCAGATCAGATGTCGGGCTAACGATGACTGTGAAACTGCGGAACCGTGAGCCAGGTACTCTGGAGGCGCGCCGGATTGTTGACGAACATATCGGCGCAGCGTTGCTTGCGCTCAATGGCAGGAGGCCCTCAGATCGTTCGATTCACAGTGCGCGAAAGTCGATCAGAAAAGCGCGCGCCGTGTGGCGACTGCTGCAGCAGGCGCTGCCGAGAGCCACCTATCGCTACCTGAACAAGCAGCTGCGCGCCGCAGGTCAACCGCTGGGCGCGGCGCGTGATGCGGCAATTCTGGTGGTGACTCTCGACAGACTTCTCAAAACCCGCGGCGGCGCGGCAGCGGCGAGCACGGTGAAAGTGTTTCGGCGCGCCCTCGTTCAAAGTAGAAACACAGTCAAGCATGACGTCATGGCCGCACCCACGGGTCTTGCGCTCACTCGTCGGACGCTCGGCAGCGCACACCAGCGGATCGAGGACTGTTCGTTAGAGAAACGCGGCTGGTCGGTCCTCGGCAAGGGGATGCGGCGAGTGTATGGGCGCGGGCGACGCATGTACCGCAGGGCGCGATCCGATCGGTGTGCAGCGCATCTCCATGGATGGCGTAAGCAGGTTAAGTATCTGCATCACGAGCTTGCCTATCTCAGGCCTCTTTGGCGAGGGCCAATCCGCAAACTGGCGGACGCAACAGATGAGCTCTCAGAACGACTGGGCGTCGATCACGATTTGGCAATCTTGCGGGCGCAAGTTATCACGCACAACCGCACATTTTCCTCAGCCGCGCAGCAGGCAGAAATCATCGCTGCGATCGAGCGCGAGCGTGAGCACCTGCAAAGCGCCGCGTTCATGTTGGGCNNAGAAGCCGGCCGACTTTTCCACCCGCTGCGGCGAGTACTGGCATGAATGGCGGCGCGCACAGAAGACCCGCCGCGTTTGAGTACCGTGGGCGCTGGCCCGCTCTTGCGACGCGGTGATCGCAACTCTAGCGGCACTGGTTAGCGACTGCCCGCGCGGCTTTTAATCGAGTGTCGTGTTGCCAGCGCAATGCCACCCAGCAGCAAAACGGACGCGCTCGCAAGCCGCACGGTAATCGGCTCGGCGAACAGCACGACACCTGCGAGGCTGGTGATCAGCGGCACGCTCAATTGCAGGTTGGCAGCTGCTATGGCCCTCAGGCGCGGCAGCGCCGTGTACCAGGCGGCATAGCCGACACCGGAGGCGAGCGAACCCGATAGCGCCGCGAGTGCCATGCCGGTTCGATCCAGAGAGCTATGCCTCCACATGATGGCACTGATGAGCAGGGCGCCGGGTACCGCGCGCGCGAAGTTTCCAGCGGTGTCGCGCAGCGGATCACTCGAACGCCGACCGCGCAATGAGTAGACGCCCCAGGCAGCGCCCGCGCACAGCATGAGCGCGCTCTGCGTCGCTGGCGCCGCGGAGACTCCCGGGAATACCAGGATCACCAATCCTGCGACCGCGAGCATCCAGCCGAGAGCCATACTGAAATCGATCCGTTCGCCCGCGGCCAAACCGGCTGAAATCATGATCAGCTGGACGGCGCCGAAGAGCAGGAGCGCGCCCGTGCCTGCGGTCACGGCGACGTACGCAAAGGAAAAGGCGATGGCGTAGGCGAGCAGGGCGAACGAGGAGATCCAGGTACCTGCGACCGACGCACGCCGATTGCCCAGGCGCACCAGGATCCACAGCGTGATGGCGCCGGCGACAATTCGCACGCTCGTGAAGCTCGCCGGATCAATGCTGGTGTCCCTCAATGCCATGCGGCAGAGGATGGAGTTGGCGGCAAAGGCGAGGAGCGCGAAGCCGGTGACCAGCACAAGACGGCTCAAGCCAGTGCCTGCGCCAGATCGTCAATCAGGTCCTCACTGTCCTCGATGCCGATCGAGAGGCGCAGCAGGTTCTGTGGGGTTTTGGATCCGGGACCCTCGATCGACGCACGGTGCTCGATCAGGCTCTCCACGCCCCCAAGGCTGGTCGCGGGTGTGAAGAAGCGCGTGCGGCGCACCGTCTCGAAGGCCGCTTCTCGCCCCTGGGCGATACACACCGACAGCACCGCCCCGAAGCCGCCGTGCATTTGCGCCGCGGCCACTGCATGCCCCGGATGCTGCGCCAAACCGGGATAGTAGACGCGCTCCACGGCCGGGTGAGTGCGCAGGAACTCGGCGATCAGGAGCGCGCTGTGGCATTGTGCGCGCACTCGGATCCCCAAGGTTGCGATGCTGCGCCTGAGCAACCAGCAATCGAACGGCCCCAGCCCCGCGCCGCATAGGCGCTGCCAGCTCTGCAAGCGCTCAAGAAGGGCGGCATCCTCACGGACGACAACGAGGCCGCTCAGCACATCGCTGTGGCCGCCGAGATACTTGGTGCCGCTATGCACGATGACGTCGACGCCGAAGTCGAAGGGATTTTGGCATACCGGCGTTGCAAACGTGTTGTCACAAACGACCAGAGCACCCGCCTCATGCGCCATCGCGCTCACCAGCGCAAGATCGGTAATGCTCAGGAGCGGATTTGTCGGTGTCTCAATCCACACCAGCCGCGTGCGCGCAGTGAAGGCCGCCTTGATGGCCGAGGGGTCGCTGAAGTCAGCAAAGTCGACGGCAATGCCACGTTCGCGCGCATGCTCGCGCAGCTGTTTGAGCGTGCCGTAGTAAGCCTCAAGCGGTGCGACCACGTGATCGGCGTTACGCAAGAGCTCGAACACCGACATGTTCGCAGCCAGCCCCGACGCAAAGGCGGCGGCGCCTATGCCACCTTCGAGCGCTGCCATGCACGACTCGAGGGCCACCCGATTTGGCGATCCCTCCCGACTGTAGCGGTAACCTCGCGAATACGCGCCGTCCGGGTCGCGCTCGAATGTTGTCGTGAGATAAATGGGCTGCGCGACCGCTCCGGTTGCCGCATCGGGTGAGTGTGCAGCGCGCACGCAGCGGGTGTTCAGCCGGGGCTCGCGCATAGCAATTGCTCCGATGGCCTCGTTTACACGCCTTCGCTCGCCGCGTATCCCTCATCATATCATCGCGTCGGTTTCGCGTTACAGTTGCGGTGGCTGCGGCGCGTCCAGCCGTCGGCCCGGGACTTTGCGAAACGGACGGCACGACGGGAGAGTTAAATCATGACAGGAGCTGTGCGGCGCAGGCACATCGGCGCGCTCACTGCCTTATTTGCAGTGGCGCTCGCCGTCTTGGCGAACGATGAGCAGCAGTCCCGGATTCTCGGTAACTGGCTGACCGAACCCAAGGACGGAATCATTCACATCAGCATCGCGGCAGGCGCGACCTACGAGGGCCGCATTGTGGGTGGCAGCCACCCGGGACGCGTGGATGAGAAGAATCCCGATCCATCACTGCGCAGCATGTCGCTGCGCGGCAAGGTCATCCTGCGCGATCTGCACTACGACGGCGACGGCAAGTGGTCGGGAGGGACGATTTACGAGCCGGACAGCGGACGCACTTACAAATGTCTCGTTGAGCTCATCACACCCGACAGCCTCAAGGTGCGCGGCTTTATCGGCGTATCGCTTCTTGGCAAGTCACAGATCTGGACGCGCTATATGGGGACGTCCATGGAGCTTCCGGTCGCGCATTGATGCCGCCGAGAACGCTGCGCCGACCGAAGAATGCGACCTCGATGGCACCCACGACCGGCAATGCGAGCTTGTACGGTGACTGCACCATATTCTCCTGAAGGCGACCAGTCGGGTGCGTCGCGCGATAGTATCTCGCCAGCGCCGCGAGGGGTTGCACATGGTCCTTAAAGAGCTGATTGCCACCGCGTGTTCACTGCGAGCCAGTGACCTACATTTGGAAGCCGGGACGCCACTCGTTGTTCGGGTCAAGGGCGAGCTCGTGACGGTCGGTGAAACCCTCCCCGGCGCGCGTCTTATTGAAATTGGCAAGGAGTTGCTGGGGGCAGACGCTTGGAATCAGTTTGTAGCGCGCGGCTCCGCCGATGTATCGATCCGGATCGCTGGGGCACAATGTCGGATCAATGTCTTCCGTACGGTTCGCGGCATCGCGATGGCGGTACGCTTGCTCACATCGTCGGTTGATAGCTTGCGCGCCTGCAATCTGCATCCTGACTTGCGCAAGCTGATAGACGCCCGCACGGGTCTCATCGTCGTTTCCGGTCCAACTGGAAGTGGCAAGTCGACGACCCTGGCTGCGTTGATCGGTGAGCTCAACGCCTCATGTGCACGGAATATCATCACGATCGAAAGCCCCCTCGAGTACCTCTTTGCGAATCGCCGCTCCTATATTCGACAACGCGAGGTTCCCACGCATTCGCCGAGTTTTGAGCAGGCGATCATCGATGCGCTGCGCGAGAACCCGGACGTGCTCGTCATTACTGAGATGCGCACTCCGGAGGTCATGCGGCTCACGCTGAACGCCGCGGAGACGGGACAGCTGGTCCTCGCCACGATGCATTCATCAACCTGCGCGGAGGCGCTCAGCCGAATATCGATGGCATTCTCTCCGGAGATTCAAGGCAGCATCCTGGCGCAGCTCGCGGATTGTCTGGTGGGCGTGGTGTGCCAGCGCTTGGACTTCCTCGCCGACTACCAACTGCGAGTACCGCGCTGTGAAGTGCTGATGGCCAGCTCCGCGGCCAAGGGAACGATTCGGGCTGGGCAATTCAGCCAGCTCGCGACGGTCATTCAGTCGGGGGCCGAACACGGGATGTGGAGTTTCGATCGCTACCAGCGCTGGATGGCTCAGAAGAAGGACTGGGAGCGTCCCTCCCTGGCGGCAACGATTCCCGAGGAGCGAGCAGCAGCCGTGGTTCCAGCCGCGCTCGTCTCCGCGCCAAAGGCCAAACCGCCGGCGAAGGATGCGTCATTCGAAATCTCGATCGACGAAGAGGAGATTGACCTCGCGGAGCTTGCCAAAAAGATCGACGCCAAGACGCGTTGACGGCGCGTGCCAGCCTGCGTGGGCGGCGGGTTTCCGCGGCCTGGAAAATCGCGGCCGCCGCCATCCCTATTTGATGCCACGAATGCAGCACGCCGGGCTGCGCAACCACTGTTGAACGATCGATGAATAGCCCGCGAGCGCCGGCATTTTAGCTATACTCAATTTTGCGCGAGCGGGCAGGTGTGTTGTGGCGCGTAATCCACGGTTTGACATTCTCTTTGAGCCGGTACGCATCGGTCCCGTGACCGCTCCGAACCGCTTTTACGCCGTGCCTCACGCGAGCGGCATGACTAATACGATGCCGCGCATGCGCGCCGGCTTTCGCGCCATGAAGGCCGAGGGCGGCTGGGGGGTCGTGTGCACGGGCTATGTATCCGTGCATCCCTCATCCGATGACACGCCTCTGCCTTATGCGGCGCTGTGGGACGAGAACGACGTGCGCTCGCACGCGCTCATGACGGACGCAGTCCATGAACATGGATCCCTTGCAGGGGTCGAGCTGTGGCATGGCGGCGGCTCCGTATCGAATCGAACCAGCCGAATGCCGCCGCTATCGCCGTCGGGTGTCTCGTGGATGGCGACGCATGTCGGCTTCATGGCCAATCAGCGCTCCAAAGTCATGGACGCGGCCGACATCGCGAGCCTGCTGCGCTGGCAGGCGGAAGCGGCCCGCAAGGCGCAGCGCGCCGGCTTTGACATCATCTACGTGTACGCCGGCATGGGTTACCTGCCGTACGAGTTCCTGCTTCCGGAATGGAATCGGCGCACCGACGCATACGGCGGATCGATGGCAAATCGCGTGCGGATCGTGCGCGAGCTCATTGAAGTCACGAAGGAGGCGGTGGGCGACTCCTGCGCGGTTGCGCTGCGAATCAGTCTCGAGGAACTGCGGGGGCGGGCGAGCGAACGTGCACCCTCCGAGGCGCATGAAGTGGTCGAGCTCCTGGCCGACGTGCCCGATCTCTGGGATGTCAAGATGGATTCCAGCCCGACGGATTGCGCGCCCTCGCGCTTTACGCCCGAAGGCAGTCACGAGCCGGTGATCGATTTCGTCAAGCGCCTGACCACCCGGCCCGTCGTCGGCGTGGGTCGCTTCACCTCCCCGGACACGATGGTGTCGCAGATCAGGCGGGGCGTTCTGGATCTCATTGGCGCCGCGCGCCCCTCCATTGCCGATCCCTTTCTCCCTAGGAAGATCGATGAAGGTCGCGAGCAGGACATTCGCGAGTGCATCGGCTGCAACATCTGCATCGCGAGCTGGCATGACAGCGTCCCGGTGCGCTGCACCCAGAATCCGACGATCGGGGAGGAGTGGCGTCGCGGCTGGCATCCCGAGCGTTTCGCCGCGCGCGGCAGCGATGCGGCGGTTCTCATCGTCGGGGGCGGTCCGGCCGGCCTCGAGTGTGCCTTGAGTGCGGCGCGGCGCGGCTACCCGGTATCGCTTGCCGAGGCAGCCGATGAATTCGGCGGCCGGCTGCGTTTCGAAACTCGCTTGCCTGGCCTTGCCACCTGGGGCAGGGTACTTGACTGGCGTCTCGGCCAGCTGCAGCGTCTGACCAACGTGAATCTTTACGCGGGCAATGAGCTTTCGGCGGACGATATTCTCGGGCTCGAGCACGCGCGCGTGGTAATTGCAACCGGCGCGCGCTGGACGCGCTCCCTATACTCGACGCTTGAGCTTCCGGTCGGCGAGCTTGCAGGACCCGATGTCTACACGCCGGATGATATTGCCGCCGGCGTCGTGCCCGAAGGTCCGGTGGCGGTGTTCGATTTCGACAACTATTACATGGGGAGCCTGATTGCAGAACAACTGGCGCGTAGCGCAGAGAGCGTGACCTACGTGACCCCCGCGGGACATGCTTCCGCCTGGACCATCATGACGAACGAACAGCCGCAGGTGCACCGCGCGCTGGCGACGGCGGGAGTCGCCTTACTGACGCTGTCTCGCATCACCGCCCTGGCGGGCGGCGAGGCGACCGTGGCCAACCTCTTCACCGGCGCGGAACAGCGTCTGCCGTGCCGCTCGCTCGTGATCGTCGGTCGACGCCGCGCCAGGAATGCGCTGTACCAGACGCTTCTCGCGCGCCAGGCGGAGTTCGCAGCGGCGGGGATCCTCTCGGTCGACCGCATTGGAGATGCGCTCGCGCCGGGGGCCATCGTTCATGCCGTCCACAGCGGCCATCGCTACGCGCGCGAGCTCGACGGCCCGGTGCGCAGCGCTGCGTACCTGCGCGACGGTCCTCTTCTGCCCACACCCTCACTGTTGTACGACGATGGAACTCAGGAGCGTTATCCGCAATGAATGCAAATGCATCAGCTGCTCCGGTGGGCGGCCTCGAGCAAACGCTGCCATCCAGCTGGTACTACTCTGAGGACACCTTTCAGCTGGAAAAGGAACGGATCTTCTGCCGCGAATGGTTTTGCGCGGGCCGCGAGGAGCAGCTGCCCAAGCCCGGGGATTATCTGGTGCTCGATATCGTCGGCGAGAGCATTCTCGTCGTGCGCAATCGGCAAGGCGTGGTGCGCGCGTTCTACAACGTATGTCGCCATCGAGGTTCGCGGCTGTGCCGCGCTGACGGCGGCGCTGCGCCCGGCGCAGCCGTGCAGGGCGGAGTCATCGCGGGTCGATCCATTCTGTGTCCTTATCATCAGTGGTCGTACGACCTCGACGGACAGCTCATCGCGGCGCCGCACTTGAGCAGCGTGCCGGGATTCGACAAGAGCGGCATCCATCTCTACCCGGTCGGAGTCGAATGCTGGGGCGGATTTATCTTTTTGCACCTCACGCCTTCGGAGGCGCGGCCGTTCGCAGCGCAACTGGGGGGAATTCCGGCGCGCATTGAGCGCTATCCGCTCTCCGAGCTCGTTATTGGCCACACGATCACCTACGAGGTCGCCGCCAACTGGAAGGCCATCTGCGAGAACTACAACGAGTGCTATCACTGCGGCGGGGTGCATCCGGAGCTGTGCGCCGTCGTTCCTGCATTTCGCGAAGCTGGCGGCGCGGGGCTCGACTGGACACGTGGCGTACCGCATCGAGCGGGCGCTTACACGTTTACACACATCGGCACCACCGCGCGCAGAGCTTTCCCGACGCTCAACCAGGACGAGCGCGAGCGGCACAAAGGCGAACTCATCTATCCAAATCTCTTCATCAGCCTCGCTTGCGATCACGCGGCGGTGTTCATCCTCCTGCCGCGCGCGGCCGAGCGTACCGATATCGTGTGCCACTTCCTATTTGAGCCGCACGAGCTTGCGAAGGCTGATTTCGATCCTTCCGACGCGGTGGATTTCTGGGACGTGGTGAACCGCCAGGATTGGAGCATCTGCGAGTCCGTGCAAAAGGGCATGCGCAGCCGTGTGCATCAGCACGGCTATTACGCGCCGATGGAGGACTTCAGCCTCGATATTCGGCGCTATGTCATCGAGCGGCTCGCGTTGCATCCGGACCGCCCACGCACCGCGACGTGATTCCTCGCGGCCCGACGCCCGGGTACGCGCTGGCGCATCGAATTCGCTGGCGCATTCTCAGCCTGCTCTTAGGCTTTGGCTGCGTCGCGTACCTGCAGCAGAAGAGCTTGACGGTCGCGGCCGAACGGATGATGCCGGATTTGGGCCTCACCCAGATGCAGATCGGCTGGCTCGAATGGGCCTTTGTCCTGGGCTACGCGGCCTTTCAGCTGCCCGGCGGCGTCATCGGTCAGCGCCTTGGGGCGCGCCGCATGTTCACGGTCATCAGCCTCGTGGCATTTTTTGCCACCATCCTCACGCCTCTGGCACCTCTCGTACTGGCCGGCGCTGCGCTCCTTATCGCATTGCTGCTGCTGCAGTTGCTGCTCGGATTGGCCCAGGGACCGATATTCCCCGTGAGCTCTGGCGTTATGGAGGCCTGGTTTCGCCCCGAGCAATGGGCGCTCGTTCAGGGTTTGCAGTCGATGGCCTTGCAGGTCGCTGCCGCTCTCACTCCCCCTCTGGTCACGTCATTGATGGCGGCCTTCAGTTGGCAATACGCGCTGTTCTGGCCTGAGCTGCCGGTGCTGGCTTTCATCGCGGTGTGGGTTTGGTACGGCCGCAACGTTCCTGCCGAGCATCCTCGCGTCACGGCCGAGGAGTTGGCAGAGCTCGGTGAGAACTCGGTCGCCACGATCCAGACGGCCATGTCGTGGCGGCGATTGGGGCGGCTGCTCGGCAATCGCTCGATCCTGCTGCTGACTCTTTCCTACATCTGCATGAACTACGTCTTCTACCTGATTGCCAATTGGTGTTTCCTCTATCTCGTGCAGGAGCGTCACTTCAATATTCTCGAGGGCGGTTGGTTGGCCGCGACACCGCCGCTCGCGGCGGCGGCAGGCGCCGGGGTGGGCGGCAAGCTCGCGACCGAGCTGTGCGCGCGTTTTGGCTTCCGTTGGGGATTCAGGCTTACGCCGCTGGTGGCATTGCCTGCGGCAGGTGCGCTGCTCTTGGCGACGGTGCACCTGGGCAATCCCTATGGCGCCGTGGTCGCACTTGCCCTGTGCTATGGCGTCATCGAGCTCACCGAAGGGTCGTACTGGGCCGCAACCATGTTTGTCGCCCGCGCGGACACCATGTCGGCCACCGGTGTGCTCAATACCGGAGGCAATATCGGAGGTCTGATCGGCATCCCGATCGTTGCGTATCTTTCCGGACATGGTGCGTGGACGGCCGCGTTTGTGATCGGAACGCTGTTCGCGCTCGTCGGCGCCGCCTGCTGGTTGGGTATCGATGCCACGCGCCCGTTTGCCGCGGACGCACCGGCGCCGGCGTTCGGGCGCTGATTGGACTCGCCGCTAATGTTTAGGCAAGACATCCGCGATCGCCGGGGCGGCTGCCGGCACGGAACGGCGGTAATCCTTGCCCACGAGGGCGGCAACAGTGGCCGCGATCTGTGACTGCGTTACCGGGGCGATGTGGGCCCGCTCGCCCAGAGGCGCCGTATCGGGGCCGATGACCGCAATCCAGACATTCTCCGAGCCTTTCTCCTCGACGCCATGCTCTTTCCATTCCTCAGGACCGCTGCCGCGTCCGTGGTCCGCCGTAATGATGAACGTCGTGCTATCGCGGTATTGCGGCATGGCCTGCATCGTGTTCCACAGTTCGGCGACGAACCCGTCCATGCGCTGGGCGCTATCGAGCACTAGGTCGTAGCGCCCCTGGTGCGCCCAATTGTCGGTCTCGCCATAGCCGACGAACAACACGCGCGGTTTCGCGGACTTCACGTAGTCGAGAAGCGGAACTTGGAGCAATGAGTCCTCGACGTCTTCTTCATCGAATTGCGTCGATGTCTCATACAGACGGCGCAGCAGCGCATCGCGCGGCGTGTCGTGCTCCTTCTTGGC
>PLIX01000294.1 GCA_003140135.1 Gammaproteobacteria bacterium
TTCTACGCGCACATGGATGAGGTCGCCGCACGGCGCAACCCCCTGTTTGGCGGCCGTGTCGCCCATGGCTACTTTCTCATTGCGGCGGCGGCGGGCCTGTTCGTCGAGCCCGAATTCGGCCCCGTGCTCGCCAACTACGGCATTGACGCGTTGCGTTTCGTGAAACCGGTAAAGCCGGGTGATCGGATCCGCGTGCGCATCAGCTGCAAAGAGAAGTCATTGCGCGCCGGGGCAGGCTACGGCGAGGTGCGCTGGGACGCGGAAATCATCAATCAGGACGGCGCCGTGGTGGCGAGCTACGATGTGCTCACGATGGTGAGTGAACGCGCCATTCCGGACCAAGTAGCCTAGATCCATGTCGAGCGCCGCACCCGTATCACTCGCCGCCTACCGCGCCGCCCATCCGGCACTGCAGTTCGAGGCGCCGCTGCCGGGAGTTCTCGAGGTGATCATCGCCAATGAGGCGCGCTTGAATGCGGCGGGCGCGGCGCTGCACCGTGACCTCGCGCAGGTGTGGCGCAGCATTGATTCGGATCCTGCGATCCGTGCGGTACTGGTGCGCGGCGCCGGCGCGCATTTCTGCGCGGGCGGGGACTTTGCGCTCATCGACGAGATGATCGCCGACGATGCGGCGCTCGTGCGCGTGTGGAAGGAGGCGAGCGATCTGGTCTACAACATGGTGAATTGCTCCAAACCGATCGTCTCCGCGATCCGCGGCAGCGCTGTCGGAGCGGGGCTTGCCGTTGCGCTCCTGGCGGATATCGCCATCGCCGGGCGCAGCGCGCGCCTGATGGATGGCCATAGGCGTCTCGGAGTCGCCGCCGGTGATCATGCCGTGCTCATCTGGCCGCTCCTGTGCGGTCTTGCGCGCGCCCGCTATTACCTGTTGCTGAATGAGCCCGTGACGGGTGAGGTGGCGGAGCGCATCGGATTGGTGGCGCGCTGCGTCGATGATGAGGCCGTGTATGGCGATGCGTTGGAGGTGGCGCGCAAGCTTGCGGCGGGCAGTGCGACGGCGATGCAGTGGACCAAACGCGCGCTCAATAATTGGCTGCGGCTCGCAGGTCCGAACTTCGATGCCTCGCTCGCGCTCGAATTTTTAGGGTTTCGGCTGCCCGATATTCGTGCCGGCCTCGAAGCGGTCAAGAATAAGCGGCCGGTGTAGTACGCACAGGAGCTCGCGAGGAGCTCCAGGGACAACCATGCGGCGGCATCCGTTACTGTTCAGTATCGCGTTCGCCTGCATGTACGGCGCGGCGAGCTCGGTCTGGGCGGACGGATCCCTGGGTGGCTCCTTGGATGTGACTTCGGATTACATTTATCACGGCCTGTCACAATCGGACGGCGATCCGGCGGTCCAGGGCGACATCCACTATCGCAGCGAATCAGGCGCCGCGACGGCCGAAAACTTCCTCGGGCTGTGGGGCTCGACGATCGGACGAGACGCAACCGGCGGGAGTTACGAGTTGAACGCCTACGCCGGGCGCACCTTTCTGCTCGACTCCGACTCGAGCGCCAGTGTCAAGTACGTGCATTATGCCTACCCCGACAGCCGGGGCACTCCGCACTACGACTACGACGAACTCTCCAGCACCTATGCCTACGAGGACCGGCTCTTTCTGACCGTGGCATGGACACCCGATACGGCGCGCTATTCCGAGCGCGCGGTCGGGCTTTGCTGTCGCCTCCTGTCGTACGACGTCGCGGTGCACCAGAGCCTGGGTCGTGCGTTCACACTGTCAGCGGCGCTGGGATACGATCAGTTGAGCGGGATCTCCGGCTATGCGTACTGGAACGCCGGCATTGCCTATGCGAGCGGTGCGTTCCAGCTCGAGGTGGCGTATTTTGGCCTGCAGGAGCGCGCCATCTATTTGTACGGCGACATGCTCGCGGGCAGCCATTGGGTCGGCACTCTGGTGTGGCGGTTTTGAACCAATATGAGCGTCAGCGGAACTTACCGGTATGCTCGCACTTTCGCTGGCTCCTGTTGCGCGGCCGCTCGGCGCCCGCGAAGACTTCGCCCCCGTGAACCTTGAGCCGACCGGCGCGTCGCGGCTCGAGCGCACGTCCGGTGCGAGCGCAGGCGCGGGCGATGCGCGCGACCGTGCTCTCATCGCGCGCATCGCGCGCCAGGACCGCGCGGCCCTGAAGGAACTCTACCTCCTCTATCACCGGCGCCTCGCCCGGTTTCTCACGCGCGTCACGTCCCGCTTTGACCTCGCCGAGGAAATCATCAACGATACGTTTTGGGTCGTGTGGCAGAGGGCAGGGGACTTTCGCGGTGCCTCGCACGTGTCGACGTGGATCATGGGAATCGCCTATCGCCGCGGACTCAAAGCGCTCAAGCGCGCGAGCGCCATGCAGGCGAGCGCTTACGATACCCGCGAGGAGGACGACGGAAGTCATGAGCCGTGGAGCGGCGCCGAGCGGCGCGAATGGCTCAATGCCGCGCTCGAGAGGCTGCCGTCGGAGCAGCGCCTGGTGCTCGAGCTTGCCTATCACCTGGGGCATTCCTGCGAGGAAATCGCCGAGATCATGAATTGTCCGGTCAATACCGTGAAGACACGCATGTTCCATGCACGCCGGAAACTGAAGGTGCTATTGCCGGCGCTCGCCGGGATGCAACCGGAGTCGCGCGAATGAGCGCCGACTCGGCACCGGGCGGGCCGCACGGGGTCATCTGGGAACTCATTCCCTGGCTCGTGAATGGCCGCCTGAGCGGCGAAGAAGCCGCGCCCGTGCGCGCGCATATTCAATCGTGTGCTGAGTGCGCGCGCGAATTCGCGCAGCAGCTGTGCATCTTTGACGCCATGCAGGCCGATGACAGCATCGCCTTTGCATCCGAAGCCGCCTTTCAGAAGCTCGCGGCGCGCCTCGATGCCGCGCCGGCGCGCACCCGCGTTCAACCCACCCGGCGCTGGCTCGCCGCCGCGAGCGTCGTGGCCGCGCTCGGCTTGGCGGCCTGGGGCGCCTGGAGCTTGCAGCACACGCCTGCCAGCGCAACCGCCGCACCCTACATGACGCTCACCGCGCCTGCGTCGGTCGCCGCCGGCGGGGCGCAGTTGCGAGTCGTGTTCACGCCAAGTCTCACGCTGCACGAGCTTGAGCGCCTGCTGCATTCGATCGACGCTTACATCAGCGACGGACCGACCGAGGCGGGGGTGTTCACACTCACCCTGGCTCCCGGGCGCGACTCTTCGGCTGACGTGGCGCAACGCCTCGCGGTACTGCGCGCGGACGCCAATGTGCGCTTCGCCGAACCCGTCGTGGCCGCGCCCTGAGTCGCGGCG
>PLIX01000262.1 GCA_003140135.1 Gammaproteobacteria bacterium
CGTACCAGCGCTGGTTGTACCAGAGGATGAATCCATCAGCACGGGCCATCGACGCGAGTTGCGGGATGGAGTTGGCCAACGTCCGAAAACGCTCTTCGCTTTCCCGCACCTCGCTCTCCGCCTGCCTGCGCTCGGTGATGTCCTGTATTGTAATAAAGCTGAGAGCGATCTTTCCGTTGTCGTCGTAGATCGCAGAGCCGTTGTAGCTGGCGAAGAACTCGTGATTTGTCTCGCATTGGCGCGCCCGTAGCACTTGGTTTTGAACGCGCTCCCCACGAGTAACTCGGGAAAGCGGCCACTCATCGAGGTTGAGCGGGCGCCCCTGCTCATCCCAGCCTTTCCAGCTAATCGGCAAGTCCTGGTTTTTGATGAACCCCGTCCCGCTCGGTTCCAAGCCATGAATGCGCAAAGATGCGGGATTCTGATAGATCGCGTTCCCCTGGGCATCTATGAGCATCACTCCTTCGGACATGTGTTCCAGCACTGAGGAAAGTTTCTTCTCGCTCACCCGCGCCATCACCGCTTTGTGCCTTGCAACCAGCACGCTGATTGTTCCGAGAAATATGAGCGTACTTACGCTCAGTCCTATTGCGACGGAGATTCGGTGGGCGAACACCGCATAAATCGGATCGAGCATGAATGGTCGGGCAACAGGACTAACGAATATCAAGATCAGACCTATAGATATGGCGGTAACTGAGCTTGTCAGAAAGGGCAGGAACCAGTTTGGCAAGCTGGGCTTGTCCACAATATCGCGCTGCCACAATGCGGCAATTCTCGCGATGATTAAAAGCATAAATCCCGCCCAAGAGCGTATCGACATCCCCACGGAATCAGTCCATCCGTAGGCGCTCTTGAGCCCTACCACGTAACCCAGGATCGCGAGGAAGGCGATTCCGCCCGCGAGCGTTTTTAGTGTTACAGCGGCGGTGGTTGTGGCACCGGCGTCCTTGCCCGGCTTCGACATACATAATTGCCCGCCGCATATGAGAAGGAAGCAAGCAATGGTATTTCCCGACATTCGTCCAGGATAGCGGGTATCGAGGCTAACGAACGGTACGGCAAAAAGAGTATCGATGCCTATGTCGAAATGGAATGCATATTCGGCCAATTCAGCGCTCGCAAGACACACCACCGTGCCCGCCATCGCAATCACGACACCGCGACGCCGGAGAACCAAGCCCAACTCTCCGAATCCTAATAAGATGAAGCCCAATGCAGTATTGATATGAGTAGGAGCGTCATTAGGATCCAGTTGGACCAATATCGGTATGCGCGCCCACCATCCGATGCAAACCGACACGCCGTTGCAGATGATGAAAAGCGCGGTGCCCGCGACAATCCAATCTGCTGTCGAGAAACGACGGATGTCAGCAGCCAAGGACGACGGTTCCTGGGTGGCGTTCACAGCGCCGCTCGTGTATGCGGGATCCCTTTCAATTCCGCTCCTTCGGTCGAATCGACACCACCGACCACCATCTACTCACGCTCGATCGATTGATGTGGACTACGTCACAGCCAGAGAAGGGGCGCGCATGGCCACTCGAAGTGCCCTGGCAGCCTCAACCGTTCCAGCGCTATCGAGGAGCAAATTGCGGGGGGTGCGCGCGAAACTGACGCCCCTTATTCTCGCCAGCGCCACTAAACAGATCGCCCTCGTCCACGACAAAAGCCCGTACTTCGCAGGGGCCGCTAAAGGTTTGGGCGATGTGCTCGTGAAGCGAGGGCGCCCCGTCGAGGCGCTGGCGAGATTTGAGACAGCACTCAAGTACGCGCCGAACTTAAGGAAGCGTGCGAGGTGACGGCGAAGCACAAGAGTTGATTAGACTTCCCGAAAGCCGCCGGTCGGGAATATCTCAAAGGGGGTCACGAAGCGCATCCGCAGCTCTGAATATCATCGGCCCAGTAGTATGAATTAGCTGTGGCATTGATGGCTTACTCTGTCGCAGAGCGCCAGCCTTCGAACCTGAGGGTCGGGAGTTCGAATCTCTCCGGGCGCGCCAATCAATCAATTACTTGCCACTGATCGGCAATGCTCAATTAATCAAACGTAGCGTTCTCTGCTACGTTTTTGCCGCGCGACGCGACCTTCAGACTCGCACCTTCCGGTTGCCGCTCGATGTGACTGGCCACGGAACTTAGTTTCTCCGGAGCCAAGTGCGCATAGCGCAGCACCATCTCGTACGACCTCCAGCCTCCCAGCTCCATCAGCTCCTGCAAGGAGGTACCGCTCTGCACGTGCCAGGAGGCCCAGGATAGTGCCTCAGGTCGTGGAAGCGGAAGTCCTCGATGCCGGCACGCTGCTTCGCCTTATCCCACGCCGTCGAGTTCTGATGGATACGCTGACCGGCGAAGGTGAAACACCAGCGCCGGTGCTGACCCCGCGTTGAAATTGTCCTCAGGAATCTGAAATCTTAAACGACGGTTAGCCGCGCACGTCAGCCTCTGTCCGCTCAATCGAGCAACACGACGTTGCGAGCCGCCAGCGACTTGCGTAATCCCATGGAGCAGGAGCGCCAGCGAAAGTGAAGGATATATCTCAGGCCATCTCGGTCGCGCGCGCGGCGGCGTGCGAATATCCGAGGGCTCGCGTGCGCTATCCGATTTTGTGCTCCAGCGCAACGTGCAAAGCCTCTGCAAATGACTGGAAAATGGCTCTATCCGTCTGCGCGATATCGTGTTGAGATGGCATCGACAGAAACACCAGCCGCTCCTGTTCGTGCGCAAAGTTGCTACGGACTTTACGACGTCAACGGGCAGCGTGTAAGACAACGGGTGCGTGGCCATCGTGGTGGGTGGCACGATCGGGAAGCCAATGCAACCCGAAACACCCAGCGTCGCGCCGAGGTATCGGTGTCCGTGTGCGGGAACGAGCGATCGTCCCCGCGGGTTCCGCCGAGCCGAGCATCCCGCTCGCGCAAGGCACGGATAGAACCCGTGAGGACGATGGCATGAATACCGGCTGCCGCGTATTCATAGTATCGCGATGAAGTCCGGGGGAGCGAACCCGAAAATGTGGCGCAGCGACAGCTGCCAGCCTGATTTCAGGTTGATGCCGGTAACGCGCACGGACCAAAGTTACTGACGGCGTCGTTCGGGTCAGTCCGGCACGCCGGCCGAGCGCAGGCCGTCATACAGCGGCTCGTAGCCGGACAGGTCCGCTGCCGGCTGAATCCACTTCTTTATCTGAGCGATCGTCTGCACGCCGGGCACGGATGCCCTGAAATCGGCGATCGCGGCCTTGGCGCGCGGTAGGTCGCCGAGTTTCGCCTGTGCCGCCGCGAGTGTCAGGCGCACGGGCCCGGTCAGTCCGTTGCTCAGTTCGCGCGCGTCGTATTCGATCGCTGCCTTCTGAGCAAGCTCAGCCGCTGGCGCGTACTCACCGAGCGCGTAGTGGATGCTCGCGAGCAACGCGACCCACGTCGGACGGCCGGTCGGGATGCGCTCACGCGCCTCGATTGCGAACGGCAGCGCTTCGGCAGGCCGGCCGAGCTTAAGCAGGTCCCGGGCCTTGATGACCAGAGGGGTCGTCCGCTCTGGATCGCGCTTGAGGATAGCGTCCGCGAGCAGTAGCGACTCCTCGTAACGCCCGCGCAACTCAAACAACAGCGACTTCGCCGCGAGCAAATGCAGGTCGGTCGGATCGAATTCAAGCGCCTTGTCGAGCGCCGCGGCACCGATTGCTTGCTGCTCGGCCGGGTTGCTCGACCAGCCATAGACGCAGTTGCACAGATTGACCTGCGCAGTCAGCCACAGCGCCAGGCGGTCGTCGGGCGCGAGCGTCAGTGCCCGCTTGAGCAGATCGGTGGCCCGTGTGTAAGCGCCCTTGCCATCTTCGTCGTGGTGCTGAAACCAGTCGACGTAGGCCCGAAACGACAGGTCGCGCACGTCGAGTTCGTCGACCGGCTTGGCCCGCACGCGCTCCACCTCAGATGTCAGACCCGCGAATACGAGCGTGTCGAGGGCATCGTCGATTTGCCTGCGCACGCTCGCGGTCACGGGCCCGGTCCCGACGTCGATCTCCTTGGTCGCAAGTACGTGCTCGGTAGCTCCGTCGATTACCGACAGCGTGAGCTTGTAGCGGGGGGCGTCGGCAGCAAGCAAACCGGTGATCAGGAAGTGCACGTTAAGTGCTTCGGCCAGTTCCTTGCTGCCGGACATGCGACTCGCGGCGTGGTCGACACTCGCGCGAGGCGATGAGTGCACCCAGGTGCTGCGCTCCGCCTGCAGCGCGTCGGTCGCGTAGGTCAGCGCCTTCGCCGTCTGAGCACCGATCGCATCGTCTGCCGGTGATTGGAACGGCAATACCGCGAACGTCATTCGACGGTCCGCGATCGAGTACGGCGCGACGGCGGCGACTCGCGCCGTACCGTGCCTGAACACCCAGGCCCCGGCGGCCAACGCGGCAACGCCCGCCAGCAGCGCCAACAGCAGCACCGCCTTGCGAGGCTTGGCCGCCACGGGCGTCAATGGCGGGCTCGACGCCGTTGGCACGATGCTGGGGGGCGGCATCGTTGAGGGCGCGACCCCGCGCGGGGTTGCTGCAACACTGCGGCTTGGCGCCGAACCCCACTCGAGCAGGCGTTGCACGCGCTCGACGAACGCCGATGGTGTCTCACCGCCTGGCAGCTTGGTCCACTGCACCTCGCGGAACCGTTCCGGCACCCTGGGATCGGTGTCTGGCACGTCGTCGACGACCACCGGCACCAGGAACGGCTGGTCGGCCGCCATCAGGTGCGAGCGGTCCACGGCGAGTTTCCACTCGAGCCGGAAATAGCCCTCGCCGCGCGAGTGCGTGTTGTTGGAAATGATCGGCACGAACAGCGCGCAGGATTTGATCTGACGCCGGATCGTCGCGTCCCAGGCATCGCCGCCCCGGAGCTCGCTTTGGTCGAACCAGACTTCAATGCCCACCGTGCGGAGGGCGTCGCAGATACGACTGGCTGGCTCCGCGTCCTGCGACGCGTAGCTAAGGAAAACGGCGTTTGAATTGCCGCTCACGGTCTTTAGCCGTCCTCAACCATGTCCGGCATCCCAAAACCCCTATTGAATAGTCGCGAATGACTGGGGGGTTGGCAACCGCCATTGGTACGGCGCGGCGAAATGGCCACTGTCGGGCAGCTTTTCCTGATAAGCGAACTGCCGCTCATGGCCCGGGAAGCGACTGTCGACTGCAACCGACCCGCCGACGGTCGCTTCGTGACCTAGGCTGTGTAAAAACCAAATCACTTGTCGTGTAGGTTCGACAGCGCGCGATTCGAATCAACAAAATCACGTGAAACTGAACCTACGTGCCCGAAAATGCACTGCACCAATAGTGCCTCAGTAGTTTTCACACGGCCTAGACCCTTTGTGGCCAGTGGCGAACGACTGCTGTCCGGCAACTAATATTTCTCCCGGCGGGATGAACAGCCGCACATGGGCTTCCGCGAGAACGGAAATCGATGCTAGTGGACGGGAACCCTGCGTTTCAATTCCTCGGCCCAGCCGAGGACGACATTGACCCTGGTGACGGGCTGGTCGGGAGGATCTTGAGTCCGAACCATGATGAACTGTCCATCCGGGGTCACGTCAAAACTACGAACCGGTACTGAGGCTTGGTAAGGCCCTTCGAAGAGAACACGGGGGGCGCCGGCCTTAAACTCGCCCGTGGTCGACACATCGACGGTCATCATTGATCGGCTTGCCGCCCTGTTTCTGCGAAGGTAGAACAGTTGCCGACCGTCGTGCGACCAAGCCGGGTTTACACCCCCCGTGGACGAGATGCGGTGTTTTTCGCCGGGACCAGGGAACGGCAGTACATACACCTCTTTGGCTCCCGATTCGTTCGAGGTATAGGCGAGCCAGCGACCGTCCGGTGAAAACTCCGCATCCGACTGATCAAAGGTCGACGGAGAAAACTGGCGCGGTGCGCCGGAATCGAGTTTGGAATCGTGAACGGGACGGACAAAAATCTGTCCGACGCTGCCTACGGCTTGCAGGGAGGCCAGCCACTTCCCGTCCGCTGACCAGGACGAGGCAAGAATGCCGGGCTTCAGCTCAATCAGGCGTTGCGGTGCATTGCCGCCATTCAGCGGCAGGGAGTATTCCTCTGGGTCGCCTGTGATAGTGGCGAATGTGATGCCCGTGCCGTCGGGCGAAAACAATGGCCAAGCGGCGTCGCCTGTGGACGTGAGACGCGTCGGAGAACCCGAGGGAATCTCATACATCCAGATGTCACTGGCTTTGCTGCCATCCCCGTACCTAAACCCAACCAGACGGGAGCCTGATGGCGAGAGGCGGGGCGCCAAGAACCTCCCCTTGATCTCCGCCAGTTTGGTTTCCGCGCCCTTGGGATCCACACGCAAAAGGGTGCTTGCGCTGGTGGGATAGCGGTCGCCTGCGGCATAGATGAGCGTGCCGGACGCGGACAGAGCGAACTGACCCATTCCCGTTTCACTGCTGGTGTCGGGAGCATTGGTGGACTGCATGATGCCGGCCAGTAGAGGAACTGGGGCGCCGATGATTTCCGCACGGGTTGCGTCAAAAGGGACTGCCAGGAGGGAGGCGTTGCGCATGAAGACGAGGTGACCCGTGGAGGAGTACCGCACGTCGGACGCGTTCGTGAGCAGGGTCGTGCGCTTTTTGGTCGTCAGATTGATCGAATCGACATGCGCGGCATCCCATCGGCCCGCCCCGGGATAGACCGTGAATAGCAAGGTCTGGCCATCCGGGAGAATGGCCGGAGTACCAAGCTCGGTACCGGGGTCCTTATTTAGTAGATTCTGCGGTTTACCGCCGGAATCAGAAACCGTCCAAAGCCCATTGTCCGCAAAGGCAATGAAGCCTCCCGATCCCCAACTGGCACCCGCGATACGGTCGGTGACGGTCAATTCACACAGGTCGATGGGAGGCCCACCACTCAAGGCCACCTTCTTGAGTTTTTTCCCGGCAGCGAAACCCACCCACTGGCCATCGGGGGAAAAGAAAGGATATTCGGCGCCCTCGGTTCCCGGCAGAGCAACGGCCTGGGTCTCGGCGAGCGGCCGCCGGTAGAGCATCTGCGTTGCAGTGCCATCCGGGGCTTTTGTCTCGCCACTGAACACGACGGTTGCACCGTCGGGAGAAATCGCGATGGCGGTACGGCTGGGCCGATCGAAAAAAAGTGTGGGCCCGAGCTTAGCCGCAGGCGCCACGTCCATGACGAGGTTGACGAGAGGCGTCCCGGCGGGTGGTGGTTCGCGCAGATGCCGGATGGCGGGAACCACAAGAGCGACGACACCGAGGCCGAGTACAGCCGCAACGATCCAGCCCAACCATCGACCGCTCTGCGTTCCCGTCGCTGCAGCACGCCGCGTATTCACGGAAGACGATGACTCTGCTGCTGACGCTGTCGGGTCTAGGATCGCATGCAGCGCCGTGACCAGCCGTGTGGCGTCGTTGTGAAAGTCGGGATCCGGCCGCACTTCGATCGACTGTCGAAACGCCATCGCAGCCAATGACTCCGGCAGCTGTGACGCTACGGGTATCGCCGCATGACCGACCAGCACCGGCACCACCGGGATGTCGCGGGAGAGTGCCGCCTCCAGTTCGATCCGCACGAAGTCATCCGGATCCTCCAGCCGCCGGTGGCCTGCCTCGTTGCGCGCATCGATCCAGCGCGGACCAATAATGGCGAGCACGACCGCGCAGTTGCCGACGATGCTGTTCAGATGACCGCGAAAATCTTGCCCGAGCGGGATCGAATCCACATCCTTGAACACCGTCGCCTTGCCAAACTCGGCGACCAGCCGGTCATAGAGGCGCCCCGTCGCATCGGGGTTGTCGCTGCGGCGGTAGCTGATGAAAATTCCCGACAAGGCCGACTCCGGTTTTCCTATTGAGAGGATGGCGACCCGCACACGATCCGACATTCTCCAACCGCACTGAGAAGTCTATGGGATCTAGCGACTCGAGGTCGAATGGCAGCTTTGCGGATGCTAATTCAGCCTGCTGACCGACTGCGTCTGGGCGACGTGCGCCGGTCCGGTTTCCCGATAGCGGACGGTCGGCACATAGACTCCCGAACTTCCGGTGTTGATAAACATCTAGC
>PLIX01000248.1 GCA_003140135.1 Gammaproteobacteria bacterium
CGCCGATCTTCTCAAAGTACTCGGTGGCGCCGGCCGTGAGGGAGCACAGGTCAAAGCCCGTGAGCCATTTTCGCTTCAAATCCGTGCGGGTGGCGGCTTTGTAGCTCGTCTCATTGCAGTAGTTGAAGACCTCATTCACTTCCATCGCCGCTGTATTGAGCCACGCATAGGCTTCGGAGCGAACCTTCAAGCGAAGAGTACGCGTGAACGAGGGCGACATGAGAGTATTATCACTCTTCACTGGCGTTCTTGCTCCACTGCGTTTCGCAATTCACTGGTGGGTCGAAACGTCCTTGTTTCTTCGTTGAAATCGCTGCCGGCCGACGAGACCCAGCGAAATTTCCAGCTCATTCTCTGGCGATAAGCTTCCAGTATTTCGATCGGCGCCCGCGAGACCGCGACGAAGCTGACATCGTTATGCTCAAAATGCGGGCGCGCACCGTCGACTTGGTCGCACAGGAGCGAGCAGCCCGGGCAGCCTTCCTGCCATTCGGGACCGAACATGAAGTGATACACAACGAGCTGACTGCGGCCGTCGCAAAGGTCGGCGAGAGTCACCGGGCCGTCGGCCCCTTGAAAGACATAGCTCTTCTTGACTTTGACCCAAGGCAGGGCGCGGCGCTTTGCCGATAATCGGTCCCGCTCGCGTGTGAACGCCTTTTCCTCGGCGAGCAGCACGCGCCGCGCCTCGATCCACTGCTCTTGCGACACTACTTCGTGCTGGGTCATGCGGAGTTTCCTTGGGCAACGCGAGAAAAATGTCGTTGCAGCTTATCGAGCGCCCCGTTCCAGCCCTGCTCGTGGCTGCGGCACGTCTCTTCGTCGCGCAGCCGCGAATGGGAGAAGGTGAGCTCTGTACCTTCGGCAGTCGCGCGAAGAGCGATCTCGACGAGTGATTCGCCAGGATCCTCGCTACCTTCCCATCGCCAGCTCATCGATAGTCGTTCAGGCCTGATGACCGCGAGATATTCGCCGCTGCTTTCATGCTCGCTGCCGTCGAGCCTGCGGAAGCGGACCCGGAAGCGTCCACCGATGCGCGCATCGGCCTCGACCGCGAGCACGGGACCGGCATCGGGACCCCACCAGATGGCGATACCGTCCGGCGTCGTGAGTGCGTCGAAGACGATCGATGGCCGCGCGGCGATTCGGCGTACCAGGGTGAGGCTGGTCATCGGCCGCCCCTGCGTGCTTCAGTCTCCTTGCGCTCGGCGTAGGCTGCGAGGCGATCAAGACTGCCCGACCAGAAGCGTTCATAGCGGCGCAGCCAATCCAATGCCGTCCGCATGGGCTTGGGGCTTAGCCGCACAGTCACGACGCGTCCCTGCTTCGAGCGCGTGATGAGTCCGGCATCGTCGAGCACGTCAAGATGCTTCATGATCGCCGGCAACTTGATCGAAAACGGTCTTGCGAGGTCGCTCACGGAGGCGCCACCCTCGCGCTCCAGCCGGGCGAGGATGGCTCGCCGCGTCGGGTCGACGAGCGCTGCAAAGGTGCGGTCGAGCTGAATTTCATAGTTCACCATGCGGTGAAGTGTCTGCCGGGCAAACCGCGCTGTCAACCCGCCAGCGAACGCGCGCCAGCCTACTCGCATATGCGAATCGCAAATTTCGGAGCACTCACAGGATTTCAGCTCCTGTATTTGTCGGTCGGTCATCAACCACATTCCATTCGCCCACGAAGTGGCGACTGCCTGCGCCACTTGCTTTTCCCTCTTACCGGGCTGCTCGTTATTGCCTATGTTCTTTTTGCGATGGACAAGGCCGCGAATACCATATGCGCATGGGTGGCATGCGGCGCGATCTATTATCTTGTGCTCACGTTCGTGCTCTAGAAGCCCATCGCGCTCGAAATCTGACCTGTCCGATGCGACTGCGGTGTTGCGCCTCCAACAGCGACGGTGGGGGTCACGGATCACGGCAAGGTTTCCGCTAAAGCGACGCATCTCGCCGGTTAGGGCGGGAACTCTCCGGCTGCGGGATCGTTAGCCTCTGCAGGTCCCGACTCCCCCGGAGAGTTCGTCATGTTTCATGGCCTCGCCGTAGCGCTTTTTCTTACTGCGGCCCTGGTGCTGGTTGCCGGCGCGCTCTGGGCGCTGCTGGCTTCCGCGCGCTCCGCGCACGGGTTCGGCCATGCCGTTCAGCACCCGCTCGAGCAATATGCCGGTGCGAATCGCCTCGCGACGGATATTATGTTTAGTACCGCAAACAGTCCGAGTGCTGTGCAAGAAGGTTGGTCGCTCATCGACCGTACTTCGCGCGCTAGACGTGCTGTTCGGCTCGCGGTGCGGTGACGGCAACAGCCGCGCACGGCTCCATCGAAGAACCGGTACTTCGTGGGCCTATCCCATGCAGGCCGCAGTTGCTTGCGCATCGGCACGCATCCGAGGGCGCAGCCCGCTAATGCAGATGCAGCCCGCCGTTGCCGGACAACTCAAGCAACCCGATGACTATCAAGTAGATTGCGACAATGTAATTCAATAGTCGCGGCATTATCAGAATTAAAATGCCTGCGATGATTGATACAACCGGGCCTAGCGTCAGGTGCAGATTCATACGGCGCCTCTGAGAGTCTCGCGCATGCGGAGCGCGCGCGTTGTCATGATCGGTGCGTTAGGTTACTACAATACGCACTCAATGGCGCGGTAACGAAAGGTTATTCCACAAGTGCCGGTCCGAAACGGATCGCGCGCCAGGCGCTCACAAAGCTCCCGCGCGGTTAGATGGGAATTCCTAATATGCCGATTGTAATCGCCGGCTTCGTTTTGCAGCTACGGCGATCGGGGCAGCGCGCCTCTTTGGTCCGTAATGCCTGCATCGGTATCAAGGACCGCACGCAATGCCATCGGCGGCCGTCCACATCTGAGATCACTGGGCTGCCGAATAGAGAGCGTTTCTCGAGCGCGTGCCCCTCAAAGGTCCTCGGTCTGCGCGGGCGACAGCCTCCTTTAGAGTCGACGGCCTTTGAAGGCTGATCCGAAAGCCGTTGGTGCGCCCGCCAAGGCTCGCGCTGGCGAATCCTGGAGAGCACGCTAGCGGCTTGAGGGTAATTCTAATAAATGATTATAAATGACTGATTATTATAAATATAATGTGCGCAACTTCATGTTTGTGTGCCGTCTTTGACTCGCGGCCGTTCGCAGGAACATCATCCGCCCCGCGTAACGTGTCAGCGATGGGTCCTCAGTTCAGGCACGACGGTTGCGCCACACCACTCGAGATCTTGCCGGAGCTAGGACTATTCGATAAGTCCAGACGCCCGCTTAGTTTTCTGAATTAAGGAGTGAAATATTGACTTCCCGAGCTCAAGGAATTAAGCGCTCGCGCGACCCATCGCGCGCAAGCCTCACTGGACGGGTGGTCGTCGTTTCGCCTCACTCGGCCGACGGCTTCCCACCAGCCGAACGTGTTTGACCAACCGGTCGAAACGGTCGTCGCAAGCGTCAGCCTATCGATCCGCTCAGATTCGTCCGAGCAGCATGAGCACTACGACGATGATCAAAACGGTGCCCAGAACGCCGATACCGCCGTGGCCAAAGCCATAGCCGTAACCGCCAAAACGGCCACTGAAGCCGCCCAGCAAGAACACAATGAGAACGATGACAAGTATGAAACCGAGCGACATGATCCTATCTCCTAGTGCGTGATAATCGAGCCGTCCTAGGCGTAGGCACTTGCGGCTCGGCAGTGGCGCCTGACGGCGCCGCCCGGCAGCCTCACGTTGCGGAAATGCCAAGACGGACGGACGAAGTCGCCGAACACCTGTGACTGAAAATGCGGACTATTTGGCAGCCAAGAATCCGGTCCGCCACACTCACCCAGACTCCCATGTGGGATATTTGGATTACCATCGTCGGTTCCGGACTCAACCGCAACACCCGGTAAGCTGCGCGGCGGCGCGCAATGTGTCCGTACGCCAGCGTACCAACGGCGTAATCTGTTGTCCGGGGTAAGGAATTTCCTCAGCCCGCAGAGTCGCATCACGACCGAGCTGCACATCTCTGCGCACTCCCAGCGATTTGAACTAAATCAAGCTCTTAAGTCCCGGGCTTATGGCCTTGCCCCACCCATCTCAAAACGGCAATGGCTGGCGGCCGGTTTGGCCTATGGGGTTGTAGTCACTCTAGTCATGAACTATGTCGTGGCCCCTTTCTCCGCGCTCGGTCGGGCACCGCGTCTAGATTTGCCGGGAAGCTGATTGCGATGCTTCTAATCGGCGCGATTGAATGGACGATTCGCTCGGCCTTATGATCCGGAAGTTCAATCCAATTGAGCTTTGGCAGCCTGAAGGGCGGGACGCGCATGCATCGGACGGATAACAAGCGACTGCGCAGGACGCGAGCACTCCTGGAAGCGCATCCAACTCGATGCCCCTAAAAATAGTCAGGAGAGCAACGTGGCCGACAAATTTCTATCTTCGCGTGAAGTCATTATAAGAACGGATGCTTGGGATAAGGCGACCCATTTCTATAAGTCAGTTCTCGGCCTGCCGGTCACATACCGCAGCAAAACCATGTTGGGATTCGAAACGGGCGCCTTCTGCCTGTACGTCGAGAAGGGCGCCAGGCACGGCCCGGTGTTTGAATTTCTGGTGCCGGATGTTGAGGCCGCGAAAGCCCGGCTCACCGCTGCCGGCTGCACCATCGAGGAGGAGGATGCGGCGCTGCCACGCTGCTACATCCGCGACCCCTATGGCGTTGTGTTCAACATCGGCAAAGGGCGTGCCGTGAAGTGAAGGCAATTCCGGCCTGCGATGCGACGCTGGGAAAAGGGCGCGACGCGCCTAATCTCTTAGCGGCGGTTCCGCGCGCAGGAGGGGCTAGGAGGAGTCAGCATGTTTAGAGGGCTGCGTACGGTGATCTATCCTGTCTCCGACATGACACAGGCCAAGGCTTGGTACAGCGAGGTATTTGGATGTTCGCCATACTTCGACGAGCCGTTTTACGCCGGTTTCTCCGTCGGCGGATTTGAGCTCGGCCTCATTCCGGATGGCGTCCCGAGTGCGGATGGCGCAATGGCATATTGGGGCGTCTCCGACGCGGCAGCGGCGCTGGAGCGACTTGCCCGTCTGCAGGTTGCGATCCATGAGCAGATTAAAGACGTGGGCGGCGGCATCAAGGTCGCGGCGATCAAGGATCCATTCGGAAATCTGATCGGGATCATTGAAAACCCGAACTTCAATGTCCAAGACGTACAGTGATGGCGGTCGGCGGCGTACCTGAGTGGAGGCCCTAGCAGCCGCTCCGCGCGCGGTTGCGGCCTTTTTCCTTACATCCTTGCGGCACTGCTATGGAATCCTGGATTTCCGAACTTGCTCAACACGGCTATTCGATCCTGTTCGCTGCGGTATTCCTAGAAGCCATCGGATTGCCGGTGCCTGCGGCGCTCATCCTGCTGATCGCAGGTGGCGCAGCCGCCAACGGTACGTTGCATTCGGGCTATGCACTATCAGGAGCCGTCTTCGCGACAGTTGTCGGCGATACGCTGATGTTTCTTCTGGGCCGCTACACCGGGTGGTGGCTGCTGGGATTGCTGTGCCGCATTTCCCTCAACCCAGAATCGTGCGTCCTGCGCGCTGCGGATGCCTTCTATCGCCGCGGCCGCATGCTGCTGGTCATGGCAAAGTTCATTCCGGGCATCAATACCATGGCGCCGCCACTCGCAGGCAGCATGAACATGCGCTTCTGGCCTTTTATCCAGCTTGACCTGGCGGGTGCAACCTTTTACGTCGGCACATGTTTTGGGATTGGATTCCTCTTCAGCGGTACGCTGGAGGCAGTGACTCGCGGCTACCACGCGTTTGGCCGCGTCGTGGGCTGGAGCCTCGCAGCGCTGATTTTAGGATATGTCGGCTTCCAGATTTGGCTGTGGGTAAAGACACGCAGGCTAGTTGCGGTTCCCTTGGTACTGCCTTCGGAGGCGGCACGCGAGATGGCTACTGGCGCCTGGATCTACGACGTTCGCAGTCACGGTTACCTCGACGCCAAGGCAACGCGCATCCAAGGATCCAGGAGACTCGACCCCAACGCTCTCAACCAGTCCAAGGCTGAGTTTCCGCCGGATCGCTCAGTCTATGTGTATTGCACGTGCGTGCGAGAAGCCACGAGCGCGCGGGTGGCGCGAGAACTGCAGAAAAATGGCATCCGCGTCGCCGTGATAAAGGGAGGCTTGCGGGCGTGGAAGAAGGCGGGGTTGCCGGTCGAGCCCGTGCCGCCGGGTGAGATGGCGGAGCTGCCCGTGTTTATCTAGACGGTGCCTGCGGGAGCGCTAGTGCGGCCAATCGGTTGCCGCGCGGCCTGCGTTATCCACTTGACGTGGGACGGCTTGTTGGCTATCCCGCTGCTGAGCAGGGCCTAAGCGAAGTACTTGCCGAGCGGATCCCAGTAATGGACTTTCCACCCAGAGTTGAGAGAGTCAAAACCCCCCTCGGGGAATCCCGTATGGTCGAGCACGACCTGCGTTTGCGAGCCGTGTTTGAGAAGCTCAAATCTCACGAGCGAATACACACCCGGCGTCCAATCCGCGGGCCGCCATGCCTGGACAATGCGCTGGTTGGGAACGAGCTCTACATTTCGTCCGCCGATCATTCCTCCGAACATAGAGAAGGCGCCACCGACTCCGCGGTCAATCTGCGCAGGCGCACCAGAAAAGGCAGTGAACCTCTTGGAATCCAGCAGTGCTTCGTAGACCTGCTCCGGAGTCGCCTTGAAATCGGCAACCTGATGCAAGGACGTGCGCCTGCAGCCCGCCTCTGTGGGGGCCTGCTGCGCCTTGCTTTGAGCGCGAGCTGCTTCTGCGCTCAGAGTGCCGATCGCGAGCGCAGCCCCCACGATAAACCGGCGCCGAGCGTGTATATCGATCAGCCCGGCCGACTTACTTTCCTGATTCATCATGGCGTCGACNNCATGCGAAAATTGGTCGCGGCAATTTCCGGTACTTACGGCGAGAGATTTCTATGCCATATTCTTCTGCTCATCGAAAGAAAGTACGACAAAGCATTATTGACAGCGCCCGCAGGCTGTTCAATCGGCACGGCT
>PLIX01000034.1 GCA_003140135.1 Gammaproteobacteria bacterium
GCTTGTTCAGCTATTACAACTATGACAATTGGACCTACCAGCCGTCGTTCGTGTCCTCCAACACGCCCTGGTTCTTTAACGGACTACGAGTTCAGTGGTGGCCAACCCAAAACTTGAAAATCGAACCCTGGCTCATCAATGGCTGGCAGTCCTATGCCAAGTTCAATAGCAAGCCTGGAGCCGGAGGGCAGATCCTCTGGATTCCGAATGATTCGCTTAAATTGGTGTTTAACAGCTATTCCGTTGGCCAAGATAATTTGAGTTGCCAAGCGAATAGCACCAGCGCGTCGAATGGAACCATGGATACCCTCTGCCAGCCCCAAAATGGCGGCAACCAGAACGCGGCCGTCGGATCTTTAGTGGGACCGGGAGGACCGGTTGATTGGTCGAGGGTAAAGCGTGTGCACGAAGACGACAGTGTCGAGGTCAAATACTACGACGCGCGCGGCCAAGGCGGAGCCGGCGTGTCCAGAATGGCTCTCAGCTATACGGTCGATATCGGTTGCGAATACGGCGGCGGCGTGACGTGCTCGGGCGGAAGAAATAAGGAGAGTTTTTTCGGCATGATGCTTTATGACCGTACCTGGTTCCACAGCGATCTATATGCGGTCACGATTGGCGGCGGCTTCATGAACAATCCGGGTCGCTACCTGGCTCTGACCCCGCCGATCAACGGAGCGACCGCAGCCACCGGCTCGCCGTACTTCACCCAAGCGCCTGGGCAGAAGCTTTATCAATGGGACTCCCAGCTTAATTTCCAGTACATGCCCAAGGACTGGATTACCTGGTGGACGGAAGGGACGTTCCGGCATTCGAGCGCGCCCTACTGGTCGGGGTCAGGCGGCGTGACACCGCCGGGCGGGAATAACGGCTCGCCGGGAAGCTGTGTTGGAGGCGGCTCCAGCGCCAGTACCGGCCAGTGCGACTTAGGCGACTGGTTCCCGGATCTCCGGACGCGCGAAGTAGTGTACGGCGCTGGGGTTCTCGTCAAATTCTGAGACTCGGTCAATGCATGGTTATCCAGCGCTGTGCGCGGCATGGCAAAGCAACTCTGGCAACGACCAACTCTACGTGTATGAATGGATTCAATGACAGCAACTGACGCTGGAACGGCGTCCGGCCCGCGGTAGCCAGGTGGTACCACAAATTCAACGACCGCTGGCATACGGACACGGAGATTTGGTACATGTGGGAGGCGGCCACGATCGCTGCGGCATTTGCCGCACCGCAATTCAACATCGGCGCGCCGTCGGGCGCGCAGCGCAAGCCCGCTGTCGTGTACTGCTATTCGTACGAGTGGGCGGCGGTCAACTACTTCAACTACACGTATACGGCGCACGACATCTTCACGTGGCGGACGGATTTCATAAAAGACGCGAGAGGACAGCGCACGGGCTTCAAGTCCCGCTATGCGGAATTTGACCTCGGCTACACCCACTGAGTCGGCGATGCCCTCGAACTGCGTCCCGAACTTCGATTCGATCACGCCCTCGACGCCGAGGCCTACGACAATCCAACCGATACGCCGAACGGCGGCAGAAAAAACCAGCTGATGCTTGCCGTGGACATGATTTTCCACTTCTGAGAACGTGCGAGGACGCCCGGCACCCAATCGTCGCGCGCCCTGAACTCTGCTAAGATCACCTGTGCGCGCAGCACAGGATGGTGAAGGCACGAGAGTGAAAGCTTGTCCGGGAACTCGGGCGCTGCAAAACCGTTCTTTGGGGCCGCCGGCTGAGCGAGGTCCCGACTGCGTTGTATCCCATGTTCGAGCGTAGCCGCTCCGAACTCATTGCCTGTCCCGACTGCGGACTTGTCCAGTGGCTGCCGGCAATTGCGGCGGCCCAAGTGGCGCAGTGCGTGCAATGCGCCAAAATGCTCACCCGCCGCACCCGTGGCGGCATCGATGTGCCACTGACCCTGGCCGTCACGGCGCTCGTCCTTCTCATCCCCGCGAACCTGGCCCCACTGATGAGCGTCGCCGAGCGCGGCGCGCAGCGCCAGAACTGGCTCTCGACCGGAGTTGCGACACTTTGGAGCGCAGGGTACGGGTTCCTCGCCATATTGGTGGCGGCATTCACCATCGTCATTCCATTCGTTTATCTCACGCTGCTCGTGGGCGTGCTGGGAACCATCCGCTTCGGCGGGCCGGCGCACCTCGGCAAGGTCTTTCGCTGGACCGAGCACCTGCGCCCGTGGATGATGGTCGAGGTGTACCTCGTGGGTGCCTGTGTTGCCTACAGCCGGCTACAGAAAATTGCGTTCGTGAACGTCGGTCTGGGTGGCTGGTGCTTGATGGCCGCGGCCTTTGCATTGCTGCTCTTCACCGCAAAACTTGATGAACGACGCATCTGGGATGCACTCGCGCCGCGCCGCCCGCTTCCGCCCGGAACGCCGGCGATCAGTTGCATCGCCTGCGAGTTGCCCGTTCCGCAGGCGCGCGCGGGCGATTCTTGTCCACGCTGCGAGGCGGTGCTGCATGAGCGCAAGCCGTTTGCGCTGCATCGAACTACGGCGCTCGTGATCGCCGGTTTCGTTCTGCTGATCCCGGCCAACCTGCTGCCAATTCTCACCATCGAGCAGCTCGGTAGCGTCGATCCCAACACGATTCTGGGCGGCATCCGCGAGTTGATCCGCGCCGATTTGTGGCCGCTTGCCGTCATCGTGTTCGTCGCGAGCGTCATCGTTCCCTTGATGAAGCTTTTTGGCCTTTCGTGGATGCTATTGCTGACGCACCAGCGCTCGGGGCGCTACCTCGTCGGCCGCACGCGCCTGTATCGCATGATCGATCTCATCGGACGATGGTCCAATATCGATATATTCATGCTCTCAATTCTCGTGGCGCTCGTGCAGTTCGGGGTGCTGAGTCAGGTGCGGGCCGGGATCGGCGCCATCGCCTTTGGCGCCGTGGTCATCGTGACCATGATCGCCTCGCGTGCCTTTGATTCCCGCCTGATGTGGGATGCGGCGCGGGACTCTGCATGAGTGAGCCGGCTGCAGAGGAGCCGCGGGCACGGGTGACAACCGGGCGACGGCTCTCCCTCGTGTGGGTCATCCCCATTCTTGCCGTCGCGGTCGTCATTGGAATCGGCTGGCGGGCGCTCGCGCAGCGCGGGCCTACGATCACAATAACCTTCGAAGCCGGCGAAGGCATCCAGGCGGGTCAAACCAAGATCCGGCGCAAGGATGTGGATCTCGGCACGGTCGAATCGATCCGGCTTTCGCAAGACCTTTCGCGCGTCATCGTACGGGCGCGGATGCTGCGCTCCGCAGCACCGTATTTGAACATACACACACAGTTCTGGATCGTCCGGCCGCGCATCAGCGCCGAGGGCGTCTCGGGTCTGGCGACACTCGTCTCCGGTGTATATATCGAAATGAATCCCGGTCGCGGGAGTCCGCAAAGTGAGTTTACGGGATTGGAGGAGCCGCCGGTCCTGCAATCGGACGTGCCGGGACACGGCTTTACGCTGCATGCATCGCAGCTGACTTCGCTCAACCAGGGATCGGCGATTTTCTATCGCGGGCTCGCGGTCGGGGAAATCCTCGGCTACGCGCTCAATCAGAAGACGGAGAAGGTCGACATCTACGCGTTCGTGCGCGCGCCCTACGATCGGCTCATCCACCCGGAAACGCGCTTCTGGAACGCGAGCGGTGTGGATGTTTCAGTAGGCGCGCAAGGCGTGCACATGGTCGCCTCTTCCTGGCAGCAACTGCTGAGCGGCGGCGTCGAGTTCACCACTCCATCGAGTGCCATGGATGATGCGCCAAGTCCCGCAGGCGCGCAGTTTCGGTTGTATGACGACAAGTACACGGCTGAAAAGGATCCGCGCGGCACGCCGCTCATATACCGCGTCGACTTTACCGGCGCGGTTGCAGGGATTGAGCACGGAACGCCGGTGGAGCTCCTAGGCTCGCAGATCGGTCAGGTGCAGCACGTCGAGTTGGAGTATGACGATCGCAGCCACGTCCTGCATACCCCGGTGATCGTCGCAATCGATCCGACGCGGGTCAAAATCGTGAATGGGGCGGTGCGCACCGCACCCGAACTTGCAGAGGATTTCTCGGCACACATGGAGGAGTGGGTGAAACACGGTCTGCGCGCGCGCTTGACCTCGGCAAGCTTGATCACGGGCCAACAAATCGTATCCCTCGACATGGTGCCGGATGCTGCGCCGGCGCGCATCGAGCGCGTTGATTCGCAGCTGCAGATTCCGAGCGCGCCTTCGGTCGATGTCACGCAAATCCTGCTATCGGTGCACAGCATTCTGCGCCACATCGACCGTGCCACTGCCGGCCCCGAGTTGAGTCATGCCATGAAAGAGCTCGATCGCACCTTGACGCATCTTGACCAGATCACAGGAACGGTCGAGCCGCAGATCCAGCCGCTCATCAACAGCCTGCGCCAAAGCGCAGAGGCCGCGCAACGCACTCTCGAACAGGCGAGCAACGTGCTCGGCAGCAACGCGGCACAGGGGGCGGACCTGCCGCGGATGATGCAGGAGCTCACGGATGCGGCTCGTTCGGTCAGGGCGCTCGCGGACTACCTGGATCGGCATCCCGAGGCGCTCATTCGCGGCAAGAAAAAGGAAGCAGAGCCATGAGTGCGAAGAGCGATTGGGCGATCACCGTCGCGGCCGTTGGTCTGCTCGCCGCCTGTCAATCGAGCCCGCCCACGCACTATTTTGCCTTGACCGAGATCGCCCCGACGGCGCCGCGCGCAAGCGCGCCCGCGCAAATTCCGATACGCATCGAACCCGTCACGATGCCGGGCGAGCTTGATCGCTTGGAGCTCGTGCGCCGCACTACGTCCAATCGACTGCAGATCGCGACATTTGACCTCTGGGCGGCACCGCTCGAGGACATGATCCGACGTGTCGTCGCGGATGACCTGGCGGCGCGCCTCGCTCCAGGAGCGATAGCAAGCGTCAACGAGCCGGCCGCCGGGGAGCCGCGCCGCCGTCTATATATTGGCGTACAGGAATTTGCTGGCGACGAGCACGGCGCGGTGACGCTGCATGCTGCGTGGCTGCTACAGACGCCGAACGCCGCAAGCCAGCGCGGCAGCGAAGAGGTTGCGGTTACAGCGAGCGATGCCACGGCGGATGCGCTCGCCGCCGCGATGAGTGGTGCGCTCGCCGCTTTCGCCGATCGGATCGCAGCGGCACTCGCAGCTCACGCGGAAAGCGCGAAATCCGAATAATTGCAGTCGGTGAGCTGCGCGACGTGCTCCACTGTCATATCGGGGCGCGGGTGTGAAGCGATGCCCTGGCTCGCGCGCGCGTAGTGGCCTTGTTGCGCAAAGACCGTCGTCAGCCGCGTCCCCCAGATCTCTTTCATCGCTGCAAGAATCCCCGGCTTGTCATCGACCATGACGTAGCGCTGCCCGGGATAGTGATGCTGCACATCCTCCAGCATGCGTTCCTTGTGCACGTAGATCAAAACTCGACCTTCGACAGCATCCCAGATGCCCGCGCGCCGAATCTTGTGCGGTTGGAACACCGCATCGCCGTCCGACAGAATGACCGTGCGGCCGAAGCGGCGCACATGCGCGAGCGCCTCCAAGGCGCGCGGATACACTCGCCTGGCAAACGGATAGCCGAGCAGGAATGAGGAAAGTCCGAGGACCCGGGGATCCTGCAGCGCCTCGAGGCGGAAGCGTTGCACCGTGCCCAGGTAGTTGGCAAAACCGAATTCCCCGCGCAGCGCCTCGAAGATGGCCCAGAAGCGATCGCGCCCGACGGCTCCGAACAGCTCTTCGACATGCGCGCCGATGTCCGCCTCGACGCGGTCGTTGTCCAGCAGCGTGTTGTCGACGTCAAATAGAAATACAGTTTCGTCAGCCCCGGCCATCGACGGCTCACTCCTGCAGTACGCGGTGCACGAGCTGGACGCTGATGGATCCCTCGCCAACGGCCGAAGCGACGCGTTTGACGCTGCCGGAGCGCACGTCGCCCACGGCGAAGATTCCCGGAATTCCCGTTTCCATGAGGTACGGGGGGCGCTGCAGCGGCCAGCGCGCCGCGAGCAGGTCTTCTGCGCGCAGGTCCGATCCGACGCGCACGAAGCCGCGATCATCGAGGGGCACGCAGCCTTGCAACCAACGCGTATTGGGAACGGCGCCGGTCATGAGGAAGACATGCCGAATGTCGCTCGTCGTGTCTGCACCGTTAGCAGCGTCGCGCCACGTCACTCGCTCGAGCCGATCGCTCCCTTCGAGCGCCGTGAGCTGCGTGCGCACGTGCAGGGTGATGTTCGGCGTATCCTCGATGCGGCCGATGAGGTAGCGCGACATGCTGTCGGCGAGTCCGCTGGCACGGACGAGAATGTTCACACGGCGGCAGCTGCGGGCGAGATACACGGCGGCTTGCCCGGCAGAATTGCCGCCGCCCACCACGATCACTTCCTCCTCCGTGCACAATTGCGATTCCACATGCGTCGCTGCGTAATAGACGCCGACACCGACGAAACGCGCAAGATCCGCCAACGCCAACTGGCGGTATTCGGCGCCCGTTGCGATGATGACCGCGCGGCCGCGCACCGTATGGCCGTTTGACAGCTCAATCTCATAGGGGCGGCGGTCGCAGCGCAGGCGCACCGCACTGCTTGCGACGGCAACGTCGGCGCCAAACTTCTGCGCCTGCACCAGGGCACGCCCGGCAAGCGCCTGCCCGGAAATGCCCGTCGGGAAGCCCAAGTAATTCTCGATTTTGGAACTTGATCCCGCCTGACCGCCCGGCGCGGTCGTTTCGATGACGAGAACGTCGAGGCCCTCGGAGGCGGCGTAGACCGCGGCCGCAAGCCCCGCCGGGCCCGCGCCGATCACGAGTACGTCGCGCACCGTCGCATCGTCCATCTGCGGGTTTATCGCCAGGCACTCGGCGAGCTGTTCGTTGCTGGGGTTTTTGAGAACCTTTTCCGCTCGGCAGACGACGATCGGTACCTCATCCACGCTCACGTGAAAGCGCTCGAGCAGCGTCTCCACGCCGGCTTCATTGTCGATGTCGACCCAGTGATAGGGGGTGCCGTTGCGGGTGAGAAACTGCTGCAGACGCAGCGTGCCCGCGGAATGACGCGATCCGATCAGGATGACATCGCCGCCCTGCGCCTCGATGAGTCCCATGCGCCGCAGGATGAAGGCGCGCATGAAGATTTCGCTCAGCTCCGCGTCGCGCGCGACCAGGGTGCGCAAATCGTGATTGCTCATTTCCAGGAATTCGCCGGGCGCAGTCACGCGGCCACGCACCAGGCTGAGGCGACCGGAGATCATTGTGATCTCCCCGGTAAAGCTACCGGCCTCATGCTTCACGATAAGGCGTTCGCCCTGCCGGTCTGGCTGCACGATGTCCAGGGTCCCGGAGAGGACCACGAAAAACGGGATGTCGCTATCGCCTGGCTCAAACAGAATCTCGCCCGCCTCTACCCTTCGTACTTTGCTCAATGGACGGATACGGTTGATCTGCTCGGCAGTCAGCGTTGGAAAAGCGTAGCCGCGAACATCAGCGGCAAGAGGTGTCAATTGAGAAGACATAGGTCTCCCGGATCCAGCAGGTGAAGATTAGGTTGAAATTACTAGATGATGCCGATACGGCTTAGGGTTCAGACCGTCCAGTCGGCGGAAATCCCAGGAATTGACTCGATGAAACTGCCTCGCTACGGCTTCACTTCTCCCACGCCCACAATCCTCGCAGTGGCCCGGAATTTCTTGTAATCGCGGTAGGTTTGCTCCACATTCACGTCGAAGTTTTTGAGGAGAGCGAGACGCACGTCGATCTTAGCCGTGACGTGCAGCGGCAGCCACACTTCGTCGTTCACCCGCGTCTGTTCCAGCATGAGCCGAGAACCTTTGTGAAAGCGCGCCAGGAATAGTCCCCAGGAAACCGTGTCCAGGCATTCCACATCCATCTTGGCCAGCTGCAGATCGCTCTTGTCGATCC
>PLIX01000175.1 GCA_003140135.1 Gammaproteobacteria bacterium
TCACCCGCGCCTGGTTCTTTCCAAGCCACGCATCGAGAGTGTCCTGCAGGTAGATCACGTTGGGCCTGCCATCGCTTCCGTGCTTGGCGTTCATGCCGTGATCCGCGGTCAGGACCACCGTCGCCCCCAGCTCGTCGAGGCGTGCGACATTGCGGTCGATCATTGCGTAGAAATCATTCGCGACAGTCGTCCCCGGTGCGGCCTTGTGCTGGACATAATCGGTCGTGGACAAGTACATGAGGTCAGGTCGCTCGCGCTCCATGAGCTTAACCCCTGCGACGAAGACGAATTCCGAGAGCGCCGCGCTGTACACCGACGGCACCGGCATGCCGACGCGATCGAGCACATTCGCAAGGCCGTTCTCGGTCACCGTGACTTGGTCGGCCTTTTCCGAGGAGAAGCAGATGCCCTTCATCTGATGACCCAGGAGCTTGCGCAGCTTGTCCTTGGCCGTGATCACGGCCACTTTCGCACCTGCATCGGAAAATGCCGCGAGGATGGTTCCGACTCGCAGATAGCGCGGGTCGTTCATCATCACTTCCTCACCGCGCTCCGGATCGTAGAAGTAGTTGCCGCAGATACCGTGCACTGCCGGTGGCACCCCGGTCACGATCGACAAATTATTGGGGTTGGTGAAGCTCGGCATNNCGACGGCGGCCGTGATGTACTCGTTCTGACAGCCGTCGATGCACACGACGACCAGGGGACGGCTCATCCAGTGGTAGGTTCGGCCATTTACAGTGATGTCGCTTGGCAAGTTCTCAACTCCAAAGGATCCGTGAGGGTGCGCAAGCCTGCCCGAGGCCGGCGTGCGGCGCCGATACTTGGAATCTGGGCCTGAGTACCTTCGGCACGCCGTCCACATTATCATCGTGCAGGGGTCCGAAGGCAGTCTCGTTGCCGCGCGGCGGCCTTGCGAGCGAGCTCGCCCCCCGTTGAATAGAACCGCGATGGGAGAGCGTATGACAGAGCCGATACTGCTGACTCCGGGCCCTCTGACGACCTCGGCGGAGACCAAGGCCGCGATGCTCAAGGACTGGGGATCGTGGGACGGTGAATTCAATGCGCTCACCGCTTCTGTCTGTCGCGACCTCGTCACTATCGTCCACGGCCGCGACGACCACGTCTGTGTGCCGCTGCAGGGCAGCGGTACGTTCGCCGTCGAAGCCGCGCTCGGCACGCTGGTTCCGAAGGGCGCCAAGGTGCTCGTGCCTGACAACGGCAGCTACTGCAAGCGCATTGTCCGGATCCTGGGCTATCTCGCGCGCGAGGCCATCGTGCTGCCGCACGGCGAGCAGGAGCCGGCTGACCCCGCGCGCATCGATGCCGCGTTGACGGCCGATGCGGCGATCACGCACGTCGCGCAGGTGCACTGCGAGACCGCGACGGGGATCCTGAATCCCCTCGCGCAGATCGCAACGACGGTGGCCAATCACGGCCGTGGGCTGATCGTGGACGCGATGAGTTCCTACGGTGCACTTCCGATCGATGCCCGGACGATCCGCTTCGACGCGCTCATCGCGGCGACCGGCAAATGTCTCGAGGGCGTGCCCGGCGCGGGCTTCGTGATCGCCCGACGGGTGGCGCTCGAGCGCTGCGGCAGCCACAGCTATTCGCTCGCCATGGACCTCCTCGACCAATGGCAGTACATGCAGAAGACGGGTCAGTGGCGCTTCACGCCGCCCACGCATGTCATCGCCGCGCTGCGCGCTGCCATCGACCAGTATCACGCGCAGGGTGGGCAGCCGGCGCGGCTGCTGCGTTACGCCGCGAACTGCGACGCGCTCGTCTCGGGAATGCGCTCGCTCGGTTTGAAGACATTCCTGCCCGATGCCCTGCAGGCACCTATTATCGTCACGTTCTACGCGCCGCCGGATCCGGCGTACGATTTCAGCGAATTCTATCGCCGGGTGCGCGAGCGCGGATTCATCCTGTATCCGGGAAAATTGACGGCCGTCGACACCTTCCGGGTGGGCTGCATTGGGGCGATTGGCAGCGACGTCATGAGGCAGGCGGTGCGCGCCGTAGCCGAGGTCCTGCGCGAAATGGGAGTCCGCAGGCTCGCACACGAGTGACGGGCGTTCGCGCCGCGGCGCCGGCAGGGGCGTGAATCAGTGGATGCGCGCGCCCTGGCGCGCGAGCTCCTGCTGCACGGCGCGGATGTCCAGCCGCTCGAACGGTTCGTCGCGCTGCAGGGAGACGGCCGCGGCAACCCCTGCGCCCTGGCCGCTGGGGGCACAGCACATCTTGTTGCGCGCTGAGGCGTGCGATACGCTGTCGCCGCCGATGCAGCGTCCGGCAACCAGCAGGTTGCCGACGCCCTTGGGCACGAGTGCACGATAGGGTACCTGCCAGTAGCGACCGGTGGTCGGCAGTATCAGGATGCCGTAACCGTCAATGAACTCCGGGAAGATGCCGATGGCATCGTCAAAGCGCGCCTGCTCACGCACGTCGGTCCCGGTGAGGTTGTACAGAGCGTCGATCTTGCGCGTGTCGCGAATGCCGAGCGTCATGCCGAAATTGCGCAGCTTTGCATCCTCGCAGCCCGGCATGAATTTGCGCAACGCTTCGACCGCGTAGATCGCTTCGCGACGGCCACGCATCTCCCCGATCGTCAGGTCATTGGGATCGGTGCCGTCGATTTGCGGAATGTGCACGAGGTTGAGGTAGGTCAAATCGCCCTGGTCGGTCACGCTGCCCCAGGTGCCGGCGATCGTATGCAGGTAGGGAGGAATGATGCCCGCATCGAGTGCCTTCTTGAACGGCTTGCGCAGGAACGGGGAGAACATCTTGTCTTCCTTGCCCGTCGTCTCGTAGTCCCATTCCTGGTTGCCCGACCAGTCTGCGTAGGTCTGCGGATCGGCTTTCACCGAGTCGATGAAACGGCGCTTATTGACACCGGACATGGAGAACATGACCGACACCGCGAGCATCTTCTCCTTCGGCGTCTTGTGCACCGGCGCACCGGCGCGGGTTGCTATGTCAGCATCGCCCGTCGCGTCGATGACCCGCTTGGCGAGGATCGCCTCCCGGCCGGCCTTGCTTTCGGTGATCACGCCGCGGATCGCGCCATTCTCCATGATGGGCGCGACGCCCAGCCGATGCAGCAGCGGCTTGACGCCTGCCTCGTCGACGAGAACGTCGGCCACCCATTTGAACATCTCGGCATCGAGGGCGTGGCTGAGCGACTGCGGCTCGGGCATCGCCGCACCCATGGCCTTCGCGCGCGTCTCAAACTCGATGCCGATGCCCTCGCAGTCCACCGTGTGCTCGTGGCGGTACCAGGCGAAGCCTTCGACGCCGACCTGCGTGATGTTGCCGCCGAAGCAGCCATTGCGGTCGATCAAGGCCGTGCGCGCGCCGGCGCGCGCGGCCGCGAGCGCCGCCGCGAGGCCGCCCGGGCCGCTGCCGACGACGAGGACATCGGTCTCCAGGACAACGTCG
>PLIX01000256.1 GCA_003140135.1 Gammaproteobacteria bacterium
AGCAGTTTCTGCCGGCTATCGTCGCGGGTCTACTTCTCACGGTCGTGCTCGTGCGTTGCGCGCCACAAAGTCTATGGATGCTTCCAGGCTTGTGGCAAGTGATATTCAGCCTCGGCGTATTCTCCTCGTGTCAATTTCTGCCGCGCCCGATGTTTGCAGTCGGTGTGTGGTATCTCGCAGCGGGACTGACTTGTCTCGCCGTAGGAAGCGGCGCGTGGGCATTTTCGCCGTGGGCCATGGGCGTGCCATTCGGTATTGGACAGTTGCTCGTTGCCACGGTGCTACACTTTCGGGAAGCAGATGAGCAGCCCTAACACGAACCCCATGCGTGCGCATCGCTTTGCATACGATGGACTTGATCGGGTAATCCATGAAAGAGCCCGCCTCGGCGTTCTGACCTCGCTTGTCGCCCACCCCAAGGGCCTGCCCTTCGGAGATCTCAAGCAGCTGTGTCGATTGACTGACGGCAACCTGAGTCGACATTTGCAAGTTCTGCAGGCGGCAAAACTCGTCGAAATCTCCAAGCGCATGGAGCACAAGCGCGCGCAGACGATCTGCCGAATCACCTCACAGGGTCGCAAGCGCTACCTTGATTACCTTGCCGTGCTGGAGCAGGTCATTCTGGACGCTGCTGCCGCGATCAAAGTCGAAGCGGACGGCAAGAGCACCCGCGCCCTGGCGCCCACCTGATTTTGCCATCGCGCTAAAGCGCCTAACGTCAAGCTAAGCGCTCAATCGGCGCGCAAGGATGCGTCGCTCGAGCCCGCCACTCAGGTCAGCGCGCAGCCAAACTGCGCCAGGTACCACTGCTGAAACGTTACAACGCGCCGCTCTTGCTCCGAGTAACGGCCGGGCTGGTAACGCGTCGACAGAATACCGGCCTGATTGTTCTCCGTGATCCTCTTGTCTTGTTTCGTCGTTTCATCCCAGCCCCAGATCATTCTTTTGACGTCGACATCCGTCGCCTTGCCGTCGACGAGCCAGTAGAGATCCACGTCAGTGTGCATGGTGCCGCGCGGCGTGAAGAGAAACAACACAGCAAAATCGTTGGTCGCGACCACCTGCGTGAAGGGACTGAACGACAAATACATGCGGCCCTGGTCAAACTGTCGACGCTTGCCCATCAATGAGGAGGCGGGCCTTCCGTCCGGCGTTTCGGTTTCATACCCGTCGCGGATGGTCCGCTGCAGGAGCAGCCGCAGATGCGAGGACTCCGGGCCATCATCGACCGTGCCGATCGGGCGGCCGAGGGCCGCCGCACGTTCTTCCCAAGCTTTTACCGCAGGCAAGTATTTTTCGACCGCGTCGGTGGGACCGGAGCTCGGACCTGCGCCAAAGGCCACGAGCGCCTCCGGCGGATGCATCGAGCAGAACTCCGGATGCGCCGATGCACAGTGATAGCACTCGACGAAGTTCTCGACAATGAGTTTCCAATTCGCCGTGGTCGGATAAGACTGCGCATAGGCGATTTTCGCGTCCGCAAAGCCATGGAAATCGAGGTAGGGCGCAAGATCGGCGAACGCGGCGTCGAAGTCGGCCGGCTCCTGGTCGGACAGATTGATGAAAATGAACCCGTAAAACACCCGGGCGTGGCAGCGATGCAGGCCGGAGTCCTTTTTCGAGAAATCCGCCGGCATCAGGCGTGCGGCAAGCAACGCACCGTCCAGAGCGTAGGTCCATGCGTGATAGCCGCAGGTAAAGCGTGCAACTCTTCCGGCTGGCTCCGTGCAGACCAAGGAGCCGCGGTGCCGGCACACGTTATAGAACGCGCTGATCGTCGACTCGTCGCTGCGGACAATGATGATTGACTCCTGGCCAACCTTGAACAGAAAATAATCGCCCTTCTTGCGCACGCGGTCGACGTGACCGGCAACTATCCACTTGCGGCCGATGACGTGCTCCATGTCGGCGGCAAAGACTGCATCGTCGCAGTAAAATCTTTGCTCCAAGCTATATCCGCTCACCGCGTGCGTGGCCAGGGATGCGATTTCACTGGAGATCTTCATCGTGTCTTTCTCCGATCTTCCGGCGGTCGCGGTGCTCATCGTTTGACGCACTCGTTCCGCGGGTCATACAAGGCTCGCAGCGATGCGGTCGCCGGGTAGCGGACCCCGGCCACTTCAATGTCGTAATCGTCCTGTCCGATCGCATCGCTGACGCCGTGGGGCAAGCTGACATAGCCGAGCCCCACGGCCGCACCCAGAGAATGCGCGAACATTGCGGATCGAATGCAGCCGACGATCGAGTCGCCCTGCCAGATCGGCTCGTTGTGGTACAGCAGGGGCTCGGGCGATTTAAGCTTGAATTGTACGAGCCGTTTGCGCAATCCCGATTGCTGTTGCCGCAGAAGTGCCTCGCGTCCGATGAATCCCCCCGGCTTGTCGAACTTTACCGCGAAGCCGAGACCCGCTTCCAGCGGCGTATCTTCCTCGGTTATATCGTGTCCCCAGTGTCGATACGCCTTCTCGATGCGCAGCGAATTCAGGGCATGATAGCCCGCATGCACCAAACCGTAGTTCGCGCCCGCGCTCACCAGTTGGTCATACACATTGAGCATGAATTCGGTTGGAACGTACAGTTCCCAACCCAATTCACCGACGTAGGTAATCCGCGAGGCGCGCACCAGGGCGTAACCCAATTCGATCATCTGGCTAGTGGCGAACGGAAAGGCTCGATCCGACAGGTCATTCGGCGTGAGCGACTGCAGTAGATCTCGCGCTCGCGGCCCCATCAGCGACATGACGCCGATGCCGGAGGTGACGTTGGTCAAGACGCAATGCGCGCCAGGATCGATATGCCGTACCAACCAGTTGAAGTCCTTGCTTTCGGTTTCAGCGCCGCTAACGATCAAATAGGCCGTTGCGGTGAGACGCGTCACCGTGACATCGGCCTCGATGCCGCCTCTCTCATTCAACCACTGCGTGTAGCGTATGGTGCCGGGCGCAACCGCCACATCGTTGGCGCATACTCGATTGAGCACGCGACTGGCATCGGCGCCCTCGAGGCGAAATTTTGCGAATGACGACTGGTCGAACAAGCCGACTGCCGAACGCACCGCGCGGTGTTCGCGGGCGCTGCACTCGAACCAATTCTGACGACCGTAGCTGTACTCGTATTTGGGCTCCACGCCGGCCGGCGCGTACCAGTTGGCTCGCTCCCAGCCGAAGGCTTCACCGAAGCACGCACCTGCGGCGGCCAAACGGTCATGCAGCGCAGATTTGCGAACACCCCGTGCCGACTCGTATTGGCGAAACGGCCAATGCGTGGCATACAGCAGGCCCAGGCTTTCCGAGACGCGCGCCTGCAGATATTTGCGATTCATCTGGAA
>PLIX01000065.1 GCA_003140135.1 Gammaproteobacteria bacterium
GCGATCGTGCACTCGGCCTGCACCTTCACCGGCAGGCACAACCACCAGTCCCCGACCGCATCCTGCGCGAAGCAGCCGCCCTGCCACTTCACCCCCTCCAGGCGTTCCCGCTCGAACACCCGCATGCATTTGCCGGCAAAACGCACGCCCCGGCCTTTGCGCTTGAGACTCGCCGCCTTAAACGGGATCCACCCGAGCGAACGCCGGGCCCTATGACTCACGCGCCAGCGCAGCTTCAGCTTTTTGGCGGCTTGGCGCTTCTGGGCGTAGTGAGTGCACACCGACTGAATCGTATCGGCGCCGATCTTCTCAAAGTACTGCGAGGCGCCGGCCGTGAGGGAGCACAGATCAAAGCCTGTGAGCCATTTGCGTTTTAAATCGGTGCGGGTGGCGGCTTTGTAGCTTGTCTCATTGCAGTAGTTGAAGACTTCATTCACTTCCATCGCCGCAGCATTGAGCCATGCATAGGCTTCGGAGCGAACCTTCAAGCGAAGAGTGCGCGTGAACGAGGGCGGCATGAGTGTATTATCACCCTTCACTGGCGTTCTTGCTCCACTACGTTTCGCAATTCACGGGTGGGTCGAAACGTCCTTGTTTCTTCATCGTGTAATGGATGCCATGGAAACGGCCGGGTCCGTCGTTCGATGAACGCAGCGCGACCACTGCTGTGTGGCATAGAGCTGGGCGGGACGAAGTGCGTGTGTCTGATAGGCACAGGCCCCGACGACATCCTCGCTCAGATCGTTGTGCCCACGGCTACCGATCCAGATGAGACGCTGCGGCGGATTGCAGAAGTCTTGCGCAGCTGGCGGGAGACTTATGGTGCGTTTGCCGCGATCGGACTTGCCTCATTTGGCCCGGTTGATTTGCGTGTGGGCTCCCGACGCTTCGGTCACATCGCTTCGACCGTGAAGCCAGGGTGGCAAGGGATCGACATCGTCGGCCGCCTCGGCCTTGTGCAGGGTGTGCCCGTTGGATTCAATACGGACGTCAACGGCGCCGCCCTCGCCGAGGGCCGTTGGGGGGGCGCGCGCAACCTTGCGGACTACGCGTATATCACGGTCGGTACCGGCGTCGGTGTCGGCCTCGTGGTTGGCGGCAAGTCAGTGTTCGGTTGTAACCATTCTGAACTGGGCCATGTGCGCATCGCGCGCCGTCCGGGTGATCGATGGCCGGGAATCTGCCGCTTTCATGGCGACTGCGTCGAGGGGCTCGCTTGCGGACCTGCGATCGAGGCGCGCGCGGGCTTGTTGGCGGCGCAGATTCCCGACGATAGTCCTGTTTGGGAACTCGCAGCGTACGCGTTGGCGCAGCTGGTTCATACAATGGTGCTCGCCACTGCGCCGCGGCGCATACTTGTGGGCGGCGGAGTCGTGCAAGCCCGGCCGCACATACTTGGTCACGTACGTCGTCTGCTCATCGAGAGTTTAAACGGCTATCTGGATCTCGAGGACCTCACCGGCGGCGTAGAGCGCTATGTCGTTCCGCCTGCTCTGGGAGCGCTTGCGGGGCCACTCGGGGCGCTGGCGCTTGCGGCGGACGCGTACGCCGTGTCGCAACCCGCGCGCGTGAGAGAGATTTGAGTGCTGCGGCCTTCACGCTAGGGCGGATAGGAGTCCATACGCAAAACGAGCCCGCCGAATGAGATCGCCGTCGTGATGCAAGGTGCATACGTGGACATCGCAGCTTTTGCGTCTGCCGGAGAGAATGCACATCTGCCGTGCCTCGGCGCGGGCCCACTGCAGCAGGTTTACTAATATGGCGTGCGAAGAAGAATCCCTCGTCGATGCGAGGCTCGCGGCACTGTGCGGACGGCTGCACGAGTGGCTGGTCGGCGCCGCGTATCCGCTCTGGTCATGCCAGGGAATTGATCCGCGCAACGGCGGCTTCGTTGAGGCGCTGGGCCAGGATGGCACGGCGCTGCGCGAGTCGCGGCGCGCCCGGGTGCAGCCGCGACAAATCACGGCATTTGCACGGGCGCCGATGCTCGGCTGGCAGGGCGACGTGGCGGGCATCGTGCGCCGCGGGGTCGATTACCTGGTGGCGCATTACCGCCGCGAGGATGGCTTGTACCGTACGCTTGCCGGGATCGACGGCGAAGCGCTCGACGAGCGCGCACTCCTCTATGACCAGTCCTTCGTGCTGCTCGGATTTGCATCTGCGGCGGCCGCGCTCGACGCGCGAGCGGAGTTCGAGCGTCGCGCACTTGATCTTAGGGATCAGATCGAGAGGCAGTGGCGCGGCACAACCGGAGGCTTTCGCTCGGGTGAGGTCGACACCGACCGGCGCGAATCCAATCCGCACATGCACCTCCTCGAAGCCTGTCTTGCCTGGGCCGAATTCGGCAATGATCCCGGCTGGGCCGCTTGGGCGGAGGAAATTGCCGACCTTGCCATCGAGCGTTTCATAAACCCGGCGAGCGGCGCGCTCGGCGAAGCTTTCACAGCCTCGTGGGACGCGGCGCCGGGCGTGGCAGGCCGGCTCGTCGAGCCAGGCCACCAGTTTGAATGGGCGTGGCTTCTTCTGCAGTGCCAGGGCCGCAATTGGCCGGCGCGACGTGATCACGCATTGCGCCTGATTGCGGTCGGCGAAGACGCCGGGGTGCGCGACGGCGTCGCAATCAACGCGCTACTCGATGATTTTAGCGTTCACGATCCAAACGCGCGCCTGTGGCCGCAGACCGAGCGCTTAAAGAGCGCGCTCCTTGCAGCATCGGTGACCGGCGATTCCAGGTACTCGAATATTGCGGCGCAGGCGGCCGCCAGTCTCTTCCTCTATCTGGAAACCGCGATCACCGGCTTGTGGCTCGACCTGCGGCTGCCGAACGGCGCGCTCATTGACTCACCGGCGCCCGCGAGCAGTTTCTACCACCTGGTCGGAGGGATTGCGGCGCTTGCCGCATCCTTGCGCTAGGCGGTTGAGCGGCAGCTGATGCAGATGCGCAGCGGATCGGGGCACGGTCATAGCAGTCAAATTCAACGCCGGGCATTCAGCAGCTTCGTATTCAGTCTCAGAAGTGCCTTGCATCATGCCGAGGCGGGAGTGCAAAAAGCCATGAACGGAATCTCCTTTCCTTTGCCGCTACTCATCACGCTGCTCCTGGCGCTGGCACCCGTCGGCGCTCGCGCGCAGACCTCCGCGCCGTGGCCCGATGACCTCGTCAATCACATGACGGGCCAGTGGGAGCTGGAAGGAAAGATCCTGGGTCGGGACGCTCACCACGAAGTGCGGGCCGAGTGGGTACTCAACCATCAATTTCTCAATATCCAGGAGAAAACGGCCGCGGGAGCGCCGAGCTCGGAGCACCGCTACGAGGCGAGCTGGTTTCTCGGCTACGATCCGGTCAGCGAGCGCTACGTCCTGCACCTTCTCGACGTGTTTGGAGGTCGATTCTCCGAAACGCTCGGCTACGGCACCCGCGACGGTAACTCGATTCGCTTCGTGTTCGAATATGCCGATGGCCCCTTCCACACCACTTACCGCTGGTCCCCACAGAGTGACACGTGGCAATGGCTGATGGAGCAAAAAGACAAGGCTGACAAATGGACGACATTTGCCAACCTCAAACTCACACGTTCACCGCAGTAAAGTGTGAGGACTTCAAGATGGCTGGATATTCGAATACCCCGCTGCCGAAGAAGCTCGGGATCAAGGCAGGCCACAAGGTTGCCGTAGTCAACCCGCCGAACGCGTTCGTGAAGACTCTAGGTGATCTGCCCGACCAGGCCGTCATCCAGATCGGCTTATCGGCCAATACACGCTTCGACGTTATCGTGGCTTTCGTGAAGAGCCGAGCGGAACTGCAGCGACAAATAGCCGCGACCCGCCGGCACATGACGCCGGCAGCAGGCTTCTGGGTTGCGTGGCCGAAGAGGGCTTCGGGAGTCGCGACCGACGTCACTGAGGGCGTGGTCAGAGAAATTGCTCTTCCCACCGGCCTCGTCGACAACAAGGTCTGCGCAATCGACGAGACGTGGTCGGGTCTGCGGCTCGTGATCCGGTTGGCGCTCAGATAATCCGCAAAGGCGACGGCGGCTCTCGCAACCGCCGCGCGGGCCGACAGGATAGAACGAAATGCGGCCGCTCATGCGCAGCAGACCTGCATAGCTCCGTCGCCCCCGCTAAGGGGGCAGCTGGCAAATTCCTTCCAATTAGAGCCGAGGCCCGCGTCTGCCCCGATAGCCGTTGAGGAGGTAAGCGACCACGATGACGACGAGGATGAGACCGACTGGACCAATTCCCCAGCCCGCTCCCATTCCCCAATACAGGCCCCCGCCGCCGCCAAACAGCAGCAGAAGGACAATCAGGACAACGAGCAGATCCATTTTTTATCTCCCAAAAGGATACTCACGATATTCCCAGGGTAGGTATGAGCAAGTACCATGCCCAAAGGCTTACGTTCCACAAACGCAGCGGCGTACGGGCTTTCGGGTAGCGCCGTTGAGGTGCCCAGAGGAGCACAGGCGCTCTTCGGTTTGAAGGATTATGACGAGCGGACCCGAACCCGAAAGCAGTCGAGACGCCTCCTCGGGCGCCCTCTCCGGGGGTCATATAAATCATCGCAAACAGGCCGCAGGGCGCGTCAGGCGGGTCAAATCGCTGCGTTACCGGCAAGCCAAAATCGTCGTGCTGTTATTCGGGGGCTACGCCGCCTGCTACTTCTGTCGAGCGGATCTTTCCGTCGCCACGCTGTTGCTGGTCGAAGAGCTGGGAAAGCATGGAGTCAGTCACGCCGAGGCCATCGTTCGCGTGGGCGCGATGAGTTCCTTGGGGGTCCTGGCCTACGCGCTCGGCAAGTTGTTCCTCGGCGGGCTCGGCGATTTTTGGGGGGGCCGGCTCAACTTCCTGATCGGATTGGGCGGTGCGACCGTCTTTACGCTCCTGTTTGCATCAGGGGCTACGCTGCCCCTGTTCACGTTCGCATGGCTCGGAAACCGGCTGACTCAGTCAATCGCCTGGGCTGGGCTCATCAAAGTCTCCTCGAAATGGTTCGACTTTTCCTCTTACGGCACGATCATCGGCATCTTGAGCCTGAGCTACCTCGTCGGAGATGCGATCGCACGCCAATGCATGGGATTGCTGATTCAGCATGGTTTTGGGTGGCGAGCACTTTTCTACTTTGCGGCCGCGGTGGCGGGTGTTCTGCTGGTCGCGAACGTTTTGTTGCTGCGCGAGTCGCGCACCCAGGAAGGGTTCTCCGAGGCAACGCCCAATCCGCTCAACCTCTTCGCGGAGACCAAGACGCGCCCCCGGAATGTGGCGGCCCTCCTTCGACCCCTGCTGTGCAGCCGCGCATTTGTGCTGGTCTGTCTCCTGTCGCTCGGCTGCACAATAATCCGCGAGACATTCAATACCTGGACGCCGGTGTATCTGCGGGACTACCTGGGTTACAGCATGAGCGATTCTGCCGGCATGAGCGCGATCTTTCCGGGCGTCGGCGCAGTCTCTGTGCTCGCAACGGGCTGGCTTAGCGATCGCCTGGGCGTAAACGGACGCTCGCTTCTTCTGTTTCTGGGGCTTGCGGCAACCGCCGCAGCGCTACTGGTTCTCATGTCCATGCGATCGAGCCCCTCGGGATCCCTTCTTGCGCTTATCGCCATCGGGGCAATCGCCTTTTGCCTGCTGGGGCCCTATTCTTATCTGGGTGGCGCATTCGCCCTCGATTTCGGCGGCAAACAGGCAGGTGCTGTCTCCTCGGGAATTATCGATGGAGTGGGGTATCTGGGTGGCGTACTCGCAGGGGATAGCGTTGCGAGGATCTCAGTGGCATTCGGCTGGCAGGGCGTGTTCGTGACGTTGGCGGCGATCAGCGCGCTGGCGGCGCTCGGTGCAGGCTTTCTGTATGCCTTGAACGCTAGAGCTGCCGTAACAGGCCATCATCTGCCATGACACATCCAACGTCGGCGAAGCGCGTCTCATCGAAGCCAGGATCGCTCACAGTCGAGTGGGCGAACGGCGAAGTGAGCGAGTTCGCAAGCATATGGCTGCGTGACAATCTGCGCGAGGATCGCGATCCCCACAGCGGCCAGCGGCTTGTCGACATTGCCGACCTGCCCGAGGAGCCGAAGATTCGTTCGGCTTTGGCCGACGATAAAACGGTGCGCGTTGAATGGGAGAGTGAATCGCGCCATGCATCGTTTGATCTGGATTGGCTTGCGTCGCACGCCTTCGGCAGCGCTCGTCCGAGGGCGGAATTTGCGACCAGGCTTTGGCTCGAGGGTGCCCTGCTCGATGCCCCGCGAGATTTCGCGTGGGCGACACTTGCCGAGGCGCGCAGCAATCCGACCGCACGCCTCGACTGGCTGACGCGACTCGTGCAGGATGGCATCGCATTCCTGAGCGGCGTGCCATCCCACGAAAGGGCCATTCTCGAGGCGATGTCCTTCGTCGGACGCGTGGCCGAGACCAATTACGGGCTGGTGTTCGACGTGCGCTCCGTGCCGCAACCCGAGAACCTTGCATACTCCGACTTAGGCCTGGGCCTGCACACCGACAACCCATATCGCGAACCCGTGCCGGGTTTCCAGGTGCTGCACACCCTTATTGCCTCGCGCGAGGGTGGCGAGAGTCTATTCGCCGACGGCTTCGCGCTCGCCGAGCATTTGCGCTCGACCGACCCCGACGCTTTTGCACAGTTGATAAAGACTCCGGTGCCGTTCCATTATCGCTCCAAAGAAGCGGAGCTCTACGCGGAGCGACCATTGATTCAGGTGTCATGCCGGGGCGATGTGACGGCGGTACATTACAACAGCCGCTCGATAGCACCGCTGCCGTTGTCCGTGCAACACGCGCGCCCATTCTACGCAGCCTACCGGCGCTTCGCGGCGCTCCTGCGCGAGCCGCGGTTTCAAATGAAGTATACGCTCAATACCGGGGATCTCGTTGCGTTCGACAATCAGCGCACCTTGCATGGCCGCACCGGCTTCTCCTCTGCAAAGTATCCGCGCCATCTGCAAGGCTGCTACCTCACCCGCGACAGTGTCTATTGCCAAACGGCGCTGCTGCGCCGCGACCTGTCTCGCAGAGCCCTCACGTGAGCCCAGTCGAAGAGATACGCAGGATTTTCCAGCGGCGCGGCGCGGACGCGTATTTTGGAGAACCCGTCTCGATGACCGAACACGCCTTGCAGGCCGCATACTTCGCGCGCCAAGAGGCCGCGCCGACGGCGCTGGTCGTCGCGGCGCTCCTGCACGACATTGGGCATCTGCTCGCCCATGTTCCGGACGAAATCGCGGACTGGACTACGGATGTTCACCACGAAGAGCTCGGCAGCCGGTGGCTCGCGCAGCGCTTCAGCGCGGAAGTTTCCGAGCCGGTGCGGTTGCACGTTGCGGCGAAGCGCTATCTGTGCGCGACCGATGCGACGTACTTCGCGAAGCTCAGCAGTGCATCGGTCCATACTCTGAAACTGCAGGGCGGCGCGATGGCGCCGCATGAGATTGCAATGTTTGAAGCGGAGCCCTATTTCAGGCAGGCCGTTCGCGTTCGCCAATGGGACGATCAAGGGAAGATCGCCGGGCTAACGACTCCGTGCGTTGAGGATTACAGCCCGCTAATCGAGAAATTGGCGACCCGCACGAGCTGATGGCCGTTTACACGCCGCAAGGCAAATACCTGGCGCGGCATATCGGCGCTGCCGCACGCCGATGCTGCAGCACACGAATCATTCCGGCACCTGCGCGAACGCCTCCAAGAGGTTACGGGTTTCAAGAATAGCGTCCCGAATCTTGGTCGATTCCGCAGCGGCCGCCGGCGTTGCGATTTGCGGTAGATAGCGGTTGATGATTTCGGCATCGGTATTGGCAACAAGCACAGCTTTGCTCGCGGAAATGGCCAGAATCGCCCGAGTGAAGCGAATATCGTCTGGGTGCTTCATGTGCCTGAGGATGAGTCCCACGGGCGTTGCTTCTCCGACGGCGCCCGTAAATTGCCGCCCGGCGTTCGCGACCTCTCCCACGCTGCCGGCATCCGTGCCGTGCAGGCCTTTTTCGATCTGGCCCAGGGTGGTAAGGGCTGTGTCGAGACGCTTTGTCTGCATCGACACCCCAATCATCACCTGTTCGACGGCAGTAGCACTTTGAGCGCGTGCCGAACTGCTGACGAGCACAGCGGCCGCAACGAGCGCCACGGAAGCCAATGACCTCGTATACATCGTGTTAATCTCCTGTGAGCTCGTGCTGCCAGCAGGCGGCGCGCCATCGTTGGGCTGCATCACGTGCTGGCCGTGAGCAAACTTGCGTCCGCGTCGCACACCGCGGCTCAAGTGCGCGCCAGGGAATACTCTGAGTTGGGCTAACATGACGCCCTGCTGGCAACCAATGAGGAGCCACTGTAGGAACTCACCCGGTCCGCGACAAGCGAGAATTGCTGCACGAACAAGTGAGAGAAATTCATGAAGTCGCGGATATGGCCTTCCCTCGTGACGGCGTCCCACGCGTCGAAGGCGTTTTGTGCCGAAGCATGGTCCGTCATTGAAATCCAAGCGCTTGCACCGGTATTCATGGCATCGTCCTCACGGGTTCTATCCCCGCCTTGCGCGAGCGGGATGCTCGGCTCGGCGGAACCCGCGGGGACGATCGCTCGTTCCCGCACACGGACACCGATACCTCGGCGCGACGCTGGGTGTTTCGGGTTGGATTGGCTTCCCGATCGCGCCATCCACCACGATGGCCACGCACCCGTTGTCTCACACGCTGCCCGTTGACGTCGTAAAGTCCGTAGCAACTCTGCGCACGAACAGGAGCGGCTGGTGTTTCTGTCGATGCCATCTCAACACGATATCGCGCAAACGGATAGAGCCATTTCCCAGTCATTTGCAGAGCCTTTGCACGTTGCGCTGGAGCACAAAATCGGATAGCGCACGCGAGCCCTCGGATATTCGCACACCGCCGCGCGCATGACCGAGATGGCCTGAGATATATCCTTCACTTTCGCTGGCGCTCCTGCTCCACGGGATTACGCAAGTCGCTGGCGGCTCGCAACGTCGTGTTGCTGGGTCATCCACCGACCTCAGACGGGCGCTGCACCGAATACTGCGCCAGAAGGCGCGCACTTATTGTCGCGCCGCCGTATAACATTCGAGTGATGGCGGCAGTGACCGAATCGCTCGCAACGCTGCCACTCACGTCTTGATAGGAGATTGTCATGAGCGCTGAAGCCACAGTTCAGGGACTTCGAATATTGCCGACGCAGCACAGCGTGCCAGACACATTGTCGCGGCTTGAGTCGCTGGCGCGGGCCCGAGGCCTCACCGTCTTCGCCCGGATCGATTTCAGCGGCGATGCGGCGCGCTCGGGCCTCACACTACGCCCGACTGGACTCGTAATACTTGGCAATCCGAAGACCGGCACGCCGCTGATGGTCGCAAACCCGACCGTGGCGATCGATCTGCCGCTCAAGGTGCTCGCATGGGAGGATGCGGACGGGCGCGCGTGGGTGGCTTATAACGAATCTGGCTACCTGCAGACGCGGCACCACTTCCCGCTCGAGCTCGAGAAGAATATCGCCACATTGGGCGCGCTGGCGGCGACGGCGGCCGGTGGGGATCCCTAGGCCGAAGTTCCTAACTGCGCCG
>PLIX01000134.1 GCA_003140135.1 Gammaproteobacteria bacterium
CGATTGGCGAACATGAAGACGTGAAAGCCGATCAATCCCATGTCGTGCGTGAGCGGCATCCACGAGACGCTGACGTCGTCGATGGATGCGACGATGACCTCGGTCGCGCCGCGCGCGTTCATCGCGCAGCCGAGCGCGAGCGCTTCGCGCCGCGTGAGTCCTCCCCAGTAGGCGCCGGCGAATGCGCCGGAGAATTTGCCTACGCTTGCAATCAGGATCAGGCCGAGCGCGAGAACGAGAAAATCCGGGTGGCGAAGGATGGTGAGATCCGCGGTCAAGCCGGCCATCCCGAAAAACACCGGCATGAAGAGCGCGGCGGTCAGGCCGCCCAGCTGTTCACCGATCTCGCGCGTGAGGATAGGCGACTCCCCGATCAGAATGCCTGCGACGAACGCGCCCAAGACGGTATGGACTCCAATCAGTTGTGTCGTGATCGCCATCCCCGCCATGAGGAGCAGGATCAAAGTCACGACCGCGGCGTCGCTCACGAAATGATCATTGGTCCAGCGGATGAGGGCAAAGACGACGCGGCGCCCGAGCGTGAAGCTGACGACGAGAAACAAGACGGTGCCGAGGACGCTTGCGCCGACGGAATTCAAATCCACGCGGCCGCGCGCCGCCAGGCTCAGCGTCACGGCGATGATGATCCAGCCGACCGTGTCATCGATGATGGCGGTGGCGAGAATGATCTGCCCCAGATTGCGGCGCGCGAAATTCATCTCGCGCACCACCACAGCGACCACCTTGACGGAGGAGATGGACAGAGCCGTGCCGAGGAACAAGGCGGTGATGAGGCGGTATTGGGGCTGCGGCAGAAGTGAAGCCGGCAGCCATTCCCCGAGGAGGAAGCCGCACACAAAGGGCAGCGCGATGCCGCTGATGGAGGTGGACAGCGCGGCGCGCCGGATCCGCTTGATGAGCCCGAAGTCCGTCTCCATTCCCGCCAACAGCAGCAGCATCAGAATACCCAGCTGCGCGATCGCATTGATCATGCTCATCTGGTGCGGATCCGGCGGAAAAAGCGCGTGCTGGGCGGAGGGCCAAAAGAATCCGAGGAAGGAAGGTCCGAGAAGCACGCCGCCCAAAAGCTGTCCGATGACCGCCGGCTGCCCGATGCGCTGCATGAACTCGCCCAGAAGGCGCCCGACGAGGATGAGGACTGCGATCTGCGCCAGCAGCACAAACTCGGAGGAGTCGGAGGTCGAGCCGGCCGCAGCGGATGCAACGGCCGGAAGTGCTGCGGCGAGGGCCGCCGCTGACCGCGCGGCTAGGCGCACGGTGAGCCGACGGAGCCCATTAAAGCTATGCTTACGCTCGCGCTAAGACAGGGTGTCTCAGCCTTGAACGCTGCAATTTCTGCAAGGGAAGTGCAATCTTTGCAACTACGACTTGTGCACAATCGGCGCGGATTCCGCTTCGGCCGTGCCGTGATGGCTTGCCTGGCCGCCTTTGCGCCCCGCCTCCGCGGCCAAACCCGGGTTCTGCGAGAAGCTGCGCTTCTCATCGGGCACACTCTGGCCACCCTTGCGACCCGCCTGCGCCGCAAGCTCGCGATTCTGCGAGAAACTGCGTTTCGCGCCCGGGACGCTCTGGCCACCCTTGCGACCCGCTTCGGCAGCGAGCCTGCGATTCTGTGAAAAGCTGCGTTTCTCATCGGGTACGGCCCGGCCGCCCATGCTGGCGATCTGCCTCTGCCGCTCCTGTTTCATCGATGCGAATCCCCGATTGGAAGTTCGCCCGTCCTGCGTCCTTTCCTGCGTCATATGATTTCTCCTCAGCGTGCTACACGTTGCGCCTGCCCGGTGGGCTCGTCAACAAATCCGATACTCGGGGGGCTTACAGCAAGACCTATGCCGCAGTGCAAGACGGCCGCGAAATGGGCACTTGAACTCCTTTAGGGCATGACACGGTCGATCACGACGTTCACGAGCCCGTCCCGGCCCACGAGATATGTGATCTCGCCGAACGGGTCACCGGCGGCGCCCGTCGTCTGTCCGGAGCGTGCAATTCTCGCGATGATCTGCACCGTGTCCCCCGCGGCGAAGCGCCGCTCCGGAAGCATTGAATCGGCGGGCGTCAGCTCGACGCGCTGCGGAAAATGGCTCTCAAGACGCTTCACCGCCAGCGGCGGCCCCGGCCGGTGCGGGTCGCGCACGATGACGAACAGCGGTGCCGAAGTGCCGCCCCGTGCCTCCATCGCGGGCGCCAGCACCACATTGAGGCGTACGCTTGCCGCCGCGTTCGCGGCGGGGGGCGCCCCGGCGGGAGCGGCCGTATTCGGCGCGGCCGGCGCGTGGGCCTGGTCGGCGAGTTCATGGTCGATCGACGCGATCTCCTGCTCCAAAATCGGGCGCACCTTTGCCGGTGGATCCAGTGTGAGCAGGTGTTGGAAGCGCTCGCGCGCGAGCGGCAGAGCGCCATGACGTAGGGCGGCTGCGGCGCCGTAGAAGAGCGCCTTGCCGGAATTCGGATCCAGCGTGATGGCGCGCTCGATCAGCCGGCCTGCCCGCCCGTCAAGCTCGGCGGGATCGCCGAGCGCAAGCGCCTCCGCAAGCCCGACCAGGGCGTCGACATTGCGCCCGCCGGAGAGCCGATCAGCGCGCTCGAAGGCGCGCACCGCAAGGGGCAGCTGCTGCAGCACGACATAGGAGTGGCCCAGCATCAGCCATCCCTGCAGATCGTCCGGATTGTGCTCGAGGCGCCGTGCAAGCCGCGCGACCATGTCCTGCGGCTGATTCCCCTCGGGAGCTTGGCTCCACGTCCAGTTACTCCAGGCGAGGTAGCAGGCGCCTCCTCCAATGATGATGACCAGCGCAGCGCCGATCGCCGCCTTCGGCGCTGGCTGCGTGGGGGCGTCGCGCTTGGCAAGCGGCATTGCGACCAGAAGAACGGCCGCGATCGTGAGCGCGATAGCGAGGAGGATGAATCCCGTC
>PLIX01000149.1 GCA_003140135.1 Gammaproteobacteria bacterium
GTGGCTAATGGGTGACCCCAAGGAGACGATTCGTGCTCTCGACAGCAGACGTTCGCGCTTGGTGAAGCGGACATACACTGCGCTGCAAGCTTGAGGGACGGCCTCCGCGGAGCCAGGAGCTGGGCTCGGTCAAGACACACGAGGGAAAGCAGCTCTGAGCAGACCGCGCTTGCGCGTGCCACGATCAACCGCAATTGTTCGCTCACCGCACATCCACAGGGAGGCCGATCCACTCTCGATAGATGCGCTCGCGGTGACTCAGCAGCGCAGCGACTGACTCTGGCGAACTTTGTTGAGGAGTCCAGGTATAGAGATCGCGCCAGAGTTCGTTCATCGGACATACATCCTCCGGCAGTGGCTGGACGAGCGCTGCAAACGCTGCCCAGCCAAGATCTAACGCGGTCAGGGTATCGCCATATAGAAACGTTCCGCCCGCAGAATGTCGCTCAACGAACGCCGCAACAATCTCTTCGCATCGTCTTTGGGCGGTTGAGCTGGTTACACGCGAATACCCATACTTGTCGGCCAAATAGCGTCCTATTCCTCGTTCACGTTCAACATAGCGAGGTTCGGTCAACAGTCTTTCGATGCAGGATTTCCCGTATTGGGCCCGGCTGATTTCCCCGGATTGGACCCACTGTGAGTGAGTTACCGGCGGAGCCGCAGGCGACGATTCTTAGCTATCCTTCTTCTTGCTGGCAAGTTTTCGTGCTTTGACACCGCGATAGCTCTCGCCGGTGATGTGGATGGCGAGAGCTGAGTGCTCGAGGCGGTCGCGGATGGCATCGGCGATGACCGGATCGCCGATCACCTCGCTCCAGTGATCGAGAGGCAGCTGGGTGGTGAAAAGTGTGGATTTGTTGATGGAGCGTTCTTCGAGCAGCTCGCACAGATCCTGTGCTTCGGTGGCGGATAATTTTCGCATTCCCATGTCATCGAGGATGACCAGATCGGGTTTCGCGAGCTTGTCGCGGTAGCGCAGGTACGCACCGCTTGAGCGGGCCAGTGCGAGATTCTCGAGCCACGTGGTCAGGGTCATGTAGAGCACCGATTTGCCGCACGCGCAGGCGTGAAGGCCCGCGGCCTGCGCGATGAAGGTCTTGCCGACGCCCGTGGGCCCGATCAAGAGGACGGGCCTCGCGTCGTGCAGCCACTGCAGGCTGTAGAGCTCTTTGATCTGCGTCTTGTTGATCGAGCGGCTGGCGGTGAAGTCGATGTCTTCGAAGGCCGGTCGCAGGGTGAACTTGGCGGCTTTGATGCGGTAGCCCGTTTTTCTTTCCTGCCGATAGTCGCACTCCGCCTGCAGCAGTGCATCGGAGAACTCGCTGTAGCTTGCTTGATCGCGGGTGGCGTCGTTGAGGGCTTTGTCGAAGATGCCGAGCATGCCGAGTAATTTCATCTCGGCCATCAGGTTTTTAGCAATCGCGGTACTCATAGGTTCAGGGTCTCCTGGGGTGAAGGGGATGGGAGCTCATCGCCGCTCTCGGCAGCGGCGCTTCCGAGGTAACGGAGCATGGGATTGCCAGGCCGGCGCGTGATTTCACGGCCGGCCTCGGGTTGCAGGGCTTGTTTGCGCGCCTGATCGAGCAGCGCCTTGAAGTACGGCACGCGGAACTTGTTGTAGCGGCGCATGCTGGCGATCGCCGCGGCAATGCGCACGCTTGCGAGCTCCTGGCCGCTCTGGTTGATCTCTTTAGTGCAGCGGCTGACGAAGCCCTGACAACGGCGGATATGGCCGTAGACGTCGGCATTGAACAGCTCCACGAACAACCGATTTAATTCCGGATGGATGAAGCGCGACTGCGACAGCAGTTTTTGCGGCGTCGCCTCGTAGTACGCTTGGGAGGCCGGCGGGAAGTGCGCATCGATTTTGATGCGCCGGCCGTTGCGATGCCGGCTGCGTGGATGGATCGCCAGTCGCTCGAGCGCGAGGAAGATCTCGACCTGGTTCTCCGTGATCTTGATGCGCAGCTTCTTGTGCCGGTGGATGTGCGGGGCGCTGTAGTAATCGCCCTCGACATAGACGTAGCAGTCGGGATGAAGTTTTGCGTCCTTCCAGTCCCCGCACTCCACGTCCCCGACCGGTAGCGCCTTGAGGGCGGCTTTCTCCACCGTCTCGAAGCGCTCGCGGCGCGAGACACCAAAGCGCGAGTGGCGACGAGCATTGATGCGCTCGGTGCAGTCGGCCAACGCCCGGTTGATCTCAGGGATTGACGTGAAGCGGCGACGCCGATAGCGGCAGCGTACGTAGCGCATCAGGATTTTGACCAACCCTTCCACGATCGCCTTGTCTTTAGGGTGCTCCGGACGAGCCGGCACCACCGCGGTGGCGTACTGCGCGGCGAGCTGCGCATACCCCGGGTTCAGGTCCGGATCGTAGAGGTGGCACTTGATCACTCCTTGTTTTAAGCAATCGGGTACCGTCACGTGCGGCACGCCGCCGTAGTAGGCAAACATCCGCCGGTGGCAGGCGAGCCAGTTGCGGCTCTTCATGTCCTCGGCCGCCCAGGCATACAGCAGCTGGCTGAAGCCCAGAGCCGCGACAAAGATCCACCCTTTGCGCATCTCGCCCGTCTTGATCTCCACCCACTCGATCGGATCGCCGGCGTAGTCGACTTCCACTCGCTCGCCCGGCGCGAACTCGCGCGCCGTGACCGAGGCCTCCCGGTACTGCGGGAACTTGCGGTAAAACTGCTTCCAGAAGTTACTGTACGTCGTGAGGTGCTGAGCCTTCTCCTCCCATAGGAACTTCAGCGGATGCCCCAGACCCAGATCGTGGATGATCGGCGGCCACTGCAGCTGCGCCATCCACAACGGGTCGGACAGCGCCTTGGGCGTCCCGGGAGAGCTCTTCAACCCGGCCCGGATCTCCCGCACCAGCCGGCGCGAGCAGCCCAGTGCCCGCGCAATCTCACGCACGCCGCGGCCTTCAGAGAGCCGCCGTTCGATCTCCGCATACCGATCCACCGTCAATATCCTCCGCGCCATGTCGCCCTCCCGTTCGTGCCAACGCACGACGGTACAGGGCACAACCGCCCTCAAGGCGGCTCGGCGCCGGTGGGCCCAATCCGAGGAAATCGGCTGGGTCCAATCTCAGGAAATCAGGTGGGTCCAATTCGAGGAAATCGGGGGGTCCCAATCAGAGGAAATTCTGCA
>PLIX01000199.1 GCA_003140135.1 Gammaproteobacteria bacterium
TACGCCCGGCAGGACCGCAAGGACCGTCCGCGCGTGGCGATTACCGCCAAGCTGGTGGCGAACATGATTGCGAGCGCGGGGGTCGATCGACTGCTGACCGTTGATCTGCACGCGGATCAGATCCAGGGTTTTTTTGATATCCCGGTCGACAACGTGTACGCATCGCCGGTGCTCCTGGGGGATGCGTGGAAGCAAGGCTATCGCGACGTCGTCATCGTCTCCCCTGACGTCGGCGGTGTGATCCGCGCGCGCGCTTTTGCCAAACGCCTGGATGATGCGGAACTTGCCATCATCGACAAGCGGCGCACGCGGCCGAATGAATCGAAGGTCATGAACATCATCGGCGAGGTGACCGGCAAGACCTGCGTGCTCGTCGATGACATGGTCGATACCGCTGGCACTTTATGCCGCGCGGCGCAGGCATTGAAGGATGAGGGCGCAACCAAGGTCATAGCCTATATCACTCACCCGGTGCTCTCGGGCGGGGCGGTGGCGCGAATCGTCGAGTCGGCGCTCGATGAGCTCGTCGTTACCGATACGATCCCGCTGTCGGAACCCGCCAAGCGTTGCGGGCGCATCCGCCAGCTCTCGGTTGCGGCGCTCCTCGCCGAAACGATCCGGCGCATCCGCGATGAGGAATCGGTGAGCTCGCTGTACGTGGACTGATTTTTGAGGTGACGCCGCCTTGGTCGCGGGGCGGTGTCTTGTTAGTAACTGCTGTTGGAGAAAATCATGCGTGTTTCATTTACCTTCGGTGCGGACCCCCGCGAGATGCAAGGCAAAGGTGCGAGCCGCCGCCTGCGTCACACGGGCAAGGTTCCGGCCATTCTTTATGGCGGTCCTTTGGGTCCGCAGGCCATTGTTCTGGATCAACAGAATCTGTTGACGATGATCGAGAGCGAAAAATTCTACTCCTCGATCGTGCGAATTAATGTTGGCGGCCAAACCCAGGAGGCCATCATCAAAGACGTGCAGATGCATCCTGCCAGACATTCGGTGGTGCACGTCGATCTGCAACGCGTGGTCGAGAACGAGAAGATCCGACTGCGCCTGCCCATTCATTTCAAGGGCGAGGCGGCATCTCCCGGGGTCAAATCGCAGGGCGGCATCGTTTCGCACATGCGCGCGGATGTCGAAGTGACCTGCCTGCCGAAGGATTTGCCGGAGTTTCTGGAAATCGATCTGTCCGGCATGAATTTGAACGACACGCTGTTCTTGTCCGACATTCCACTGCCGGAGGGCGTGCTCATTCCTGAGCTCGGACATGGGCGCAATGCTCCCGTCGTCTCGATCCATAGCCCGCGTGCGGCTGAGCCCGAGCCCGTTGCCGTCGAAGCGGCCGCCGCCGCCACTGCAGTACCTGGCGCCGAAGGCGCGCCCGCCGCTGCCGCCGGTGCAGCACCCGCCGCAGCCGAGGGCGCCAAGGGCGAAGGCAAGAAGGAGGAGAAGAAGGACGCCGCGCCCGCCAAGAAGGAGGGTGGCAAGAAGTAGCGCCACGGCTCTGCCATGCCGGGCCTGTCGCTCAAGCTCATCGTTGGCCTCGGCAACCCCGGCGAGGAGTACGCGCGCACGCGTCACAACGCGGGCTTCGGGTTCGTCGAGGAGCTGGCGCGCCGCCACGGCGGCGCGTTTCGCCTTGAGCCGCGCCACCATGGCGAACTGGCGCGCATCAAGATCGGTGCCGCTGACCTGTGGCTGCTTAAGCCGATGAACTTCATGAACAGGAGCGGCGGCGCTGCGCAGAGCGTTGCCGCCTTTTACAAGGCCTCAGGGCCAGAGATTCTCGTGGCTTACGACGATCTGGATCTGCCTGCGGGGGTTGCGCGCCTAAGAGAAAGCGGCGGCGCGGGCGGTCACAACGGCATGCGCGATGTGATTGCCCAGCTGGGAGCGGATTTCTGGCGTCTGCGATTGGGAATCGGGCATCCGGGCCATCGCGACAAAGTCTTAGGCTATGTGCTGAGCCGCCCGACAATTGAGGAAGACATTTTGATTCGCCAAAGCATAGACGCCGCTGCCGATAGCATGCCGATACTTCTTGCAGAAGGGCCACAGCAGGCGATGCACCGCCTGCATACGAGCCGCGAAGGCGTCTGATGGCCATCAAATGCGGCATCGTCGGCTTGCCCAATGTCGGTAAGTCCACGCTCTTCAACGCGCTCACGCGTGCGCAGATCGCCGCAGAAAATTATCCATTCTGCACGATCGACCCGAATGTCGGTGTCGTGCCCGTCCCGGATCCGCGTCTTGCTGAACTCGCGGCTATTGCGAAGCCGGAGAAGATCCTTCCGACGACCGTTGAGTTTGTTGATATCGCAGGGCTCGTCGCAGGCGCATCGCAAGGGGAGGGTCTGGGAAATCAGTTCCTTTCGCACATCCGCGAAGTGGATGCGATCGCGCACGTCGTGCGCGCCTTTGACAGCGCTGATATCGTCCACGTGACCGGACGTATCGATCCACTCTCCGACATCGACACGATTGATACCGAGCTTGCACTTGCGGATCTTGCCACCCTCGAAAAAGGCCTCGATCGCGCGGCGAAAGCCGCGAAAAGCGGTGAGAAGGACGTCCTTCGCAAGAGGACGCTTTTCGAGCGCGTCAAACACGAGCTCAATGCAGGGCGCCCGGTGCGCGCCATGCCGCTCACTGAAGAAGAGCGCCGCGATCTGCGTGACCTGCATCTGCTGACGGCAAAGCCCGTCATGTACGTGGCAAACGTCGCGGAAAACGGCTTCAGCAACAATCCCTATTTGAGTGCTATTGAAGAGCGCGCGCGCACCGAAGGCACTATTGCGGTGGCAGTCTGTGCAGCCATCGAGGCGGAAATCGCACAGCTCGAGGAGGCTGACCGCACTGAGTTCTTGGCAGAGCTTGGCCTAGCTGAACCGGGTCTTAACCGGGTGATTCGCGCCGCTTACAGCTTGCTGGGGCTGCAGACCTATTTCACGGCCGGTCCGAAAGAAGTGCGTGCCTGGACCGTGCGCGCCGGAGCGACTGCTCCGCAGGCGGCCGGGGTCATTCATACGGACTTCGAGCATGGCTTCATCCGCGCCGAAGTGATCGCCTTTTCAGACTACATTGCGGGCAAGGGCGAGGCCGGGGCCCGTGATGCCGGCAAGCTGCGCCTGGAAGGCAAGGAATACATCGTCCGCGAGGGCGATGTGATGCATTTTCGATTCAACGTGTGATGCGAACCCGCCGTCTCAGGTCATATCACCTCGTCTCCAGTGTGGCGGAAACGGCTTAAAAATGCCTTGTTATTGACTTAGCTGGGCGCACCCCATTGCTTGTCATCGCCCTCGAAAGTGGGTACAAGATCGGGTACACGGAAATCGACCGTCGAGTAAAAAGCGGGTATGAGGCTTTCCGCAGAGAACGACAATGCTGACTGACACGAAATGCCGCAACGCAAAGCCCAGCGGAAAGAGCACCAAACTGACGGACGAAAAAGGGCTCTATTTGGAGGTGAGGCCCAACGGAGTGAAAGCCTGGCGATATCGGTTCAGGCTCACTAAAGAAGGTAGGTTGAAGGAAAGCGTATTCGCGATTGGAGAGTACGCCAGCGCTCCAACCGGTGAATCACCGGAGTCCGCCCAATCGCGGCGTGCCGCAGGCCAATTTACTCTGTCTGAAGCTCGTGGAGAGCGGCTCAAGGCACGAGCGCTGGTTAAGCAAGGGATCAACCCCGCCCATCATCGGCAGTTGGAGCGAATAAAAAAGAGACACGAATCAGCGACGATGTTTAGCGCCGTTGCGCAGGAATGGGTGGCGGCAAAGGAGTGGGAGCAAGAATCCAAAGCGGCGCGGCTGGGCATGCTCGAACGAGCAGTTTTTCCAAAGATTGGCAGGTTGCCAGTCAGGCAGATCACTTCCGCCCACATTCTGGATGTACTTAAATCCGCAGCCACGAATCATGGCCTAACTGTTGCTGCAGAGGCCAAGCGGTCCATATCGGGAATATTTGGGCTGGCCGTTTCGACCCTAAGGGCCGATTCTGATCCAGGTTGGCTGGAGTCAACTCCACTCTTGATGCGCGGTCAGTATAGCGCTGCGCTACCGACGTGCCAATCTTACGTGGGGTCTCCGGCTTGAACGAGCGGCGCATTGCACCCAATCGAGATTTCTCGTGGAGCTACAACCGAACGCAGTTAGGCGTACTCAATAACTTACGATTTGAACTGCAGGGATACATCGACACCGAGCCGCGCGCCTCGATCCAGCGGCGCAGCACTCATGATGAGCCGGGAACGTGCAGTTGACTCGCGCTCGCAACGGCGTACAAGAACAGATTAATTTGACGCGATAGCTGCCACATCGGCTATCGGCCCACGGTGAGCCAGGGAACTTGCCGCGAGAGAATTTCAACAACAGCTTGAGTTAAAACGAAAATACGGGGTCAAATGCGCCATGAAAACTGTCAATAGGTCTTCCTTAGTCTTGATCACCGCGCTAGTTGCGATCGCCCAATCGGCCCACGCTCAACAGCCGCCGGACGTTGTAGTTAGCGACGGGTTTGAAAACACAGCGATGGGTAGCATGGCGTTGTTCAGCCTTACATACAACAGCGTCCCTCCTCCTTTTTTGGGCGTTGGCAACACCGCCTCCGGATACTGGGCGCTTTCTTCCAACACGACGGGCAACTACAACACCGCCTCCGGGTA
>PLIX01000225.1 GCA_003140135.1 Gammaproteobacteria bacterium
TCTTTGCCGCGTCGATCGTTCGAGCGAAGGGCTCCATCCAATCAGGCCTCGCTCCCGCCCGCGCCGCCGGCCGAAACGCTGCCTCCATCATTTCGTAAGTCACCCGGCCAAAGAGGAGGGCATCGGCCTGGGCGAGGTTCTCGGCCGCATGATGATGCAATTCTTCGTCCGGGATGATTGCACGATGGTCGCAGCACCCGTCCAATGTGATGTTGATGGAATACCGAAGGGGTCGCATTGCGTAAGCGTATCGCCGACGGGGTAGACCAACAAGTTACCCAAGGTCGACATTGCATTGCCCGAAAGCGGTCGGTCATGACCGGCAACGTCGGGTCAGGATGCGTCAATTGCTGATGGTCGCGGAATTGACGGTCGCTGATCGGTACAACTTCGGACGCCGAGCCGGGCAAAATGCCTGCCCCAGCGCGGACGCTCGGCAACTGGAACTTGGGGTCGCGTGCTAACTGTGAGTGGCGAATTCCGCTCTTGGTTGCATAAGTGGGGTGTAGCGCACCGACGCTGCCTTCAAGCATTGCTATAGGTGGCCGCGAGATGCTGCCTGCGCATACGGTGAAGCGTGCAATTTATGACCGTGTTTTAAGAAACACCCCCCTCGGAACGAGGGCAGCAAAGCTATATGACATCAGATCGGAATCACACTGCGGCGTCCCTCCCCCTGCCCGTCGAGGAGCCCGTTGCATTGGCGTTGGCTTTGGAGCAAACCCATGACGTCAAAGAAAAAGTAGAATTGTGCGCGGATAGCCTTGGCTCGTCCATCGACATCGCGAAGAAAAAGATAGCTGCAGGTGCGAACCCGCTGTCGGTGCATAAGTCGCTGGCAAACAACGAGAGAGTCCACCGCGAAGTGCAGGAATGCGCCGACGACCTGCACGTAATTACCGAAGTCTTAGCCGAGGGGATCGGAGAAATGAAGGAGCAGACCAAGAGCGCATTGGCCAAGTCCCATAAAGCTTTGGCAAATACTGAGTCTGCCTTGATGACTGCCGAGGAAGAGAAGAATGAAGCGCAGCTGCGGGCGTTGCATGACGCCGCGACGGGTCTGCCCAATCGCGACCTATTTGACGACCGGCTGGCGCATGCAATTGCCCTGGCCAGGCGCCACGATTGGACGCTAGCAGTGATGTTCCTCGACTTGGATCGCTTTAAATGCATTAACGACGCGCATGGGCACGCCGCGGGCGACGGGGAGGTAGCAAAGCGCCTGTTACAACACTCTCGCGCCGAAGACACGGTGTGCCGTAACGGTGGCGATGAATTCCTGTACTTATTGATGAACCCGCAAGGCAGCAAGAATATTGAGCGAATTGCCGGCGCCCTATTAAGGACTATTGCGCAGCCTATTGACATGGGTCACCTGCAACTTGTCATTAAGGCGAGCATCGGCATCGCCGTTTATCCCTGCAACGGTACTACAGAAGAACAATTGATAAGAAACGCTGACACCGCCATGTACCGCGCGAAACAACGCGTGAATGGCTGTGAATTTTTTTAACGAGTTGGACACGGAAGGGGCCTCAGCCAAATCACCGGGTTTCCGTCTTAAATTGGACGAAACTTGATTGCGCAACGTACCGCAATCTCAAGCCTAGGTAGGACCGGTCGACGAGCTGACTCCAGAATGCCTTTGGCTCGTTGTGAATAGCTACTACGGCGAAGGATAAACTGCGGCGCGAGCCCTTGGCGGCCTCCACAGCGAGCCTATATGTGCTACCCGAAAGCTGCCGTTCACGGCCGTCCTCTTCGGGGTCAATGGCGGCGGTTCTATCGAACTGGCTGCACTCGCTGCACGAGAGTTTTTAGCAGCTCTACTGTCCCGATTGGGGCGCCTCTAATGGTCGGCCCACGCCCACCCGGTTATGCGCCAAACGGTGGCATTCTTTTGCAGGGCCATCGTGACAATCCCTTTCTCCATAATCGGCTTCCCTTTTTGCTTGAACGAGAAAGTCGTGGGAGCGACAACATAGGCGAGATTGGCTGTCACGTCGATGTGCCAAGGCTTGCCGACGGTGACCGCCGGGTCGGTGATTTCGCCCGCCTGGGTGAAAGCCTGGAAGTCGCTGGACCACTTGGAGCATGCTCCCGTACCGTGCCACTCGTGGGGCGCGAAGTCATCGATAATGGATGTTTGATCGGCGCACGTTGCCCCCATGGACTTCATGTCGCCCTTGTTAAAGCCGTCAACCCATTGGTGAACGACCGACATCACATCGGTCTTATCCGTTGCCGCCGCGGGTCCCGCCACAAATGCGGACACGGCGAGTGTGATAAATAGCGCGCGCATCTCTGCTCCTTGATTGGTCGCCTGATTACGGCGTGAGCAGTATACGCGAGTTCCCGCTACTACAATTTTGGACCATAGACTCAGACAACATACGGCCTTGGGCGGTCCTTCCCCGAACGCGGTTTCAGCCTCCAGAAGAGGACACTCGCGACCGATTCCCAAGTGAAATGATCTCTATCCGGGGTGGGCAGAGCTGGCTTCGGTTTTTCGGACAAGGGTATAATTAAATACCTATTTCAATATTAGCGTTAACCGTGAGCGATTTCTACAAATTACTCGGGCCTAAGGTCGTTAGAGCTTGACTTCGAATCCCCAGAAGTGGGTGAAAATTTAGGCATCGCATCTCCTGATAGCTGTCCGTCGCGACGGACGGGTGCGGGGCGACTCTGATCTGATAATTGCTGGTTCCCCAGGCAGGTCGGCACCTCGCCCATCACTGCCGCTACGGCGGCATGACATCATCGGTTTCGTCAGCGCGAATTAATCCTCTGTGTCCCGCGCTCGGCCTCATGCCGTGAGCTAAACTCGAGGCGCGGCCAGTAATTGAACCCAGAACAGACCTCGCCTCCCAGCCTGACCTGCGGCGTAAGCAAGTCCCATTTCGGCGAACCTTGCGTCCATCATGTTTTCGCAGTGACCGGGACTGTCGAGCCAGCCTTGAACGACTTCCTCGACCGATTGCGGTCCATAGGCAATGTTCTCACCGACTAGTGTTTCCCGGTAGCCAACCGCGCGAACCCTATCTGCGGGTGCGCGCCCGGCCTGGTCCACATGTTCAAAATAGTTGTGTTCGGCCATGTCGCTCGCATGTCCGAGCGCGACACTCGCGAGAGTCTCGGACAATCTCATGGGAGGTGCCGGTCCGAACGACCGCTCACCGCAGCGAGCACCCCGGGCGCGCACTTCATTTACGAGCCGCAGTGCTTGTTCCGCTAAAACTGGCGCCCGTGAGCGAGCCGGCGCGACGTACGCGGAAGCCAGTACAAGCCAGGTATCCAAACCGCGGTGATAAACGCCAATGTCTTGCAGAGCTTGACTGGTCACCGTGCGGCACGCCGAGCGCCTAAGGAGCTGGATCGTGGATGACTCCGTTCCGGTGATGTGTACGCCCGCGGCGGTTTGCGCTTCGTAGCCGCTACGTTTGGCCGCCGCTTCAGGCGAGAGTCCCGCAGCCCATTGTTCGGCCGCCCGGTCCAGCAGCGGATTATGATGGACGGGCTGCGCCGCCGGTAGAACGCCGCCGCACCCGCCCGCGCGTAGCACCTGCACCGCGGACAACGTATCAGCCTGCGCCGGCACAATCGCTAAGAGTGCACTAAAAAGGAAAGGAAGACTCAACAGCCGCCAGTAAGACACGCGATTCAACGGTACTGCTCCTGTACTGCCATTCTGCAAGGGCCATATCCGCCGCAAAACGCCCCATTACGCATGTTGGGTTCGGTATGGAACGCGCGAGCGCCATATCGGCTGACCGTGAAAACTCATGTGAATTTGCCGTTCGCCAGAAATGTGAACCGCGCGACCCTTTGCGAGGGATACGGCCGCTGTGCCGCCGATGCGTTGAGGAAACCGCCTGCTATATGTCATGCGGAGCTGACGACCACCGGGACACCGATGCATCCATGGTGCAGGACCGGAGGCGCTGGCGGCCCTCCTCGCCCCTTCGCATCCGGATCTGGGGCGCTGAACAATGCGATGAAATTCCGCCGCCGCCCCTGCACAGCGGGTCCCGCCGCTTGGGCGAGGTCGTAGTCAGGCGGCTTTTGGTGTCAGCGAGCGTCCTCGCGCTCGCCAAACTCTGGTATGGGCAAGCTCAAACGGCGCAGGTAAGTGACCATCGCGCCAATCACTGTCTTGACAGCGGGACGCTGCGCGACGCGGCTGCGCCATGCCAAAAGATTCGGGCACGACGCCGTCATCGGCACGGTNNCGGCGAGATAAGAGCGACCTGCCAGTGCGAGTTCCATGGTCGCGTAGTATTGCTCTATACCGGCGCGCGCCTTTATCCAATCTGGCCTGTCGGTGGGATCAGGTGTGCCTCGCAGCCCCATTAAGCGGATGACGTGTGGAAAGAAGATCTCATCGGAGGAAAGCTCGAGTTGCCTTGCTCGCGCGCGCTCCGCAGGCGACCGGGGCCACAACGGCGGGTTCGGGCACTTATCCTCTAGGTATTCGAAGATCTGGGTAGAGTCGAATATTTCGACAGCGCCATCGATCAAGACGGGTACTTGCCGCTTGAGGTTGACGCGCAGAACCTCCGGATGTTTCGGCTCGTAGCCGCGCTCGCGATCATAGGCGACCATCGTCAGCTCGAAGGCGATGGCCTTCTCCCGCAGAGCCATTTCTGCCTTGGCCCCGAACATGCTGAGCGGGCCTGAGTAAAGTTTCATTGCGATTCTAGGCGGACCTGAATTACGCGCGAGCGGCGCCCACAGCGCGGGAGTTCTCTCACTGTATCCTTCCGGCGAGCGCGCGCTCAAGCGCCTGGAACTCCACAGGCTTGACCAAATGATCGCCAAAACCGACTGCCCTAGCCCGTTCGCGGTCTTCGGACTGACCGGATCCGGTCAACGCGATGACACGTACCCCGTTGAGCCGTCTGACCGGCGGTCTGTTCTGATCAGGCCGCGATATTTTGCGCGTCGAGTGCCTGCAGAACGTGTATGTACTCCGCCAGCAGCCTTTCCACGACCACGCGCGCTTCCTCAAGATTGCCGCCCGCGGCAGCGACTTCCACGTCCTTGCACAGTTCGGCAAATGCCGACGCTCCGACATTGGCGCTACAGGATTTCAGGGCGTGCGCTGCTTCTCTGATACCCGCCGAATCGCCGGACGCTGCCGCTGCCCGCAGGGCGTCGGTCAGGGCGAGCGAGCTTGAAAAATATAACCCAACTACTTTGGCGAAGAAGTTCGGGCCGCCGGGCGTGTGCAATGCGCGTATCCGCCCCAGGGCCTGTGGGTCCAAGACGGCACTCTCATTTTTTGCATCAGAGTCAGTGCGCATGCTGGCTGATCCGCAGGACTCGAGGACCCGATATAACTGATCAGTCGTAAACGGCTTGCTGAGGTAGCGGTCCATCCCCGCGGCGAAGCATTTCTCGGCGTCGCCACTTAACGCGTTTGCCGTCAGCGCCACAATCGGCGTGCGCGCTCGGTGATTATCCTTCTCCCAGTCGCGAAACCGGCTCGTCGTTGCGTAGCCGTCAAGTTTAGGCATCTGGCAGTCCATCAGCACGACTTCGAAGCTGTCGGTAGCGAGTTTCTCAAGTGCCTCCACGCCGCTCCAGGCGCTGACCACTTCGACGCCAAGTTCCTGCAGCATGGCCTTGGCGACCTCCTGGTTAACGGCATTATCTTCGACGAGCAGGACGCGGCGTATTCGCGAAGCAACCCGCGCATCCTGCACCGCAGCATCTGCACCGTGGCCTGCGGTCTGCTTCTGCCCGGGGGCGGCGAACGGATGATTGGCCAGGAGCGAAGTGAGGCACGCCTGCAGGTGTTTGCGGCGGACGGGCTTGCTGAGCCACATTGTCGGACCGGCACGCGCGTCGGCCGCGGCAGGCGTCGCGGCCGACACTGAATTCATCATCAACATGCGAACGCCGGCAAGATCGGCGCGTTCCCGAATGGCCGTCGCCAGTGCCGCTCCATCCATTTCAGGCATCTGGGCGTCGAGAATGAGGACGTCAAATTCACCGCCCAGGGATTTATCCAGGATCGCCAGCGCCTCCCGGCCCGAAGTCGCCTCCGTGACCATCACGTCCCAGCTCAAGAGGTGAAGCCTGAGAACCTCGCGACTCGTGGCATTGTCGTCAACGATGAGCATCCGCGTGCGATGCAGAAAGGGCGCATGCCGGTCGCGTTCAGCGGTCGGATCTGCCGGCAAAGGCACGGAAAAGACGAAGGTCGAGCCTATTCCGGGCGTGCTGGAGACGCCAATCTGGCCGCCCATCAGTTCCACCAACTGCTTGCAGATTGCCAACCCGAGTCCGGTACCCTCGTACTGGCGCGCCGACGAGGTGTCCTCCTGCGCAAAGGATTCAAAGATGGTGGTGCAATTCTCGGGCCTGATGCCTACTCCGGTATCATGCACTTCGAACTCAAAGGATGGGTTGAACAGGTCTGAGCCTGCCTGCCGCACCGTAATCTTGACTTCGCCGTGCTCCGTGAATTTCACGGCATTGCTGATCAGATTTATCACCACCTGGCGCAGTCGCTGCGCGTCACCGCGCACCTCTGAATCTATCTGTGCCGGGATGTCGCAAACGAGCTCTAGGCCCTTGCCATGCGCGCGCTCCGCGAGAATATCGACCGCATCTTCGACAATGTCGCGCAGATTAAATGGAGCGAGATTGAGCTCGAGCTTGCCGGCCTCGATTTTTGAGAAATCGAGGATGTCATTGATGATGTCGAGCAAGGCGCTGCCGGACTGATGGATGGTGACGGCATAGCGGCGCTGGCGCTCGTCGAGCGACGTTGATTGGCGCAGCAATTCCGACATGCCAAGGACGCCATTCATGGGCGTGCGGATTTCATGGCTCATGCGCGCCAAGAATTCGCTCTTGGCACGACTTGCCCGCTCGGCGCGCTCCAGGGCCTCCCGTGCTTCGGCAACCGCCGTATCCAGCAGCGCGGTACGCTCGCGCACCAGCTTCTCGAGCTCGTACTGATAGACGTGCAAATTAAGGTCCCGTTTTTCGAGTTCCTCCAGCATCTCGTTGAAGCCGTCGATCAGGGCGCCAAATTCATCGTCGATGTCTTTTTCGGCCCGGATCGAGAAGTTCTTGCTTTCGCGGACGTTGCGCACGAGCTGCACCAAATCACCCAGCGGGTTCACAATGACTCGCTGCAGGCGAATCGACATTACATAGGCCACGAGCCCTGCCAGCGCGAGGCCCAGGAGCATATTTTCCAGGGAGTTCTGTAACTGCGTGTAGAGCTGCGCCAAGTCCGCGTCCACGTGAATGGTGCCGACGTGATCGCCGTCGAGCATCACCGGAACCTGGATATGGGCGCGGCTCAAGCCACTGAAGCGCACGGCCTGCTTGCCGCTTACCGCGTCATGAATTCCCCAAGAGCGCAGGCGCTGCGCCGGCGAGACGTACTCGCCGTTGAGGATGACGTCCACGAACACGTTTCCCGCGGCATCGTAGAGCGTCACGGCTCGAATGTTGGGATCCGCGCGCAGCGATCGCAGCACGTTGCGAGCGTCAGCTCGATCTGAAAACGTCAGTGCGGCGGTCGTATTCGTGCCAGCGGTCGTTGCCAATGTCAATAAGTGCTGGGCAAGACTACGACGCTGGTTGAGAACTTCTGCCGACATGTACAAAACGGATGCGACTAGCAGCGCCACCGCGGCGGCGTAGACGACTATCACCCGCAGCTTCGCGACGATCGATAGATTTCTGATCCAGCGCATCATGGCCCGGCATCCATGGTTGGATCGGCGCTCAGCGACGCAATCTGCAGGAGCTGCGCGCCAATTGTCAGGCCCACGCGCTTACTGGCCGCGACATTGATCTCGAACTGCACCCTACCGTCGGCGGAGCTGAAGCCGACCATTCCACCGGAGGAAGCAAATCCTTCGATGTCGCTGATGGTGAGCACCGGGCTGCGCTCGATCGACTGCAGAACTGCCGCGAGCCGCGCACGCTCCGATTTCCTGATGAAGATCATGTGACACTCGGCCACGCTCTGGTCCGGGCTCGTCACTCGCGCTATGGCGATGACTTTCTCTTGCAGCTTTTGACCGGCCAAGCTGTCGATGCTCTCACCGCCCTCGTCCGTGCCGAGAATGCATAGCCGCAAGATGCCCTGCGAGTGAGTGAAGGTTCCCGCCGGCCAGCGAACAAACTTGCCGATCTTGAAAATGAGCGCCGCCTCCGATTCGTACGCGGCGGCGCCGCTCGGCGCGGTTTGCCCGATCAATAGGAGGCACAGGCACGCGACGCTGAAGGATCTGCGCGCCGTAGCCATTGCGCCGGGCGTAGCAGTGTCTCCTGGTCGCATCATGCCTGCAGCGCCTGCCAGGCGCGCGCATCGCTCGGGCCTTGAAATTGCGCTGACAGGCCGCCGGCAAGTCCCGGGTCTAACTCGCCATGCGCCTCTGGGTGCGCAGTGGGCGCCGCTGGAGGCCAACCCAGGCAGTGGGGCGCGCCGTCCGGGCAACGGCGACGTTCAACGCGTGCTGCGCCGCCGCGCCGCACTTGGTGCACGTCCTTCATACATGGGCTGCATGCAGGAAGCGCAAGCCAGCGCTGCAGCGTGCTTGGCGCGCCTTCTGCGTTTTGCATCTGGCAAGCCCGCGCGTCACGGTCCCGCTTCACCCGCGTTGACCGCCGCGCGCTTGCCGTCGCCATGCTGCACGCGGCGGAGCAACTTCTCCAGCTCAGCGACTGGAATGGGCTCGCTGATCAAGTATCCCTGCACCTGATCGCAGCGATGTTTGCGCAAGAACTCGAGCTGCTCAGCAGTTTCGACGCCCTCGGCGATCACTTTCAGCTTAAGTTCGCGCGCCATCGCGATGATAGCGGCGCAAATCGCCGCATCGTCGCTGCTCGTGGACAAGTCCTTGACGAACGAGCGGTCAATCTTCAATGCGTCCACTGGGAACTGGCGCAGGTACCCCAGAGAAGAATACCCGGTGCCAAAATCATCAATGGCCAATTTGAGTCCTGCGGCGCTGAAGCGCTTCATGTTCTCCGTCGTATCGTCGACATTTCTCATCAACAGGCTTTCAGTGATTTCCAGTTCCAGCTGGTGCGGTTTGATTCCGGATTGCCATAGCGCACGCAGCACGGACTCGACGAAGTCCTCCCGCGCGAACTGCTGAACCGATACATTGACTGCAATCGTCAAATGGCCAAGGCCTGCATTCGCCCAGGCGTTCAGCTGCGTACAAGTCTCACGGATGACCCAGTCGCCGAGCGGCACGATGAGCCCGGTTTCTTCCGCGACGGGAATGAACATATCCGGGGCAATCCAGCCGCGCGTGCTGTGGTGCCAGCGCAATAGGGCCTCCACGCCGATGATCGTACCGCTCGCAAGATCCATCTTGGGCTGGTAGTAGAGCTGGAATTCGCCGGCCTCGAAGGCACGCCGCAGATCGTTTTCGAGTTCGAGTCGGCCGAGGGAGCGCACCGCCATTGACTCGCCGTAGAAGGCATGACCGTTGCGGCCTTGATCTTTGGCCTTGTACATTGCCATATCGGCCTTGACGAGCAGATCCTCAATGTCCGTTCCGTCTTTTGGATACAGCGCAATGCCGATGCTCGGTGTCACTACAAAGCGGTGACCGCGGCAGTCATATGGCTCCGCGAGAGATTGCTGGATGCGATCGGCGACGGCGGTGGTTTGCGCCTCATCGCTAAGTCCGGTAAGCAGCACGACGAATTCATCG
>PLIX01000153.1 GCA_003140135.1 Gammaproteobacteria bacterium
CCGCCGGCGACCTGGTTCCTGGTCGCGGGGGCTGTCGTCCTGGGCTGGGGACTGTCCCTGGCTTGGCGCTGGTATCGGCGCCGGCGTGCGCAGAAGGCGCTGGTCGCGGCCGTGACCGCGTCGGCCTCGGACTATACGCGCGACGTCCTGGTGCCGGATGGTATGGGCGGCTACTTCCACGTCGACTTCATCCTGCTCACGCCGCGCGGCATCCTGGTGATCGATTTGCGCGACGTGCGCGGCAACATTTTCGGCGGCGATCAAATGACGGAATGGACCGTCATGGATGGTCCGCAGCGCTTTACCTTCACCAATCCGCAGGGCGCGCTCTATGACAGGATCGCCGCGGTCAGGGCCGTCGCGGGCGACGCACCGACCGAGGGGCGCATCGTGTTCACGAAGAGAGGCAAGTTTCCCAAGGGACTGCCGAAGTGGACGCTGATGGTCGATACGCTGCGCACGGAATTTCCGTCCGCCGATTCACTGCTGCTGGCGAGCGCGGAGCGCTTCGATATGCCGTGGCAGCGTCTGAAGAGCTCGGTGTTGCCGAGCTCCATCAATCAGATACGCGCCAGCGCCGGACGGCCTTCCGCCTGAGAGTTCGCCGGGTCAGGCACTGTTGGTGCGCGGCCCCGCAAACAGCCAGATGAGGAAGCCCAGGAGCGGCAGCAGAATCACCAGCACTGTCCACAGCACCTTGCGCTCCGTCGACGCGCCGCTTTGAAAGATGTTCACGATCGCCCAGATATCGCCGATCAGAACCAATAGGCCGAAGAGACCGTTATAACCATAGTACATACGTCGCCCTCAGGCGCAGATCGGCACGCGCGTGCGCCGGTAATCGGTATTCTAACAGTCTCAGTGAGGCAGGAGTTTGGCTGATGACACAGACGAACCCGGCAGCGACTCTTTCGGCCGCAGCCGCAGGAACGCTCTCGATCGGCGCAGATCTGCGGGTGCACCGGCTGGGGTTTGGCGCGATGCGGCTCACCGGGCCCGGGGTGTGGGGCGCGCCGGCCGATCGGCCGGAAGCGATCCGGGTCCTGCGCCGTGCGCTTGAACTCGGGGTGAACTTCATCGACACTGCGGACTCCTACGGTCCAGGAGTGAGTGAAGAGATCATTGCCGAGGCGCTGCATCCTTATCCGCCGGGGCTCGTGATCGCGACCAAGGGGGGCCTTACGCGTGCGGGGCCGGGAAACTGGGGACGGGATGCGCATCCGGCTCATCTGCGCGCCGCATGCGAGGGCAGTCTGCGGCGTCTGCGGCTTTCTCAAATTGATCTATATCAGCTGCATGCAGTGGATCCGCGCGTGCCGCTGGAGGACTCCCTCGGAGAACTCGCGCGCCTGCGCACCGCGGGCAAGATCCGCCACATCGGTGTGTCGAATGTCAGCGCGGAGGAGCTTGCGCGTGCGCAGCGCACCGTAGCGGTAGTCTCGGTGCAGAATCGCTACAACCTCGAAGATCGCGACTCGGAGGAGGTGCTCAGGAATTGCGAACGCGCAGGGATCGCCTTCATTCCGTGGTTTCCGCTCGGGGCGGGTCGCGACGCCGCAAACGCGCAGAGCGCGATCGCGTGGCTTCTCGCGCGCTCGCCAGTGATGCTGCCGATCCCCGGCACCTCCTCCGTTGCGCATCTGGAGGAGAATGTGGCGGCCGCGCAGCTTCGTCTGAGTGCCGAAGAGCTGCGGGCGATGACGTGACGTGAATCGGGACGAGCGGCGCTCCTAAGCTGCGCTCTGCGCGGCGAAGTCATTGAGCACCAGTGCAACGCACGCCGTCAGGCGGCGTGCATAATCGATGTGCAGGAACTCATTGGGACCATGGGCGTTCGCGTGCGGGCCGAGCACGCCCGTAACGAAGAACTGCGTCTGCGGGAAGCGCTCTCCGAGCATCCCCATGAACGGGATCGTGCCGCCGGAGCCGACATGGACGGCGTCCTGGCCAAAGATCTCCTCGGACGCGCGGCTGATCGAGCGCTCCAGCCACGGGGCGAGCGGCGGCGCATTCCAGCCGCCGGTGGCGCCTTCGCTCTCAAAATGAACCTGTGCGCCGTAGGGAGGGTCGCGCTCGAGCGCCTGACGCAGCGCGGCCTCCGCGCGTTCGGCATCGCAGTTGGGCGGCAGGCGCAGCGATAATTTCAGCGAGATTTCCGGCAGCAGTACGTTGCCCGCCGACTGCACGGCCGGCAGACCATCGGCGCCGGTCACGGCAAGGGTTGCGCGCCACGTGGAGTTGATGAGGAGTTCGAGCGGATCATTGGATAGCGCCTGCACGCCCGTGGCAAACGGGATCTTGCCGGCAACCGCCGCGCCCAATACCTGCGCCGCGATCGCCAGCTGCGCGCGGCGATCCGCCGGCACGGCGGCCTGCAACTCATCGAGGAGGAGCTCTCCGCTGACGGCGCTTTCGAGCCGTGCGAGCAGCTGCGCGGCAACCCGAAAGGGCGTCGCTGCAATGCCGGTTGCCATACCGGAGTGCACGCCTTCCTTGAGGATGCGCACGCGCAATCGACCCACCAAATTGCCACGCAACGACGTCGTCGACCACAGCTGCTCGTAGTTGCCGCACTCCGCATCCAGACACACGACGAGGGAGGGCGTGCCGATGCCCTCGCCCAATGCATCCAGGTGCGCAGGCAGGTGAATGCTGCCGCTTTCTTCGGAGGCTTCGATCATGACGAGGCAACGCGGCAGAGGGACCCTGCGCGCCTTCAAGGCCCGGATCGCCGCGAGCGAACTGAACACGGCATAACCATCATCCGCGCCGCCGCGCCCGTAGAGCTTGCCGTCGCGGATGACCGGCAGCCACGGCCCCAGACCCGGCTCCCATCCGGTGAATTCGGGCTGCTTGTCCAAATGTCCGTACAGTAGAACCGAGCCCGGTAGTTCGCCGGGCACATCGATGAGCAGAAGGGGCGTAAGGCCGGGCAGCCGCCGCACTTCAACGCGCGCACCAGGCACGGGCTGTGCGCGGCACCAGTTCGCCATCAAATCCACCGCCCGCTCCATGTGTGCGTGGCTCTCCCACTGCGGATCAAAGAGCGGCGAGAGATTCGGTATGCGGATGTAGGCGGCGAGTTGTTCGAGAATGGAGTCCCGCCAATAGCCGTCGATGTCCCGCAGCAGGGCCGTTGTATCAACAATTTTCATTATTTACTCTTATTTATCTATCACTTAACTATACTATCTCTAGTGAATTATTGGTAGATGAAAGAGCTGTCGTGCATTCGCGGTCGTCTGCGTGGCGAGCTGCGCGAGAGTCTCGCCGCGCGCGCGCGCGACTGTCGCGGCGATGTGCGGCAGATAGGCGGGCTCATTGCGTCGCGATGCGGGCTTGGGCTCAAGGTCGCGCGGCATGAGATAGGGACCGTCGGTTTCGAGCAGCAGCTGTTGCGCTGGTATGGTGCGCATGAGCGGCAGCAGATGCGCGCCGCGTCGTTCATCGCAGATCCAGCCGGTGATGCCGATGAATAATTGCATCTCAAGATAGCATTCAAGATCGGCGGCTGTGCCGGTAAAGCAATGCGCCACCGCGCCGCTGAGGTGCGCGCGGTGCTCGCGCAGAATCGCGACGAAGTCCGCCTGCGCGTCGCGCTGATGCAGAAAGACGGGTTTGCCGGCGCTGACGGCGAGTTCGAGCTGCTGGTGGAAGGCGTCGCGCTGCAGTGCGGGCGGTGAAAGATTGCGGTAGTAATCCAGACCGCACTCACCGATGGCAACGATTTCGGAAGACCCCGCAAGCGTGGCGAGCTCGGACGCCACTTGCGCCGACCATTCATCGGCGTAATGCGGATGCACGCCGGCGGTGGCAAACAGGCGCCGTGGATGGGCGCTGGCGAGTGCCACGGCTTCACGAGTGCTCGCAGCGCTCGAGCCGGTGACCAACATTTGCACAACGCCCGCGGCTTGTGCGCGCGCCATCACCGCATCGCGATCCGCCGCGTAGCTGCGGTGTGTCAGATTGATGCCGATGTCAATCAAGTGAATCCGCTCGGCAGTGGTCACGGCGGGGACAGTGCGGCCTGTGGTATGGTTTGTCATGCGCAGCCGACATTCTACCGAGCAACACGACGTTGCGAGCCGCCAGCGACGTGCGTAATCCCATGGAGCAGGAGCGCCAGCGAGAGTGAAGGGTATAGCTCAGGCCATCTCGGTCCCGCG
>PLIX01000064.1 GCA_003140135.1 Gammaproteobacteria bacterium
AGGAAATCATCGACGCCCGCCTCCGCCGCGATCGCCGCGGCGGTAAGTTTGTTGTCACCGGTGATCATCACCGTCTTGATCCCCATGCGACGCAGCTCGCCAAAGCGCTCCTTGATGCCACCCTTCACGATATCCTTAAGCTCGATGACGCCGAGCACGCGCGCCCCGTCGGACACCAGAAGCGGCGTACTGCCGCGCCGCGCGACGTCCTGCACCGTCGTCTGGATTGCCTTGGGAAAGACCTCACCGAGGCCTTCGACCTGCTTCTGAATGGCATCCGCGGCGCCTTTGCGCACCTGGCGCACACCGATATTCACTCCGCTCATGCGCGTGTGTGCCGAGAACGGGATGAACGTCGCCGCCAGCGACTGCAGATCGCGCTCCCGCATATTGAAGCGCTGCTTGGCGAGCACGACGATACTGCGGCCTTCCGGGGTTTCATCGGCGAGCGAGGCCAGCTGCGCGGCTCCGGCCAACTCCTCCTCAGTGATCCCGGGCGCCGGCATGAATGCTGCGGCCTGCCGATTGCCCAGCGTGATCGTGCCGGTTTTGTCGAGCAGCAGGACGTCAACGTCGCCGGCGGCTTCGACGGCCCGGCCCGAGGTCGCAATGACATTCGCCTGCATCATGCGGCTCATGCCGGCGACGCCGATCGCAGAGAGCAGCGCGCCGATCGTCGTGGGGATGAGGCAAACGAGCAGGGCAATGAGGGCGGTAATGCTGACCGGCGTACCGAGCTTGGCGACTGCGACGCTATAGAGCGAATACGGCAGCAACGTGGCGGTTGCGAACAGGAATACGAGCGTGAGCGCAACCAGCAGGATCGTCAGTGCGATCTCATTTGGTGTCTTCTGCCGCTTGGCGCTTTCGACCATGGCGATCATCCGATCAATGAATGTCTCGCCCGGATTGGCCGTGACGGTGACCACGATCCAGTCGGATATGACACGCGTGCCCCCGGTCACGGCAGAAAAGTCACCGCCCGATTCGCGAATGACGGGAGCCGATTCGCCGGTGATCGCGCTCTCATCCACCGAAGCGGCACCCTCAAGCACCTCGCCGTCGGCCGGTATGTAGTCGCCCGCCTCGATGAGAACCACATCGCCGCGACGCAGCTCACTCGCCCGCACGGCGCTGCTGCGCGCGCGATCCTGAGGATGCGCGAGCTTCTTCGCCATAACCGTCTGCTTGAGCCCGCGTAGCGCCGCCGCCTGCGCCTTGCTGCGACCCTCAGCCAGAGCTTCAGCAAGATTCGCAAACAACAGCGTGAACCACAGCCAGATCGCCACATTCAGGATGAACCAGCCCGGCGCCTCGCCACGGCCGGCGAGAGCCTGCAGCCAGAGCCCCGTGGTCAGAATCGCACCGACATAGACGACGAACATCACGGGGTTGCGCCACTGCACGCGCGGATCAAGCTTACGAAAAGCATCGGCCACCGCGAGCCCAAGCAGCGAGCGGTCGAACATGGAGAGCTTCTGACGCGTCATGCCTTTACGCCTTTAACCAGACTTCAGTGCGCCCATAGGGTCAAATGCTCAACGACGGGTCCCAAGGCCAAGGCAGGTACGAAGGTGAGCGCGCCCACGAGCAGCACCGTACCGATGAGCAGGATGACAAACGTCGGCCCGTGCGTGGGCATCGTGCCTGCCGTCACGGGCACGCGCTTCTTGGCGGCGAGTGAGCCTGCGATCGCGAGTACNNCCAAACGCGCTGCCGTTGTTGTTGGCGGCGGACGTGAAGGCATAGAGGATCTCCGCGAATCCGTGCGCGCCGGGATTCGCCGCGCCCGCCTTGCCGGCGGATATCGAGACCGCTACGGCCGTGCCGACCAGCACAATGAAGGGCATCACGAGAATCGCGATCGAGCTCATCTTCATCTCGAACGCCTCGATTTTCTTGCCCAGATATTCGGGCGTGCGGCCGATCATGAGTCCCGCAATGAAGACGCCGATGATCGCGAATATCAGCATCGAGTAGAGTCCCGTCCCGACACCGCCGAACACGACCTCGCCAAGCTGCATCTGAAAGAGCGGCACGAAGCCGCCGAGCGGTGTGTACGAGTCGTGCATCGAATTGACGGCACCGCAGGAGGTACCCGTGGTCACCGTGGCAAACAAAGCCGAGGCACCGATGCCGAAGCGCGCCTCCTTGCCCTCCATGTTGCCGCCCGATTGCAGCTCACTCGCCGCCTGATCGACGCCGAGCGCAGCGACACGGGGATTACCCCCCTGTTCGTTGTACACGGCCATCGACACCAGTGGCACGAACAGAATCAGCATCGCCGCTAAGACGGCCCAGCCTTGCCGCGTATCGCCGACCAGCCAGCCAAAGGTGTAGGTCAGCGCGGCGGGGATAACGAGAATCGCCAGCATTTGGAGAAAATTCGAAAGCGCCGTGGGATTCTCATAGGGGTGAGCCGAGTTTGCGTTGACGAAACCGCCGCCGTTGGTGCCGAGCTCCTTGATGCTCTCCTGCGATGCAATGGGGCCCATGGGCAGCGTCTGCGTGTGGGTCGTGAGCGTCTCCTGCACTGGATTGCCGGCCGCATCGTTGATGGCAACGCCCTGTGCGTCCGTCTTGGGCTGCTGGTACGTCAGCGCCTCGACCGTCGTCACATCCTTGTAGGCACTGAAATTCTGCACCACGCCCTGTGAGACGAAAACGATCGCCAGGAGCGTCGAGATCGGCAGCAGCACATAGAGCGTCACGCGGGTCACATCCGCCCAAAAGTTGCCGATCGTAGCCGTGCTGTGCCGCGCAAACGCGCGAATGAGCACGATCGCGACGACGATTCCGGTGGCCGCGGACAGAAAGTTCTGCACCGCAAGCCCGGCCATCTGCGTGAGATAGCTCATGGTGGACTCGCCGGAATACCCCTGCCAGTTCGTGTTGGTGATAAAACTCACCGCCGTGTTGAACGCCGAATCCGGCGACACGTTCGCGAAATGCTGCGGATTGAGGGGCAGCCATACCTGCAGGCGCTGCAGCAGATAGACAAAGACAGCACCGAGTGAGTTGAAGACGAGAAGTGCGATGGCGAATTTCTGCCAGCCCATCTCGCTAGCGGGGTCGACACCCGCGAGCCGATATATAAAGGCTTCCGTGCGTGCTCCCATGCGCAGCGCCCAGATCGGCTTGCCCTGCATCACGTCCGCAAGATACAGCCCCAGCGGCTTCGTCAGCAGCAGCACAACCAAGAGGAGCAGGACAATGAGCGTGACGGACGCAAGTGTCATCAGAACTTCTCAGGCCGGATGAGCGCGTACAGGAGGTACGCGCCGAGCGCCACAGCGAGCAACGCGCTCAACGCGTACACCACCGTCATTTGACGCTCCCGAGCCGGGAAATCGCCCAGATCAGCCAGTGGGTGGCGGCGTACAGCAGGATAACAATAAGCACAAACGCGACATCCATGAACTCAAGTGTAGACTCGCGCGCGTGAGCATGATGTGAGTATTGCCGCTTCGATTGCTGAGGCGACTCGCCCTGGCTCCTCGTTCCCGCGGCGGCGAGCTTGGCAAGCTTTTCCTGGTTGCTGACGTTGCACCCAGCTGCAGCGGGCCGTGTGTATGCAGCTTATAGAGGTGCCTACGTCGCAGTCGCATTGGCGTGGCTTTGGAAGGTAGATGACGTGCCACTGACACGTTGGGACCTAACAGGCGCCGCCGTTGCGCTCCTCGGAATGGGTATCATCGTATGGGGCGGTTTTCGCGCATGAGCGAAGGCTATTAGTAGATGGAATCATCGACGTTTACGCGTTTCACCATCAAATGGCCACTTTCCTAACACTCTCTTAACACCTCCTTCTATATCCTAGCCAGCTTGAGGCTAAAGCGTGGAGAGCCTGGGAACATTAGTTTTTGTCACAGCCGCCCTCCATAACCGGCCGCGCACGCGCGGCAACAATCCGCGCCCTCCTGATGGCGTCTCAAAGGCTCTGACGATACGGACTTAACGGACCTTTCAATGGTGATGACAATGAAAATGGGGAAATACCTGCAAAGTGTCCTCTTGTCGGTTACGTCGATCGCCGTTGTGTTGCCGATTGCTCGGGCCGAAGACTCCGCAACTCTGATGGCCGCTGAGGCACGCGGGACTATTGTAGGCATCGTGGCGAATGCAGCGAAGGTCCCCATCGGCGGGGTGACCGTGACTGCCGCTCGTGCGGGTGGCGGCATTCGCTCCACGGTATCGGGTAGCGATGGCATCTATTCGTTTGCCGATGTTCCTCCTGGTTCGTGGTCGCTGACGATTACAGTCGATGGCTCCCCGGATGTTGTAGTCCCGAATGTCGACGTGGTCGCCAGCAAGGCCACTCGTCATGACATCGTGATGAACGCCGTTGCGGCCAAGGCCCCGGCACCAACAGTCGCAGCATTGGCGCCCGTCGCCGCACCTGCCGCTGCTGCGACGATACCCGAAGCACTGCAAGCGCCTGCTCCGTCCCCGGAGGTCGACACCAAGACCCCATGGGCCGACGTGGGATACGTTGGCTGGATGAACGGCACTTCGCGTGAGCACGACCCGATATTCGATACGAATTTTTTCACACCCGAGATCCGCTTGGACATGAACTATCTGCAAAGCGGCAACCATCCGATCGACCATACGATCGTCGGCTCCACTGAGGAATTTCGCTCGGGCGAATTCCAGATCGAACAGGTGAGCCTCGGCGGTGACTTCCACTGGCACAATGTGAGGGCGCGATTTCTCTCGATGTTCGGCGAGTTCGCTACGACTACGCCCCGCAACGATGCAAGTTCCGCCGTGGGCCAGTGGGATCTCCCTGATGCCTACCGATACTTCTCGGAAGCAAATGCCGGGTATCACTTCGACGTAAACCACGGCCTCAACGTAGATGTGGGCGTATTTGTCTCGTACATCGGCTTGTTCAGCTATTACAACTATGACAATTGGACCTACCAGCCGTCGTTCGTGTCCTCCAACACGCCCTGGTTCTTTAACGGACTACGAGTTCAGTGGTGGCCAACCCAAAACTTGAAAATCGAGCCATGGCTCATCAATGGCTGGCAGT
>PLIX01000144.1 GCA_003140135.1 Gammaproteobacteria bacterium
ACGCTGCGCCCACGGCGCAGGTTGCCTTCGACTGCGCGCTCGGACGGCGCGCGGACCGCGTGCTGCTCGCAAGTTTCACCGCGCAGGGCGCAGCGGTCGCGAGCGCGAAGCGGGTGGGCGCCACCGTTGCGGCGTTCGAGGAGGCAGCCAATACCGCCCTGAGCGAATTGGCCGCCGACAGCGCTGCGGCAGTCAAAAGCTCGCAATTCCGGTCCAATCCATGAGGCGATAGAGCCAGTAATGCGCCTGCGACGAGTCGGCGTACACGCCAAAGTCGGCGCTGTACTCGATTCCCAGGAGCGCACGATTGCTCCACAGCGTCTCGAAGTAGTCACGCATCTGCAGCGCGAGCGGCGTGGCTGCCCCGGTTTCAAGCGCGACGTTGGCATTCAAATCATAGTCGGCAAGATTGCGCCGCGTAAGATCGGCCGAGCCGAGTGTGGCCCAGAGCCGCGCGGCGCCGTAGATCATCACGAGCTTGGTATGAAACTCCTCCCCATGAGTGCGATACCAGCGCACGTGGATGGCGCCGTCGCTCGCGGTCACGAGTTCGCTGGCGACGGGACCGTTGGGAATGCTCGATTCTCCAAGGGAGTTCTTGTCCGGGTCCAATATGAGCCGCACGTGCACGCCGCGCGCATTTGCCGCCAGCAGCGACTCGATGACGGCGCGGTCGGCAATGTGAAACATCGCGATGTCGATGGCGTCGCCATTTGCGGCGGCATTGATGCGCTCGAGCAGGCTTGCCTCGATGGCGCTTTCAGTCGCGATGCTGACTTTCGCGGCGCGCTCGTCCGCAATCGCGGTCTCCTTGGGAGGCGCCCCTGGTGCCGGGCCCAGAGCGCCGCGCCAACCGGAAAAACGCGCGATGGCAAGCTCGCTCGCCAGGAGCGGCAGGAGCACCGGGCCGCTCAACTTCGCGGCAGCATTCGAATAGGTGCTGCTGGCATCACGCGGATCCGCCGAGCCGACGACGCCGACCAGCCCGCCGTGGCCGTCGTCGGCGATGAGCGTGCGGCGGTGATTGGCACTTTCAAGCCTGCCGTGCCCGCGCCAGCGGCCGATCGTCAAGCGCCAAAGATGCGCGCACAGAAAACTCGCATCGCGCAGGCGTCGCCGGTCGGTCACCACCAGATCCACGCCCGCGGCACGTAGCATCGCGAAGTCATTCGAGGGTACGCCGCGGTCGCCGGTGTTGATGGGATCGGTGACGAAGAGGATGCGCAACGCGGGGTTTGCGCGGCGCTGCTCGAGGAGCGCATCGCGCAGCTCCTTCGATAGTGCGCGGATCGGCGCGGCGGCATCCGGCGCCGAGGCGGGCTCGTCATTGAATAGAAAATAATCCAGAACGATGAACTCGCGCGCCCCATGCACGACGGCGAGCATCTGCTCGAAGATGGCCTGCGAAACGAGCGGCCGCCCGTAGGCGTCGGCCGCCGTGGTGTCCGCGATGAATCCGACCTGCGCCGCGGGCACCGGGTACCAGCCGGTTGCGATGCGCGTGCCCGGCGGCATCGGCTTCATCGCCTGCCAGAATGCCGTGCCGGCCCACGCGGCGGCAATCGCGATCAGCGAAAGCCTCCACAGTATGCGGCCCGGCCTAGATGCGATGGCGATGGGTCGCCTGCCGGCTGCGGCTTAAGCGCTGCGGCTTGAGAGCCCTTCCGCCTGCGGCAGCAGATGGGCGAAGGGCAGAGTGCCTGCGGCCTGACGCTTCAGGAGGACGAGCAGGTCTTCGGCCGTGCACGGCTCCCCGAATATTTTGCCCTGTCCGTAGTGGCAGTTGTGCTTGCGCAGGAAGTCGAGGTGACGGATGGATTCGACCCCTTCGGCGACGACTTCCATGCCCAGGCTGCGCCCCATGTCGATGATGGTGCGCACGATCGTCGCATCGCCGGCATCATCGCTGACGTCGCGCACGAAGGACTGGTCGATCTTGAGGGTGCCGATCGGGAACTGCTGCAACGCGGACAAAGAGGAATAGCCGGTGCCGAAGTCGTCGATCGACAAATGCAGGCCCATCGCATAGAGCTCATCGAGAAGCCGCACGGTGCGTGCGGCGTCCGCCATCAAGGTGGTTTCGGTGATCTCAAGCTCGAATGAGGTCGGCGAGACGCCGTGACGGCGGAACACCGAACGGCAGCGCAGGATGAAGCTTGCCTGGCGCAGCTGCTTCAATGACAGGTTGAGCGAGATGCGGCCGGGGTCCGCCACTTCGCCCTGCATCTGGCGGTAGTCCCGGCAGACGCGGTTCAACACCCATTCGCCGACGTCGAGGATCAGGCTCGTCTCTTCGGCGAGCGGAATGAACTGCGATGGCGGGATGTCTCCGTGCCCCGGCAGCCGCCAGCGCAGGAGCGCCTCGGCACCGATGATACGGCCGTTGCGCAGGTCGACTTTCGGCTGGTAGCGAATCACGAGCTCATCGCGCTCGAGCGCGCGCCGCAGCTTGCTCTTCAACATGAGCCTCTCGACCGCCGCCGCATTCATCTCCGGTGAATAGAAGGCAAACGTATTGCCGCCATTCTGCTTCGAGTAGTACATGGCCGCGTCTGCATTGCGGATGAGGTCGATGACGTTCTCAGCATCGCGCGGGCAGAACGCGACGCCAATACTGGCGGTCAGGAAGACCTCATGCTCGTTCAATTGGAACGCGCGGCTCACCTCGGTCAAGATGGAGCGCGCGAGGTGTGCGATCGGGCCGCGATTGTCGACATCGGCGGGCAGGCCATCGACGAAGAGCGCGAACTCATCGCCCGCCAGGCGCCCGAGAGTCGTGTCCTTCGGCAGCACGCGCGGTATGCGTTCGGCAAGAATCTCGAGCAGGCGGTCGCCGCAGCCGTGGCCAAACGTGTCGTTGACCTCTTTGAAGCGGTCCATGTCGAGATACAAAAGCGCCACCACGTGGCCGCCGCGCAGGCCGCGTGCGATGGCTTGCTGCAGCAGGTGATGGAACTGCATGCGGTTCGGCAGCTTCGTCAGCGCGTCATAGCGGGCGAGATAGCGGATGCGGCGCTCGGCGCGCTTGCGATCGGTGATGTTGCGCGCGACGAAGATGCAACCCTGGAACTGCGGGTCCTCGCTTGCAATCTGCGAGCCTGTGAAGGCAACCGGAATCGTCTGGCCGTTCCTGGTGCGCATGACGGTCTCGCACGTCTGCTGCGCCGCCTGATGCAGATCAAATCCCTGCCGCTCGCGCTCATCCAGCATGGCGCTGATCGAGCGGCCGATCAGTTCCTCCTCGCCGAAGCCGAGCAGCCGTCTTGATGCGGAGTTCGCCATCTTGATGACGCCGTCGGGCGAGGTGACAAATACAGCATCGGTCATGCTGTTCAGGACACTGTACAAATAGTCCTTGTTGATCGTCGTCTGGCGCAGTTTGCCGCGCATGCGTTCGAGCGCCTGCTGCAGGTCGCCGAGCTCATCACGGCGCAGCACGTCAAGCGGCCGAGTGTAGTCGCCGTGCGCAATGCGGTCGGCGCTTCTGATGAGCGCGCCGAGCGGCCGCTCGATCCTGCGCCCCGCACGCCAGCCAAATACCGCCGCCGCCCATCCGCCCAGGGCCGCAAGCGCCGCGGCCAGATACAGGGTTCTTAAAAATTCGGCCTGGCGCGCATCGAAGAGGAGCTCCGAGAGAGCGCTGCTGCGCTCGGGTGCGGCCTGGACGAGCTGCACCCGTGCCTCGCCAAGCGTCTTCGGAGTCGCAGCGCCGGGGATGCTCTCGACCATCGTGCGCACTGGCTCGACCGCCTGGCGCTGCAGGGTCGGATTGGTGGACGCCGGTGCATGCCAATCGAAGAGCGTCGCACCGGAGGTGTCGCGCACCGTAATGGCGGCGACCGTCGGGTCATCGAGGAACGGCTGCAACCGATGGTCGAGGCTTGACGGATCGGAGCTTGTGAGCGCGGAGGCGGCCGCATCCGCGACATAACGCGCCGCGGCCTGCGCGCGTGCCTGCAGCTCGCGTGCGACGCCCTGGCGCGCGTAGCTGCTCGCAAGATCGCCTTGCCGCTGGGAATCGGTGCGGTGCTGCCAGGCAAGCAGAGCGATGACAAACACTGCCCCCAGCACCACTGCCAGAAAAGCGGCTCCTGCGTATTTGAGTTTTAAGCTGACGGCACTCACGTTCTTGCGCCGACGTGCCTTAATGCGACACGCCAGCCGTCCCCTGTGTTTCGCTATGATCTTACCCGCGGGGGGGTCCCTCGGCTACCTGCCTTGCCCATAACAAGCCCGATATGCGGCGTTCCTCTAGAATCAGTCAGGAAATGTTCAATAGCCTCGAGCTGACTGGCCGCTGCAGCACCCACGTGCGGGAAGTTCCTGAGCTCGGCTGTATCTTGCATGCCGAGGCGGTGCCGCAGGCGCTCGCGCTGCGCGCGGCCGCGCGCGCGGTCGGCATCGAGCTTGCGATCGTCTCGAGCTTCCGCGATTTTGACCGTCAGATGGCGCTCTGGAATGCCAAGTACAGCGGCGCGCGTCAGCTCCTGGACCGCGACGGCCGCGCGCTGACGCATGCGCTGTTGAGCGAGAACGCTCTCATCGATGCCATTCTCATCTGGTCCGCGCTTCCCGGCGCGAGCCGGCATCACTGGGGCACGGATCTGGACGTCATCGATCGCGCGGCCGTTGCCCCTGACTACCGACCGCAATTGGTGCCGGCGGAGTTTGGCAGCAACGGCCCGTTCGCACGCCTCGACGCGTGGCTCGCTGCCAATATGGCGAAGTTTGGATTTTTCAGGCCCTACAGCACGGATCGCGGCGGCGTACAGCCGGAGCCTTGGCATTTGAGCTTCGCGCCGGTAGCAGAGCCTGCGCTCGCCGCGCTGACGCCGCAGGTGCTGAGTGCCGCGCTCGCGGCAAGCGCGCTCCACGGTCGCGAGGCGGTGCTCGCGCGGCTGCCGGAAATCTACACTCGGTATGTGACCGCCATCGATCCGCCACGCGTCAATTTGCCGCCCAGGCCTTTTTGATGTAGCCCAGCAGCAGCGTGCGGGTGGTTGACATCGGATCGTCGAGGGCGGCAAAGATCGGCGGATTGCGCCGCAGCAGGATCCAGTTTTCGCTGCGCAGGATTTGGCGCAGATAGGCGACGTTGCGGTCGATAGATTCCAGATAGGGATTGCGACCGTCAAACAGAACTTCGAGATAGCGGTAGGCCGAATGGAACTCGCCGTCGAGACGCTTGCTGCGCACCTCGGAGATGAATTCGGGTGTTTGCCGCAGAAGATCGACTCCCGAGGCGTATTTGACCTGCAGGCCGCCGTTGGCGGCGATAGGTAGCGCCACGCCGCCGAGCACGAATTCCGCATACAGGCGGTCGCGGCATTTCTCGAGATAACAGCGATCGGCCATCTGCGCGATCATGTCGGCGGTGCCCAGCATGTGCCCGAGTGTGATGTCGCGCGGATCGGGGACGCTGATTTGCGAGAACGGCACTTCGTAGCCGGTGAAATGCACGATCTGGGTTGCGACCGGCACCCACGGCTCAAGGCCCACGACCGGCAGGTAGTTCGCGAGGTAGCGCGCGCCGCGCGCGACGTGCGTGCGCGTAAACTCGGCGCCATTCCTCGATTCGTCCTCATTCGTGCGCCGCAGATAGCCGACGTCGTGAAAGAGTCCGGTGATGATGCCCACGACCGCGCGTTCTCCGCCCAGGCGCGCCGGCGGATGCTGCTGGCGCTCGTAGCCTACGATCAGCCGTGCGAGCGCGAGCGTGATGTCGAGCGTGTGTTGCCGGTCGTGATAGACGGTGTCGACGCCAAAGTAGCCCGGTACCAGGCCGCCGAACAGCTCTTCGAAGTGATCGAAAGCGTGTTGCAGGGGTTTTAGTGAGGTCTCCGGCCAGGTCTCTTTGTAGAGAGTCTCGACGGCGCCAAGCACCGCGGCGGCCGAGCTCACCTGCACCGTATTACTGACATCAAAATCGCTGCGTCGCGCGCCGCTCATTTATTATGCTCTTGCGTCGCTGTAGGCAGCCCTTGCCTCTTCATCATTCGCGAGTCTAGGCAGAGCGTGCCCATAAGACCAGGGACGTGCCCCACAATTTTCATCTTCTCCCGACCCGACCCAGCGGCGCATTCCATATGTCAAAGGATGTCATCGCCGTGCTCTTGGGGGCCGCCCAGGGGCGGCCAAGTTGATTTGCCGACGTGGCCCATGGTCGCTCGCCTGTGTGGCACAGCCCGCATCAGTAGATGCGCAGGCCACCGTACTTGCGGCGGATGCGCCGGTCGAGCATGCGCCAGCCAAGGGCGAAGCCGCTGGCCAGGCCAAAGAGGGAGCACCCCAAAGCCCACTGCCAAATCGGCCGCCAGAATGGCGCACTTTGCTCGGCGGCCGGCGCGGGCGCATCGATGGCGAGCTGACGCACGACCGGGGCGGGCGGCCGCGCTGCATTGGCCGCGCCTTGCAGCCGCGAAACTTCTGCATTGAGTCGCCCGAGCTCAGCAACCTGCGCCGCCAGTTGCTGCTGCAGCGGCACGGTTGCAGAGAGGTACGATGTCTTAACCCACCCTTGAGTGCCGGATGGCAGCCGCACGTGCGCGTAGGCATTGTGCCGGTCGAGCACTTCAACGCTGTCGCCACTATGAATCGATGCGATGCGCTCGCCGGTTTCATCAGCGGTGGAGCTCACGCTGACGATTAGCTCGTCGATGACATAGAGAGTTTCGGCCCGCAAGTTCGCGACAACGAGTGCGCCGGCGAGCCCGGCAAGCACGCATACGCGGCTTTTCATGCGGCGATGTCGCCGGGAGCTTCGATGCCGTTTTGCCGTAGCAGCGCCCGGATATTCGGACGCCGTCCGCGAAATTCGATGAAGGCATCAAGCGGATCGCGACTGCCGCCACGAGCGAGAATCGCATCGAGGAATCGCTGCGCCGTAGCACGGTCAAACACGCCATGCTCCTCGAACTCCCCGAAGGCGTCGGCAGCGAGCACCTCGGCCCACTTGTAGCTGTAGTAGCCGGCGGCGTAGCCGCCCGCAAACACGTGCCCGAAACTGTGCGCGAAGCGATTCCATTTCGGCACCGGCGTCACGGCCACCGCGGCGCGCACTTCGGCGAGCACCTCGGCGATGCGGCCGCCCAACTGCGGGTCGTAGCCCGCGTGCAACTTGAAGTCGAACAGCGAGAATTCGAGCTGCCGCACCATCTGTAGACCGGCGTGGAAGCTGCGCGTCTGGATCAAGCGCTCCTGCAGCTGTGCGGGCAGCGAGGCGCCGGTCGCAACGTGGCTGGAGATGCGCTGCAGGACGTCCGGCTGCCAGGCGTAGTTCTCGAAGAATTGGCTGGGCAGTTCAACCGCGTCCCAGGCAACGCCATTGATGCCGGCAAGACTCGGATAGTCGACGCGGGTCAGCAGATGGTGCAGGCCGTGCCCGAACTCGTGGAACAGCGTCAGGACGTCGTCGTGAGTGAGGAGTGCGGGATGCGCGCCGCTCGGCGGAAGAAAATTGCACACGAGGTACGCGACCGGCAGAGTCGAACCCGCCGTCAAATGTTTGCGGCCGATGCATTCATCCATCCAGGCGCCGCTGCGCTTGTTCGCGCGCGCATACGCATCCAGGTAGAAGCTGCCGATCGCGTGGCCGCCAGCGTCCTCGATCTCGAAGAAGCACACGTCGGGATGCCACAGCGCGACGCCCTCGCGCGAGCGGATGCGTATCCCAAATAGGCGCTCGGCCACGTCGAAGAGGCCGGCAAGCACCCGCGGCATGCAGAAATAGGGCCGCAGCTCCTCCTGCGACACCGCAAAGCGGCTGCGCTGCAGGCGCTCGGCGTAGAAGCCGACGTCCCACGCTTCCAAGGGCCGACCGGCAAAGGCTGCGAGTTCCGCGAATTCGCGCTTGGCGGACGCGCGCGCCGTGTGCGCAAGCTCCTCCAGGAATTTCAGGACTTCCTCGACGCTGCGCGCCATGCGGGTCGCGAGCGCATATTCGGCGTAGCTTTTGAAGCCCAGCAGCCGCGCCGCCTCGTGACGCCGGCTGAGGATATCTTCCATGACCCGCGTGTTGTCCCAGAGGCCGGCGCTCGGCCCCTGGTCCGAGGCGCGCGTCGTCCACGCTTCATAGAATGCGCGCCGCAGGCTCGGCGATTCAGCGTCTGTCACCACCGCGACGTAGGTCGGCTGATCGAGCGTGAGGATCCACCCCTCACGACGCTCGGCGTGCGCGCGGCTGCGCCCCTGTTCCACGATCGTCTCGTTCAAGCCGGCAATCTCGCCCTCATCTGTGACGTGATGGCTCCAGGCGTTGGTCGCATCAAGGACGTTCTCTTCGAACTTCGACTGCAGCTGCGTCAGCTCCAGCAGAACGTTCTTGAAGCGCTGCTTGCGTTCGGCGTCAAGCCCGACGCCGGCGAGGCGAAAGTCCCGCAGGGTGTGCTCCACCACGCGGCGCTCGACGGGCCCCAAGACGTGTTCCTCGCGCTGGCTGATCGCGCGGTAGGCCTTGTACAAAGCTTCGTTCTGCGCAAGATCCGTGTGATAGGCGGACAGGAGCGGCAGGCAGGCGTTGTAGCTCGCGCGCAGGGGCTCGCAGTTGAGCACCGCGTTCAAATGGCTGACAGGCGACCAGGTCCGTGAGACTCGATGGTCGAGCTCCTCGAGCGGCTCGACGAGGGTTGCGAAACTCGGATCCGCGAGTCCCGCGAGTTCCTCGATGCGGGCGCGATTCCGGCTCAGCAGCTCCCGGATGGCCGGCTCCACGTGTTCGGGTCGTATGCTCGTGAAGGCAGGCAGAGTCTGGTCGGCGAGCAGTGGATTTTGCATCGATTGGGCCACCTTTAACGGGCGCATTCTAAGGCCTCCTCGAATCCTGCGCATGTACGCGGCACGTCGTGGCTGAGGCGGCGCAGAAGGCATGTAACATGCCCGCTTCAACCGACTGCCGGGCAGCTTTCATGGAGCAATTCGATCTATTGGTCGTCGGCGGCGGCAGTGGCGGGCTCGCCTGCGCTCAGCGTGCCGCCGAGTACGGAGCGCGCGTGGCGCTCATCGAGTCCGGCCGCCTGGGCGGGACGTGCGTGAATGTCGGCTGCGTACCCAAGAAGATCATGTGGAACGCGTCGGAGATCCAAGAAGCTGTGGAGGACGGAGTCGATTACGGTTTTCTGCCGACCCCCGCGGGGCACGACTGGCCGTCTCTGAAGGCGAAGCGCGACGCCTATGTGCTGCGCCTGAACGGCATGTACGCACGCAGCCTCGCCAGCCGAAAAATCGAGCACATAGAGGGTCGCGCGAGCTTCATCGGCCCGCAGCTGATCGCGGCGGCGGGGCGCACGCTGGGCGCCCCGCACATTGTAATCGCCACCGGCGGCAGACCGCTCCTGCCGAGCATCCCGGGGGCGCCCCTGGGGATCACGTCGGACGGTTTTTTTGAGCTTGCGCAGCGGCCTGAACGCGTAGCCGTGGCCGGCAGCGGCTATATCGCGGTAGAGCTTGCGGGCATTCTTGCCGGCTTGGGATCGAAGGTCGTGCTCGTCATCCGCGGCCAGCAAGTGCTCAGACAATTCGATGCGCTGCTTGGAGAGACGGCACTTTTGATGCTGCGCGAGATGGGCGTGGACGTCGAGAGCAGCTGCCGGGGCGCGCAGCTTGTGCGCCTGCCGGACGGCAGCTTGGAGTTTGAACTGCACGACAACCGCCGCATGGGTCCGTTCGATAGTGTCATCTGGGCGGTGGGGCGCGTGCCGAACGTGGAGGAGCTGGTGCTGTCTCGCGCGGCTGTGCGCCTAAGCCCGGAAGGCTTTATCGCGACCGACGATTTCCAAGCGACCAGCGCGGCTGGGGTCTACGCGGTTGGGGATGTGACCGGGCGCATACCGCTCACGCCGGTCGCCATCGCCGCGGGCAGACGGTTGAGCGATCGGCTCTTCGGCGGGCAAACGCAGCGGCGGCTCGACTACGACAGCATACCCACGGTCATATTTGGCCATCCGCCTATCGGCTCCATCGGCCTGTCCGAGGCGCAGGCGCGCGCCCGGCACGGGCCGGCCGTGCGCGTCTACACATCAAGCTTCGTTCCGCTCTACCACGCCATGACGGTGCGCAAGCCGCACACTCACATGAAGCTCGTCACGGTGGGGGAGGAAGAGCACATCGTCGGGGCCCATGTGATTGGGCCGGGGGCGGACGAGATGCTGCAGGGGTTTGCGGTTGCGTTGCGAATGGGAGCGCGCAAGCGCGATTTCGACGATACGGTGGCAATTCACCCGACGAGTGCTGAAGAATTCGTCACGATGCGATGAGCGCCTGGAGAACCGGCGCGGTTTGCGGGCGGATGCCGCGCCAAACGCTGAAGGATTCGGCAGCCTGCTCGACCAGCATTCCCCATCCCTGCAGCGCGCGCACGCAGCCATGGCTTTCGGCCCAGCGCACGAAGGGAGTCTTCTCCTTGCTGTAGGCCAAGTCGTAGCAGATCGTACGCTTGCTCACCAAAGTCGCAGCGACGACGGGAACATCTCCCTCGGTGCTCGCTGCGGTCGCATTGATAATGAGATCAAAGTCGTCGGTGAGCAGCGCGGAATCAAAGCCGCAACCGATGAGATTGCCGAGCTCAGCGAACTCGCGGGCCAAGGCGCTGGCACGCGCTGCCGTGCGGTTTGCAACCACGATTTCCCTGGGTTGCAGCTCGAGCAGCGGTGCGAGCACGCCGCGGGCGGCTCCGCCGGCGCCGAGAATCAGGATGCGGGTTCCGCCCACCGTCACACCGCAGTTGTCCTGCAGATCGCGCACCAGGCCTTCGCCGTCGGTATTGTCGCCGAGAATCTCGTTCTCGTTCTGTATCATCAGCGTGTTGACGGCGCCGGCGCGCTCTGCGCGCGGCGTAAGCTCGTTGGCAAGCCCGGCTGCCGCAACCTTGTGCGGCAAGGTGACATTCAAGCCGCGCCCGCCGTGCAAAAAGAAGTGCATCACGTGCCTGCGAAACTTTGCCGGGGGCACATCGAAGCGTCTATAGACCATCGCCTGCTCGGTCTGGCGCGCGAACAGGCCATGGATGAACGGCGACCAGCTATGCGCGACTGGGTGGCCGATGACTCCGTATTGATCCGGAGCAGCGTTCATCGAGCGCCCCAGCGATTCGCAGTGGAGAGTGGGCGCAAGCCTCGTTTAAAGTGCCGCTGCGCGCGCATGATTTGCAATCGAGTAGGCGTCAATGCGCTCCTTATACAGCAGTCCGACACGTTCCGACCAGTGGCGCGGTGCGACATTGTGACGCTCGTCCGGCGTGCACCTTTAGCCTACGGTTGCCAGTGTGCGGATACTCATCCCGCCGGCGCCTGCGCTGTTGAAGCGGGCGTGCAGTTCGGCCAGCCAAAGATGCATCTGCGCGGCAAATTGGTACGGCGGATTCAGGATCAGCAGGCCCGATCCGTTCAGCGCCACTCGTGAATCGCGCGGATAGAGCCACCATTCGGACACCACATTTTCGCAGTCGAGGACGCCGGCCAATCGCGCCAGCCACGCATCGGTCGTGCGCGCATCCTTGATTGGATACCACGCTGCGATGACGGCGGAGCGCAAGCGCCGCAGCGCCTCAACGCAAGCTGCCGCGACCGACTCGAAGTCATTCTGCTCCTCGTACGGCGGGTCGATGAGAACCAGGCTGCGCCGCTCCTGCGGCGGCAAATAGGCGCGCAGCCGCTCGAATCCGTCTGCCTCTTCGACGCGTGCCTGCCCGTAGCCGCGCAGCGCGCGCGTCAGCGCGCGCGCTTCGCTTGGCACAATCTCCAGCAGCACCGCACGGTCCTGAGGGCGCAACTGCGCCGCTGCGAGGAGCGGCGAACCGGGGTAAGCGTTGGCATTGTTAAGCTGCGTCCGCAGCAGCTGCAGCTGCTGCAAATAGTGCCGCAGCTCCGCCGTGCCGAGGGCGGCAGCTGCGAGACGCGCAAGACCGCTCTGCGCCGCGCGGGTGGCCTCGGTACTTGGACGCGCAAGGTCGTACACGCCGCGGCCCGCGTGGGTTTCAAGATAGAGAAAACCGCTGTCTTTGCGCTGCAGCGCCGCCAACAGCGCGAGCAGCGTGACGTGTTTGTGGACGTCGGCGAAGCTGCCGGCATGAAAGCTGTGTCGGTACCGCATCGCATT
>PLIX01000297.1 GCA_003140135.1 Gammaproteobacteria bacterium
CTTCAGCACCGCGCGGCGGAAGAGCTCAGGCGCGAAATTGGGGATACCGGTGAAGGTCAGCCGCTCACCGGCGCTGAAGGTATCGCCGATGTTGATGGTGCCGTGATTGTGCAGGCCGATGATATCGCCGGCATAGGCCTCTCTCGCCTGCACGCGGTCGGCGGCCATGAAGGTCAGTGCGTCGGCCACGCGCACCTCTTTGTCGAGGCGCACGTGGTGCAGGCGCATGCCGCGCTGATATTCGCCGGAGCACAAGCGCATGAAGGCAATGCGATCGCGGTGGCCCGGATCCATATTCGCCTGAANNCCATGTTCGCCTGAATCTTGAAGACGAACCCCGTGAGCGACTCCTCCAGGGGATCCACCGTGCGCTCGGTAGTTGCGCGCGCGAGCGGACCGGGGGCGCGCTCGGCAAAGGCCGCTAGCAGCTCCGCGATCCCAAAGTTATTGATGGCCGATCCAAAGAACACGGGCGTCTGCCGGCCGGCACGATAGGCCTCGATGTCCCAGGCTTGCGTTGCGCCCTTCACAAGCTCGATCTCCGCGAAAAACTCCCCAGCCGCGTCGCCCAAAAACTCGCGTGCCGCGTCGCTTGCGAGGCCGTCGATCCTGCGGTTCTCGCCCATGCGGCCGCGCTCGCCCGCGGCATAGGCATAGATGCGATCCTCGAGCAGGTGATAGATGCCCTTCAACTCGCGTCCCATGCCGATGGGCCAGGTGACCGGGGCGGTTGCGATCTTGAGCACCCCCTCGATCTCATCCAGCAGCTCGATCGGCGGCCGCCCGTCGCGATCGAGCTTATTGATGAAGGTCATGATCGGCGTGTCGCGCATGCGGCACACCTCCATCAATTTGATGGTGCGTTGCTCGACGCCCTTCGCGCAGTCGATGACCATGAGGGCGGAGTCGACCGCCGTCAGGGTGCGGTAGGTGTCCTCCGAGAAGTCCTCATGTCCGGGGGTATCGAGAAGATTGACAATGCAGCCTTCGTAGGGAAATTGCATGACCGAAGAGGTGACCGAGATACCGCGCTGCTGTTCGAGGCGCATCCAGTCGGAGGTCGCGTGGCGCGCGGCCTTGCGTCCCTTCACCGTGCCCGCCATTTGAATGGCGCCGCCGAACAGCAGGAGTTTTTCGGTGAGCGTCGTCTTGCCGGCGTCGGGGTGCGAGATGATCGCAAAAGTCCGTCGCCGACGGACTTCGGCCGCAAAATCGCTCATGAGTGTGGCTCAGTCGTGGCCGGCGCGGCGGCTGCGCAACGCGAGCTTGAAGACGGCTGCATCCTCACGGCCGTCCGGCGCCTGGTAGTAGCCGCGCCGAGAACCGATGTGCTCGAACTCAAATGACTGATAAAGCCGGATGGCGGCGGTGTTCGACGGGCGCACCTCAAGATAGGCGATTTCCACGCCCGCCGCGGCGGCGCGCTGCAGCAGATCCTCGAGCACGAGCGTGCCAATGCCGCGGCAGCGCAGCTCCGGGCGCACGCACAGGTTGAGGATGTGGGCTTCCCCGGCGCCTGCGCTGACGATGCCGTATCCAGCCACCGTATCGAAGTGCGCAACGACACGGCACACATAGCCCACCCTCAGGCAGTCACGGAAGATGCCCTCGCTCCACGGGAAGCGGTACGAGGCGAGCTCAATTTCAACGACCGCCGGCACATCGGCCTCCGCCATGGAGCGGATCGCAACTTCGGGCAGCGCTGCAAAATGCTCCGGAGCAGTCGCCATCAGCTTCCCGGCACGAAAGTGTTTTTGAAGTAGTCCCGCGCGAACTTCAAATCCTCCCACGCCTTGCGCTTCTCAGCGGGCGAGCGCAAGAGATACGCCGGATGATACGTGACGATGAGCGCGGTGGAGAGCGGGCCAAAGCGATGCACGCGGCCGCGCAGCCTCCCCAAGGGCACATCGGTTGCGAGCAAGCTCTGCGCGGCGATCCGCCCGACGGCCAGGATCAGCTTTGGCTTGATCGCGGCGATCTGTCGCATGAGATAGGGAAGGCAGGCGGCGATTTCTTCGGCCTTCGGATCGCGATTGCCGGGCGGGCGGCATTTCAGCATATTGGTGATAAACACGTTCTGCTCGCGCGACAGGCCAATCGCCTGCAGCATGGCATCGAGGAGCTTGCCCGCCGCGCCTACGAACGGCTTACCCTGCCGGTCCTCCTCGGCGCCCGGCGCTTCGCCAATCACGAGCCAATCGGCGTGCGGGTTGCCGACGCCGAACACGGTGCGCGTGCGCGTGGCGGCGAGGCCGCATTTGACGCAAGCAGACACCTCATCCTGCAGCAGCTGCCAATCGGCGCTCGCGTCAACGCGTGGCACCCAGGTGTCGATGCCGAGCGCGTCGAGATACTGCAGGCGGCTGCTCAGCTGCATCAGACGGCTCCCGCCGGCGGGCCTGCGCGGTTTTTGCGCCGGATGCGCCGTCCCACCCACAGCAGCGGCGCGGACAGCGCGTAGGTGGAAAATATTGACAGCAGCATGGTCGCCGGGTCCGCCGCGATCAAGACGAAAAAGAGCGGCACGATCAGCATGTAGGCGAACTTGATGCGTCGATCGAGGTTGAACTGCTTGAAGCTCGGATAGCTGAAACTGCTGACCATCAGCGCGCCCGCGGAGGCAGTGATGACGAATGCCGCAATGAGTCCCGCCAGACCCGGCTCGTGCCAGCCGCTCGAGAACCAGATGAACGCCGCAACGACCGCGGCGCCCGAGGGACTGGGCAATCCTTCAAAGTAGCGCTTGTCGGCGCCCGCGGATCGGGCATTGAAGCGCGCGAGACGCAGCGCCACTGCCACGGCATAAAAGAAGGCGGCGAGCCAGCCGAAGCGGCCCCAGGCGCGCCCGTACTCGGCGATGCGCACGACGCCCCACTGGTAGGCGACGATCGCCGGCGCCACCCCGAAAGCCACCATATCGGCGAGACTGTCGTACTCCTTGCCGAAGGCGCTCTCGGTGTGAGTCGCGCGCGCGATTCGTCCATCGAGGGTATCGAAAAGCATCGCCACGAACACGGCGATGCCGGCCGGCGCGAAGTTCTTGTCGATGGCGGCGACGATGGCATAGAAGCCGGAAAACAGGCACCCGGTCGTCAGCAGGTTTGGCACCAGAAAAATGCCCTTGCGGCGCGGCCGCACGACGACGATTTCGGTTTGGCTCTCCTCTTCCATCGCTTGGCGCTCTGCACTCCTTCCGGCAGAGCGCATATTAACAGCAGCGCTCCTGCTAANNGACATCGTCAGCCACCAGCTCATGCTGCGCGCCGGATTGATCCGGCGCCTCGGAACCGGGCTCTACACGTGGCTGCCGATGGGTCTGCGGACCCTGAAGAAGGTCGAGGCGATCGTGCGTGAGGAGATGAACCGGGCGGGCGCGCTCGAGGTCGTCATGCCCATCATCCATCCGGCCGAGCTGTGGCAGGAGTCAGGCCGCTGGCAGAAGTACGGCGCGGATCTCTTGCGCCTGAAGGACCGCCACCAGCGCGACTATTGCGTCGCCCCGACGCACGAGGAAGTCATCACCGATATTGCGCGGCGCGAGATCAAGAGCTACCGGCAGCTGCCCGTCAACTTCTACCAGATTCAGACCAAGTTCCGCGATGAGATCCGGCCGCGCTTCGGGGTGATGCGCGCACGCGAGTTCGTCATGAAGGACGCCTACTCGTTCCATATGGACGAGGCGGGGCTCGCGCAAGGCTATGGCATCATGTTCCACACCTATACGCGCATCTTCACGCGCATGGGCCTCACTTTCCGCTGCGTGCAGGCCGACTCCGGCGCGATCGGCGGCAAGACTTCCCACGAGTTCCAGGTGCTCGCCGAATCGGGCGAGGACGCCATCGCGTTCTCGGACGCGGATGACTATGCGGCAAACCTTGAACTGGCCGTCGCCGCGGCGCCCGCGCAAGCACGCGCAGTCGGCGTCGAAAGCCTGCGCAAGGTCGCAACTCCCGGCGTGCGCACCATGGCGGAGCTCGCGCGCTTTCTCAAGATCGAGCCCGCGAGGTGTCTGAAGACGCTCATCGTCGAGGGCGAGGACAACACGCTCGTCGCGCTCGCGCTGCGCGGCGACCACGACCTAAACGCCCTGAAAGCACAGAAGCTTCCCGGCGTTGCAAGTCCGCTGCGCATGGCCGGCGCCGATCGCATCATGGCGCTTGCGGGGAGCGAACCAGGTTCCATTGGTCCTGTGGGCTGGGCGCACCGGCTGTACGCGGATCACAGCGCCCTCATCCTCGCTGACTTCGTCTGCGGCGCCAATGAGAAGGATGCGCACTTTACCGGCGTCAACTGGGAACGCGACGTCAAGGGGGCCGTCGCCGCCGATTTGCGCAACGTCGTCGCGGGTGATCCGAGTCCCTCGGGCAAGGGCACGCTCAAGATCGTGCGGGGCATCGAGGTCGGGCACATCTTTCAGCTGGGCCAGCTCTACAGCGAGGCGCTCAACGCCACGGTCCTCGATGAAGGCGGCCACAGTGTGACGCCGTACATGGGTTGCTATGGGATTGGCGTGACGCGGATCGTGGCCGCCGCCATTGAACAGAATCACGATGAGCGCGGCATCATCTGGCCCGAGCCCATCGCTCCGTTTCAAGTTGTTTTGGTGGCGCTCAGTTCGCAGAAGTCTGACCGTGTGCGGGAGGTATCCGATCGGCTCTATGACGAGTTTCGTGCCGATGGCATCGAAGTGCTGTTCGACGACCGCGACGCCCGTGCCGGCGTCAAATTTGCAGACGCGGAGCTTCTGGGGATACCGCATCGCGTGGTCGTGGGCGAGCGCGGCGTCGAGTCCGGCCGCCTTGAGTATCGGGGTCGGCGCGACACGGCAAGTCAGGATTTTGTACTCAATGATGCGCTCGCCTTCATTCGCTCGCGTCTGCGCTAACGCAGCGCTCGCTGCCTGTCTACTCGGCAGCGCCGGGGCCCATGCGGATCAGCAGCGCGATCCGGAATTGCGCGCCGTCATCGAGCGGGCGATTGTCCAGGCCGAATGTTTCGCGGACCGCTACGACTCGGCCGTCTGGTACAAGCTGATGGAACCCAAGCTGCGCAAGCTCGTGCCGAGCGAAGCGGAGCGCATGGACATGCTCAAAGTCATCTATTGCGAGACGCACCGGCCGGGCGAGACGCACCTGCCCGCAGGCCTGATCATGGGTTTGATGTCGGTCGAGAGCGGCTTCAACCGCTACGCGGTCTCCTCGGCAGGCGCCGTCGGGCTCATGCAGGTGATGCCCTTCTGGCCGGAGCGCCTGGGGATGCGACGCTACGAGCTCACCCACATCGAGCCCAATATCCACATGGGCTGCGCCATTTTGCGCTTCTATTTGAAGTACGAGCGCAACGATGTCGCCCGCGCACTCGCGCGCTACAACGGCAGCGTGGGTCGCCGCGATTATCCGGACCTTGTCATCAGTCAGTGGTCGAGGTGGAACGGCGCGGACGATTTGGGCGTCACCAAGGACACCCGGCCGGCGCCGGATGGCGCCGGCAGCATGCGCACGACGCCCTCACGGCGCGAGTCAGCCCCGCCCTCATAAGTGCCGTCGGGCTTGCGCAGGATCCCGTGCAGGCCCGAGCCTTCGGCGTGCCCCGTCATGAGAGTAATGCCGCGATCGCGCAGCCCGGCGAGCACCTCGGGCGAGAACCGGCCGAGCTCGCCCACGTAATCATTGCCGTGAGCAATCAGGTTCGGCAGCTCAATCGCCGCCTGCATCGACAGTCCCCAGGCAAGAATGCCGACCACGGTCTTCGCGTTGTACTCCAGGATCGAGGAGCCACCCGGCGAGCCGAGCGTCGCGACGAAGTGCCCGTCGTGATCCAGGATGATGATCGGCGCCATCGAGGAACGCGGCCGCTTGCCGCCCTGGACGGCGTTTGCGACCGCGCCGTGCTCATCCGTGGGCAGATATGAAAAATCGGTGAGCTGATTATTGAGGACGAAACCTTCCACGGTGCGCCCGGAGCCGAAGACCGACTCCACGGTCGTCGTCATCGAGGCCACATTGCCGGCTGAATCCATGACGACGAAGTGGCTCGTGCCCGCGGCTTCACGCGTCGCATCAGGAGCGCGCAAGACAGCGGCAAAAGTGCCCGGCGGCGGCGCCGGACCCGCGCGCTCGCCGATGAGCCGCGCGCGCTCGGCCAAATAGCCCGGATCCAAAAGTCTCTCGACCGGCACGGTAATGAAGGCCGGATCGGCAACGTAGCGGTCGCGATCGGCGTACATGAGGCGGCTCGCCTGCGCGAACAGGGACCACGACTGCGGATCGGCGGAGCCGCGCTGCGCGATGTCGGTGTGATCGAGCATGGTGAGGAGCTCGAGCATCGACACGCCGCTCGACGGCGGCGGCGGCACGCACACGGAGTACGCACGATATGGCCTGCACAGCGGCTTCTCCCAATCAGCACGATAGGAGGACAGGTCCGCAAGTGTCAGGGTGCCCGGCAACGGCTCCTCATGGGTGCGCTTCACGATCTCGGCGGCGATGCTGCCGGTGTACAGCGCGCTCGGTCCCTCGGCCGCGAGCCGTCGCAGTGTCGCGGCATACTTCGGATTGCGAAACACGTCGCCTTCGCGCAAGGCTTGTCCATCGGGCCGCGCAAAGAGCGCGCGGATATCGCTCGTCGGGGCAAAAACAAAATCCGGCGACAGATACCCCGCCAGACGCGCACTCACTTTGAAGCCTTCACTGGCCGCGCGGACCGCCGGGGCAAAGGCCTCGCGCCAGGGGCGCACCCCGTAGCGCTCGTGCACCGCGAAGAGGAGCGCGATCGCTCCCGGCACGCCGGTCGAGCGGCCCGTGCGCACCGCCTGCAGGTACGGCAACGGCCTGCCCTGCGCATCCAGAAACATGTCGGGGGTCGCCCCGGCGGGGGCCTTCTCGCGGCCGTCGATCGCCGTCACGGCGCCGCTTTTTGCGTCGTAGTACAGCATGAAGCCGCCGCCGCCGACGCCGGAGCTTTGCGGCTCAACCAGTCCGAGCATCGCCTGTATCGCGACGGCGGCGTCCGCGGCGCTGCCGCCTTTCCTCAGAATCTCGATGCCCGCATCAGCCGCGAGCGGATTGGCCGCGGCGACGATCGCGACAGTCTTGGGCGCCTGCGGTGCGCGCGCGAGCTCCTGGGCCTGCAGCTGCGCGGCCCCCGCCAGGAGCGCAAGCACCAACCCTGCATGCCGTAGATCAAATTTCAACATGGTCACTCCAAAAAATCCCGTGCTCGAAGGGGCGCTCTACCGGGTCGCGAATCCGCGCTGCAGCGTCGCCGGCTCGCACACCGCATCCGCCACCTCCACTGAAGTCACCTGCGATGCGGAAGAGCCGATCCACAGCCACTCTACAAACTGCTGCACGGCCGCGGCATCGCCGCACGCCAGCACCTCGACGCGACCGTCGGCGATGTTGCGCGCATAGCCGCGCACGCCCAACTCATGCGCGCGATGTGCGGCGCTGCCGCGATAGAACACTCCCTGCACGCGGCCGGCAATCAAACATTTCTTGCAGATCACAGGATCTCTGCCCCACAGTCGCGCCTCAGAATAGAATGTTACATGGCTGATATCTTAGTTGTTTACTACTCGAGGAGCGGTTCCACCGCGGAGCTTGCGCGTCATATCGCGCGCGGCATCGAGGGCGTCCCGGGGGCTGTGGCCAAGGTGCGCACGGTGCCGCCGGTCAGCGCGCAAAGTGAAGCTGCGGCGAAGCCGGTGCCCGGGAGCGGTGCGCCGTACGCAACCCTCGATGACCTGCGGCAATGCGATGGCCTCATCCTCGGCAGCCCGACCCGTTTCGGCAATATGGCGGCGCCGTTGAAGTATTTTCTGGATGGCACGTCGAGCCTCTGGATCTCCGGTGCGCTCGCGGGCAAGCCGGCCGCAGTCTTCACCTCCACGCAGACGATTCACGGCGGCCAGGAAACGACACTGGTGTCGATGATGCTGCCGCTCCTGCATCACGGCATGATCCTCGTCGGTATCCCCTACACCGAGCGCGCCTTGAACGAGACTCGCGGCGGCGGCACCCCCTACGGCGCATCGCACGTCGCCGCAAGCGAGGGGCGGACCGCTTTGACCGAGGATGAGAAAGAGCTTGCGCAGAGGCTTGGGCACCGGGTCGCCGAGCTTGCGCTGCGCCTTACTCCTGCAGCACCGAGCGAATGAACGGCACCGTGAGACGGCGCTGCGCAATGATCGCGGCTTCATCGAGCGTATCGAGCAACTCGTACAGGGTGCGCATGTCGCGCGGAAAACGGCGCTGCAGATAGCGCGCAGTCTCCTCCGGCAAGTCAAGGCCTCTGACTTGAGCGCGCAGCTTGAGCGCCTCGCGCTGCTCGGCCTCATCGAGCACGCGCAGCTGAAAGATCGCGCTCGCCGCGAAGCGCGACGCGAGATCGGGCAGCATCCATCCGAGCAGCGCCGGAGGCGCGGATGCGGCGACGATCAGCCGTCCGCCGCGCTCTTCGATGGCGCAAAAAAGTCCAAACAGTGCGCGCTCCCAGGCGCCATCGCCGGCGACCGCGTGCACATCATCCAAACACAGGCACTCGATGTCGCGCAGGCCGTCGAGGACGCCACTGCCCAGGGGGCCAAGCTCGGCGAGCGGGAAGTAGCCCGCGCGCCGCGTGGCGCCCGCGGCGGCGCACGCCGCCTGCAAGAGATGTGTTTTTCCCGCGCCGGCGGGTCCCGCAAGCCAAGCGACGCCGCCCGCAGCGCCGCCTGCGAGCATGCGCACATGCTCCAACGCCTGCAGGTTGCGGCCGGCGAGAAAGCTTGCGAATACGGCGCGATCCTGCAGCCTGACACCGAGCGGTAATTGGCGCATGGCTCAACGCGGCTCACTGCGTCTTGGAGGCGGCGCCCCGTGCGGCGCGCGCGAAATCCGTGGCATAGTTCACGCCCGAGAGCAGCGTCGTGATCAGAACCACGACTGCGAGCGTGGCGAGCAACCCCTGCGGTGGTCCGAACCCTGCCGCATTCGTGATCACCCCCAGAAGGTAGGCAAGCTGCAGGAGGGTGTTGATCTTACTCATCAAGCTCGGACGCCCGCGCAGGGGGCCGATCCAAATACGCAACATGATCGCGCCCAGTATGATCATGAGATCGCGCGTGACCGCCGTGAGCGTGAGCCACCACGGCACAAGCCCCAGGCTCGTCCCCATGACGAACACGCTGATGAGCAATAGCTTGTCGGCAACGGGGTCCAAGATCTTGCCGAGTTCCGAAGTCCAGCCAAAACGCTTGGCAAGAAAGCCGTCAAGGCCGTCGGAGACGGCGGCCGCGGCGAAGAGCAGCAGCGCGAAATCATAGTTCGCACTGGCGAGCGCCGCGACGATCGGCCAGATGAGCGCGATGCGCGCGAGGCAGATGAGATTGGGCAGATGCCGCAAGGGGTGGCCCGCAAGCCCTAGGGGCGATACGTGTACTGCAGCCGGGAGCCCCCGGGTGCGCCTGATGCAAAATGGCCCGAGGCGGCAAGCGCGCGGTCGAGCGCCGGGCTGCCGCCGCGCACGCGCACGCTGAAGGTGACCATCGTGCCGCTCGCCTCGACCACATCCACGCTGCGCACGCCGGGCGCACCCTGCAGCAGTCGTCCCACCTGTGCGTAGTCGGCCAGCGCCGTCACGCCGTCGACCTGCACCTGCACCACCATCTCTGCCTGCGGCTCGCTGACATCCTGGACGCGCGCAAGCGCATCGACGGCGCCATTCAACCCCGCGGTGAGGCCGCCGCTCCAGTTCTGCGAGACGAAGCTCGTGTAGAGCGTCCACTGCCAGGTGTTATTGCTCCCGCCGCTGTCCGAGCGGCCGATGAGTAGGGCGTCGCCGCCCAACTGCTGCGCTGCCGCCAACAGGGCATTGCGGCCGAGCTCAGTGCCCGATGCATCGACGAGCGGCAGCGGCACGAGACTGATGGGCAGCCCGCGCGCTTCAGCCGCCGCATCGAGCTCGCGACGCGCGCCGTCCGCCGCAGATCCGGTGAGGGGCGGAGAGAGCACCACCAGCGTGAAGGGGCGGTTATTGTCCCAGGTGCTGCGGCCGGCAGCGTTAATCGCCGATGTCAGGGTCGCGGCATCGAAAACCACATGCGTGCCACCGTCCGGCGCGGGGCGCGTGGTCTGCATGTAGTGGGCGGCATCGGCCACGATGGCCGACAAGGCAGGATCCGCGGCGGCCTCGCCTCTGCCGGTGGCGCGTACCAGCACGCGCTTCAGTGCGTCCTGCAAGGCAGCGGCCGACGGCGGCCCCTTGATGTCGGTCTCGTAGACCTGCACCGGTCGTCCCGCCCAGGCGGCGATCGGCAGGAGAAGGCAGGCGAGCCGCAGGAGTCTTGTCCAGAATTTCAGCGCGTGCACGTTTACAATAGTACACACCCCGCGCGCCGCCCGGTGGCGCGACCTTAAGGTTGCAGCTCCCGCCCACGTCATGAGCGAAAGACCCGGCATCAGTTATCGCGATTCCGGTGTAGACATCGACGCCGGCGATGCGCTGGTTGAGCGCATCAAGCCGCTCGTCAAGCGCACGCATCGGCCCGAAGTGCTGGCCGGTGTTGGTGGCTTCGGCGCCCTGGTGGAAATCCCCGCCGGCTATCGCCACCCGGTCCTCGTCGCGGGCACCGATGGGGTGGGAACGAAGCTGCGCCTGGCCATCGATGCGGGCCTGCACGATACGATCGGCATCGACCTTGTGGCCATGTGCGCCAACGACGTCGTGGTGCAAGGCGCAGCGCCGCTCTTTTTTCTCGACTACTACGCGACCGGGAAATTGCAGGTCGCAGTGGCTGAAGCCGTGATCCGCGGCATCGTCGAGGGCTGCCTGCTCGCCGGCGCCGCGCTCGTGGGCGGCGAGACCGCGGAAATGCCGGGGATGTATCACGGCGAGGACTACGATCTGGCGGGTTTCTGCGTCGGGGTGGTGGAGAAGGAATCCATCATCGATGGCAGCGGCATCCGTGCGGGCGACGCGGTCATCGGGCTCGCCTCGTCGGGCGCGCATTCGAACGGCTACTCCCTCATCCGCAAACTGATCGCGCACTCGCAGGCGACCGCGCGCACCCGGCTCGAGGGGCAAAGCCTCTTCGAGCGCTTGCTGACGCCGACGCGGATTTATGTCAAACCGCTCCTGGAGCTGATGCGCGCGCAGCCGGTGCGCGGGCTTGCGCACATCACCGGCGGCGGCCTCACCGACAATGTGCCGCGGGTGCTGCCCGAGGGCCTCGAAGTGGTGCTCGAGCGGCGCCGCTGGCATCGCGATCCCCTCTTTGACTGGCTCGAGCGCACCGGGCGCATCGATCGCGACGAGATGTACCGGACCTTCAATTGCGGCATCGGCATGGTCGCGATCCTGCCGGCGCCGAGCGCCGACGCCGCGGTGGCGCTCCTTAACGCGCACGGTGAGACCGCCACCGTGATTGGTGAGGTGCGGCAGGGCGATCGCGGTGTCGTGATTGTCGAATGAGCGCGCACGCAGCGCTGCCGCTGGCGATTCTCATCTCGGGGCGCGGCTCCAACATGGTCGCGATCGCACAGGCCTGCGCGCAACGGCGCATCGACGCGCGCGTCAATCATGTGATCTGCGATCAGCCGGAGGCTGCGGGGATTGCACGCGCACACGAGTTGGGACTCGCGACGAGCGTCATAGCGCGCGCGCGCTTTGCCGACGCCGCCGCCTTCGAGGCCGCAATGCTGCGGGCACTCGATGCGCAGGCGCACGAGCTCGTGGTGCTCGCCGGTTTCATGCGCATCCTGTCGCCGCAGTTCGTCGCGCGCTACCCTGGGCAAATGCTGAACATTCATCCGTCGCTGCTGCCTTCTTATCGCGGCCTCAACACGCACCGGCGCGTGCTCGGCGCCGGCGATACCCATCACGGCGCGAGCGTGCACTTCGTCACCGCGGACCTCGACTCAGGTCCCGTCGTGCTGCAATCCAGGGTTGCCGTGCTGCCGGGCGACACGGAACAGAGCCTTGCCGGACGTGTGCAGGCGAGCGAGCACATCATCTACCCGAAGGTCATCGGCTGGAGGGCCCAAGAGCGGCTCGTATTCAAAGAAGGCCGTCCCTGGTTCGACGGCGAACCGCTCGATGAGCCCATGGTGGAGGACTTCCGTGCGCCCGAGCCGCCTTGATCACCCTGCGATGCGCGGCACGCTGATCTGGCGCGTCATTGCGGTCCTGGCGCTCGCACCGTGGGGTGCAAGCACAGCCGCCGATGCGGACGGCCCTGCCGATTTCGTCGCGAAATTTGCGATCGAATGGCATGGCATAACCGCCGGGTATACCACGCTCGAGCTCACCCACAGCTCCGCCAACACCTATACCTATAAGTCCCGCAATATGGCGCGCGGAATTTTCCGACTGGCCTTTCCCGATGTGATCAGCCAGACGAGCACGTTTACGATAGTGAACGGAGAGGTGCGGCCTGCGACCTATCACGCGGACGACGGCGAGCCTGATTCGGACAAAGCGGTAACACTGCGATTTGACTGGCAGACGCGGCGCGTGACGGGCACCGCTGAAAAGAAGCCTGTCGCCCTCGCCCTTGAGAGCGGCACCCAGGACACGCTCTCCGTACAGATCGAGCTCATGCGCGAAGTCGCGGCCGGGCGTTCGCCGAAGAGCTTCTGGCTCATCGATGACGATGAAATCAAGGAATACAAGTACACGCGCGAAGGCACCGAGACGCTGGACACGCCGCTCGGCAAGCTCGAGACCGTGAGGTATAGGAGCGAGCACGCAGGCTCCAATCGGGTGACGCGGCTGTGGCTCGCTTCGTCGCTCGGGTATTTGCCGATCCGTGCCGAGCGCAGCCGCGCCGGCAAGGTCGACTTCGGCCTCGTGATCCGCGAGCTCAAAACACCTTAGGCCTTCGGCAGCGTCACGCCCTTCTGTCCCATGTATTTGCCGCCGCGATCCTGGTACGAGGTCTCGCATACTTCGTCGGACTCGAAGAACAGCATTTGTGCGACGCCTTCGTTCGCGTAGATCTTTGCGGGCAGCGGCGTCGTATTTGAGAACTCGAGCGTCACATGCCCCTCCCACTCAGGCTCCAGAGGCGTCACATTGCAAATGATCCCGCAGCGAGCATAACTGCTTTTCCCGACACAAACGCACAGCACATTGCGCGGAATGCGGAAGTACTCCACGGTGCGCGCCAGCGCAAAGGAGTTCGGCGGGATGATGCAGACGTCACCCGGAAAATCAACGAAACTCTTCGGATCGAAAGCCTTCGGATCGACAATAGTTGAGTTGATGTTGGTGAAGATCTTGAATTCCGGTGCACAGCGCACGTCGTAGCCGTAGCTCGAAGTGCCGTAAGACATGATCTTCTGAGAGTTCACCTCACGCACCTGCTCGGGGGCGAAGGGTTCAATCATGCGCTGCTCGCGCGCCATGCGCCGGATCCACCGATCAGACTTGATGCTCATCGATTCGTGTCCCTCGCCACGCTATCAGCTGTCTTCGACCACAATTTTTGGAAACACCGTGCTGCGATCGCGCACGCGCTGCGACAGCGCGGCGGCGGTGCGGCGCGCCATCTGAAAATACACTAGCGCCCGGGGTGAATCCGGCGCCGCGGCCACCGTCGGGCGGCCGCCGTCGGTTTCCTCACGGATGTGCCCATCGAGGGGCAGCTCGCCCAGGAGCCGCACGCCGTACTGCGCCGCCATGCGCGCACCGCCGCCTGCACCGAAGACGTGCTCCACATGCCCGCACTGCGAGCACACGTGCACGCTCATGTTCTCGACGATGCCGAGCACCGGCACGGACACTTTCTCGAACATTTTGAGGCCCTTCCTGGCGTCGGCGAGGGCGATGTCCTGCGGAGTCGTGACGATGACGGCCCCGGCGACCGGCACGCGCTGCGCGAGCGTCAATTGGATGTCGCCGGTGCCGGGCGGCATATCGACTACCAGGTAATCGAGGGCTCCCCAGTCGGTCTCTGACAAGAGCTGCGTCAGCGCCTGCGTCACCATGGGGCCGCGCCACACCATGGGCTGCTCGGCATCCACCAGGAAGCCGATGGACATCGCCGCGACGCCATGACTGAGGAGGGGCTTCAGGCGCTTGCCATCGGGGGAGCTGGGCTTCTGACCCTCGAGCCCCAGCATGAGCGGCTGGCTCGGGCCGTAGATGTCCGCATCGAGAATGCCAACCCGTGCGCCCTGTGCCGCCCAGGCGAGGGCAAGATTCACAGCCACCGTCGACTTGCCTACCCCGCCTTTGCCGGAGGCCACCGCGACGATGTTTTTGATTTCCCCGAGCGGCTGCAGATGGCGCTGCACGGCGTGCGCGCGGATATCCGCATGCAACTCGATCTTGAGCGGCAGCTCGATTCCCTCATTGCGCAGGTGCTGCTGCAGAGCCGCCGCAAGCTCCGCTTCGTAGCCGCCCACGGGAAAACCCAGGGCAATCGAGGCGATGTAGCCACTGCCGCGGGCGCTCACCTCGGTCACCGCCCGCGCGCTGCCGAAAGCCTCTCCGAGGTACGGATCTACATACCGCTCAAGGGCGGCCCGCAGGCTTGCAAGATTCGGGTTATCAGACATGTGAGGGCGTTGGCAGGCGGGGGCCGCGAATATGGCATAATCTTCAGGCGCTCGCTTCGCATGTGGCGCAGGCGTTTGCGCTCTATAGGTCCTGTCCTGATCCTGCAACCCATGCCGTACTCACCCACAAATCGGACGGCTGAACGGGACTTGCGCGGGAATCATGCCCAACGGAAAGGCTGAATGAGCTTTTTCACGAATTTTCGCGCCGACCGCCTGGTCACCGAGATCCGCTCATCCTCGAATTCTGCGAGCCCCGCCACGCAGAAGGCGGTGGCTAAACTCAAGTCCTTGGGCGCAGGGGCGATCGAGCCCATCTTCGGCGCCCTGCCGGATGCGGACAAGAACGCGACCGTCGGCTTCGTCGAAGCCTTGAGCGGGCTCGTCAATCCGAAGACTTTTCCCGTCTTCGTTCGCGGGCTGATCGAGGGCAGTCCGCGGGTGGTCGCCGGCATTTCCTGGGCCCTCACCAGCAGCCGCAATTACCCGCCTCATCTTCTGATCGATGCGCTCGCGACCCCCGGGGTCTCAAAGCCCGCCGTGCTCGAGATCATCGCGGCCCAGAAGCAGCGCTTCAGCGTGCGCGACCTGCTGCAGGCGGCCTACGCGCAGGAAGCGAACGAGAAGGCGGCGCTCTTTCGCCTCGTGGGCGAGATTGCCGACCCGAACGCCGCCTCCGAGCTCATCGGACGCCTGCACGGCAAGGATCCGATCTCGCGCGTGCATATCATCAACATTCTCGCGCGCTTCAACACGCGCGAGGTGCAGACGGCGCTGCAGGCCCTCCTCAGCGACCCGAACAAGCTCATACGCGGCGCGGTCCTCTCGGCCCTGCAGCGCACCGAAGGCACGATCGACATCGAGCGGGTGTGTGCATTGCTGCGCGACCCCGAAATTGACGTGCAGAACAAGGCCATCGATCTCGTCATCAAGGCGAACCATCCCGATACGATGCGCTATCTCATTGATATCCTGAAGGACGAGAATGAGAACGCGCGCCGCGCGGCGGTGGAGGTACTGAACGAGGTCGGCACCGCGGTCTCGGTAAAACACCTCCTCGCCGCCATCAAGGACAGCGACTGGTGGGTACGCAGCCGCGCCGCGGACGCGCTCGGCAAGATCGGCGGGCCGAAGGTCATCGAGGCCGTGATCCAGCTCGTGCGCGACAAGGACGACGACATCCGGCGCGCCGCGATCGAGATCCTGAACCAGACGAAGGACGAGCGCGCCGTCGATGAGCTCATCCGCGCGACGCGCGACTCGGACTGGTGGGTGAGCGAGCGCTCGATCGATGCGCTGGCGGAAATCGGCAGCAAGCGCGCGCTGCCGCGGCTGCAGGAGATGCTGCAGGCGGGCAACGTCAAGGCACTGCCGGTGGTGGTGCGCGCCCTCGGCAAGATCGGCGATGCAAAGCTCGTGGACTCCCTTTTGCCGCTCATGGCGCGTCCGGAGCGCGAGATCCGTATCGAGGTGATCCAGGCGCTCGGGAGGCTCGTCGACGAGAAGCGCGTCGACCAACTGCGCTCTGAATTGCAGAACCAGGCTCAGGGCGCCGACCAGACCATGAGCCGCATGATCGCCGCAACCCTTGCCGAGCTCGACAAGCGCATGTTGAGCACGAGCTTAACGCCCTCGCCATCGCAGCTGCCCCCGACTTTGCGCCCCTCGCAATCCGCAACGACTGCGCCGACGCCGTCGGAGGCGGCGCGCACGCTCCTCATCGCCGACGTCGGCCAAGCGGCCCGGCAGGCCGAAGCGGCACGGCTTGATATCTCAACGCTGCACCCCGGCGACATCATCGAGGGGCGGTACAAATACATCGACAAGATCGGCCGCGGCGCCTTCGGCACCGTGCTGCTGATGGAGGATACGGTCGTCGATGAGCGACTGATCCTGAAGTTCCTGAACCCCAATGTCTCCGGCGACGAAGAGGTGATGAAGCGTTTCGTCCACGAGTTGCGCTATTCGCGCAAGATCACGCACAAGAACGTCATCCGCATCTACGACTTTCTGTACATTCAGGGCAACTACGCCATCTCCATGGAGTACTTCCCCTCGCACACATTGGGCGCCGAGGTCGTCAACGAGAAGCCGATGGAATTGAAGCGCGCCGTCGGCTTCGGCATTGACCTGTGCACCGGCATGACCGTGGCGCACCAGGTGGGCATCGTGCATCGCGATTTGAAGCCCGCCAACGTGCTCATCAACCAGGAAGGGCTTCTCAAGATCGTGGATTTCGGCGTCGCGGCCGCCCAGCGCGAAGGCGACACGCAGCTCACCAAGACGGGCTACGTCATCGGGTCGCCCAAGTACATGGCGCCCGAGCAGATCCTCGGCAAGAAGGTCGATGCGCGCGCGGATATCTACGCGGTCGGCGTGATCCTCTATGAAATGCTGACCGGCGTGCCGCCCTATTCCCGCGGCGATCATATGGCGGTCATGTACCAGCATGTGCAGGGCAAGGCGCGCGTGGCCAAGGAAGTCAATGCCGCCCTCCCGCCCGCCTTGAGCGACGTCATTATGAAAGCGATGGCGGTCGACAAGACCAAGCGCTACCAGACGATGGACGAGTTGCGCGGCGCCCTCGAACAGCATATGTAGGCGCCTGCGGCAGCGCCGCACGGGCCGTGCTTGCTTAACTTCGTGCGCTCGTTCAAATTTCCGGCCTTAACTCCTTGATTCGTCCACCCTGGACGCGCTACACACCGGGAATATATTAAAAGGGGCCACATCGTGGCGCGTATAGATGCATTCCTGAAGCTGGGGACGCAGCAAGGATGCTCCGACATCCACCTCGCCGTCGGCGTGCCGCCGATGCTGCGCGTGCACGGCGATCTGATGCCGATCAAGTTCCGCGAGCTGCGCCAATCCGAGCTCGAAGGCTACATCGCGGAAGTTCTCACGCGCTCGCAGTCGGACTACTTCGCCAGCGGCCGCGATCTGGATTTCTCCTACGTGTCCGCCGAAGGCGGACGCTTTCGCGTCAACGTGTTCCGCAAGGAGACCGGCATCGGCGCAACGTTCCGCACGATTCCGACCGAAGTGCCTACCCTCGAAAAACTCGCCCTGCCGCCGATCGTGACCAAGCTGTGCGACTATCACCAGGGCATGGTGCTCGTCACGGGCTCGACGGGAACCGGCAAATCAACGACGCTCGCGGCGATGATTGATCACCTCAACACCACGCGGCGCGTGAATATCATAAGCCTCGAGGATCCGATCGAATTCGTTCATCGCAGCAAGCAAAGTCAGGTCATCCAGCGCGAACTGAACACACATATCCCCAGCTTCGCCGAGGGCGTGCGCGCGGCCATGCGCGAGGATCCCGACGTGATTCTGGTCGGCGAGCTGCGCGATGCGGAAACGATCAGCATGGCGATGACGGCGGCCGAGACGGGGCATCTGGTGTTTGGCACGCTGCACACGACCGGTGCGGTCAAGACCATCGATCGCATCATCGACGCGCTGCCGGTCGAAGAGCGCGAGCAGACGAAGAGCTTCCTCGCCCAGAGTCTCCTCGCCGTCATCACGCAGATCCTGGTCAAGTCCGCCGATGCGCGCAGCCGGCGCGCACTGTGTGAAATCATGATCATGACGAAGGCGATCGCCAAGCTCATCCAGACCGATCAGACGCATCAGATTCCCACGCAGCTGCAGACCGGGCGGGACTATGGCATGCAGATGCTCGACCAGGCGCTGCTCGCCGCCATTACGGCGAAGGAGATCGACCCGGACGATGCCTATGCCTATGCCACGGAGAAGCGCCTGTTCCAGAAATATGTGACCGACACGAGCATCCTGCCGAAGCTCGAGAGCCTGGGATCGGGCACCCGCATTGGCCCGGGTCCGCCGGCGCCCACTGCCACCTAGAGGCAATTCGCGTGGCGACCATTGATGCGTTCCTCTGCGAGGTCATCGACAAGCGCGGCTCAGATTTGCATTTCATTGCGGGCGATCCGCCCCGCATCCGCCTGTTCGGGGATCTTGGACCGCTGCGGCCGGACCGGCTCGAGGCGGCCTTTGTCAAAGAGGCGCTCTACGAGATCATGCCCAAGCCCGCCCTGGATCGCTTCGAGGCGAAGGACGGCGCCGACTTTGCCTACACGCTGCTCGATCGCGGGCGCTTTCGCGTCAATATCATGCGGCAATTGAATGGCGTGGGCGCCGTGTTCCGCGTCATCCCCTCGAAGTGCCTCACGATGGAGGAGCTGAAGCTCCCCCAGTCCGTGCGCGAGATGGCGCGCGCCACCAACGGACTCATCCTGGTGACCGGCAAGACCGGCTCTGGAAAATCGACGACGCTCGCCTCGATGGTCGATGACATCAATACGCGCCTGAAGGGCCACATCCTCACGATCGAGGACCCGATCGAATTCGTGCACGTCAGGAAGAGCTGCCTCATCAGCCAGCGCGAAATCGGCGTGCACAGCGCAAGCTTCGCCGACGCGCTGCATTCGGCCCTGCGCGAGGATCCGGACGTGATCCTGGTCGGCGAATTGCGCGATCACGAGACCATGAGCATCGCCGTCACGGCGGCGGAGATGGGCATTCTCGTCATGGGGACGCTGCACACCAATGGAGCTGCGCAAACCGTCGACCGGCTGGTGAATGCGTTTCCGTCGGACAAGCAATCGCACGTGCGCACCATGCTCTCAACCTCGCTCCGCGGCGTCGTCTCGCAGCAGCTCCTGCAGCGCACCGACAAGCAAGGCCGCGTGGCCGCGCTCGAGGTGCTCGTGAATACGTCCGCGGCGTCCAATCTCATCCGCCAGGGCAAGCTCGATCAGCTCGAGAACACCATGCAGGCGGGCGCCCAGTTCGGCATGCGCACGATGGACAGCGCCATCCAGCAGCTCCTCGAGCAGCGCATGATCACGGGCAAAGAGGCCTACAAGAAAGGCATCAACAAGGGCAAATTCGAGCCGGTAAAGGATCAGGGCTGAACCGCCGCCTGCGCTAGACTAGCGCGATGGCCCGCAAGATTTTCGTCACGACTGCCCTGCCGTACGCGAATGGGCCGTTCCATATCGGGCACATCATGGAATACATCCAGGCGGACATCTGGGTCCGCTTCCAGCGGATGCTCGGGAATGCCGTACATTTCGTCTGTGCCGACGATGCGCATGGCGCGCCTATCATGCTCAAGGCGGAAGGTGAGC
>PLIX01000105.1 GCA_003140135.1 Gammaproteobacteria bacterium
CCTTTGGGTCGCGGCTAAACGGGGGAGACGTTTTATGCCACCAGGGAGCGCTCGAACTTTTCGGGGTGGGTGGCGTTGGCGATGGCGTCCTGGCGGGCGATGTAGCCGTTGCGGCAGAGTTGTTGTAAGGAGAGATCGAGCGATTGCATGCCTTGGGCGCGGCTGGTTTCGATGACGTTGGGAATTTCGAAAATGCGATTGTCGCGGATGCAGCTCTTGACCGCCTGCGTGCAGATCATGATCTCGCAGGCGGGAATCATTCCCGGCTCGTCCGATCTGGGCATCAGGGTTTGACAGATGACCGCCTGCAGGGTGCCGGCCAGCATTGAGCGAATCTGGTTTTGCTGGCTTGCCGGATAGATGTCGATGATCCGCTCGATTGTCTGCGGCGCGTTTTGCGTGTGAAGGGTGCTGAGAACCAAGTGGCCGGTTTCGGCGGCGGTGATGGCTGCGCTGGTTGTTTCCAGGTCGCGCATCTCGCCGAGGAGGATCGTGTCGGGATCCTGGCGTAGGACGTGGCGAAGGCCGCTGGCGAAATCGGGAACGTCGCTGCCGACTTCTCGCTGCTCGATGGCGCAGTTGATGCCGGTGAGGACGTATTCGATTGGGTCTTCGAGCGTGACGATGTGGCCGTGGTCGCGTTTGTTGATCTGGTCGATCATGGCGGCGAGCGTTGTGCTTTTGCCGCTGCCGGTGGGGCCGGTGACCAGAATGATGCCGTGCGGCATTTGCAGCACGCGGCGGAAGCAATCCAGTTCCCGCTTGTCCATTCCGATGTCCTGCAAACCGCGCAGTTTGGAATTCTGCCGCAGCAACCGCATGACCACGGCCTCGCCGTGCAGCATGGGAATGATGGACACGCGGATATCGACCTCATTGTCGGCCAGGCGGATTTTGATGCGGCCGTCCTGCGGCAGGCGCTTCTCGGCGATGTCGAGCTTCGACATCACCTTGAGACGCGACACGACGAGCGGCGCCACGGCGCGCTTGGTCTGCAGCACTTCGCGCAGAATGCCGTCCACCCGGAAACGAATCACCAGGCGATTCTCGAACGGCTCGACGTGAATGTCGGAGGCGTTCTCCTTCACCGCCTGCGTGAAAATGGCGTTGATCAGGCGGATGATGGGTGCATCGTCCTCGCTCTCGAGCAGATCCGCCTGCTCGGGCAGCACCTGCGCCAGGTGCGCAAGGTCCGTCGTCTCATCAAGTCCCTCGACCGCTTCCATGGTCTCCGAGCTGCCCTCGTAGGCCGCGCGCAGCAGCTCGTCAAATATGGGTTCGGCCACGCGCTCAAGCTTCATCGAGACGCGCAGAAAGCGCCGCGCCTCGGCGAGCGCGGTGGGCGAGGCATTCGCGCGGCACGCGCATTGCGCGACTCCGTCCTGCATCTCCTTTACGAGCACCCCGTGGCGCTTGGCGAAGGCGAAGGACAGGCGTCGCTGCGGCGCCTCGACGACTTCGGCCGCAACGTCGTTCATGGGTGGCCCGAGTCGGTGCTCGGCGGATCAGGGGTCGGCGTGAAGGGCTTCGCGGGCGCATCCGCAGGAGGAGTCGCGGGCGGCGTCGCGGGCGCCGGGGTACTAGCAGGCTTCTGCGGCACGACGCGCGAACGGTACTCTTCCTCTCCCGCCTTCTCCTTCTCGGCGGCGCTCGTGGGTGCTGGCGCCGTCGACTGAGACGCGGGCGGCATGGGCGGCAGCTCCGGCTGCTTCACACCCGGCAGGATGGGCAGCCATTCTTTCTCGCCGGTGGTGACTTTGCGCTGCTCCTCACGAATGTAGTTGTACTTGGTATTGGTCTCGATCGCCGACTGTTCATCGGTACGCAGAATCTTCGGCCGGATGAACACCATGAGGTCGGTGCGGTCGGCGCTGCCCGAGCGCGTCTTGAATAACTGCCCGAGGACGGGAATCGCGCCCAGAAATGGCACGCGTGTTTCCTGCCGCGAGTAGTCGGCGTTCGTGAGTCCCCCGAGCACCACGATGCCGCCGTCCTCGATGAGCACGCGCGTGCTTACCGTGCGCTTGTTGGTGGTCAGGTCGACTGCCCCTTCCGGGCCTGCATCCTTCGGAACCACGGAGGAGCTTTCCAGATCGATCTTCAGCATGACGGCGGCGCCGCCCTCATTGATCTGCGGGGTGATCTTGAGGATCGTTCCGACCTCTTCGCGCTGGATGGTCTGAAACGGCGTCACGGAGCTGTTCGAGGAGCCGGTGCTGGTGAACTGGCCCGTGAGGAACGGCACTTCGCTTGCGACCTTGAGAGTCGCTTCCTGATTGTCCGTGGTCACCGTCGAGGGTGTGGCGACGACGTTGGAGTTGGTGTCGCTGCGTATCGCGCTCAAGAGCGCGCCGAAGTTGAGCCCGTTCGATGCGACGCGGCCGACGCCCAGAATACCGCCGGTCGGCAGCGCCGTGCCGTTCGCGAGCGCCGTCGTCGGACTCGCCACGAGCTCCACCACATCCGCGATGGACGTGCCGTTGACGGGCGAATTGAATGCGGCGGCGGGAACCGCGGTGCTGCCTTGGCCGTATACGGCCCAGTTCACACCCAAAGAGGCGGACTTGCTTAAGTCGACGTCGACGATGATGGCTTCCACCAGCACCTGCGCGCGGCGGATGTCGAGCTTATCGATGACGGACATGAGGTTGCGCATGACCTTGGGGGTGGCGGTGATGACGAGCGCGTTGGTCGCCGGATCCGCCCAGATGATGGTGCCTCTCTCGGACTGCGAGGCAGGCGCCTGCGAACCCGGAGGGCCGCCCGCGCCGCCGCTTGCGGCGCCTGCGATCTGCTCTTTCAACTTGGCGGCGATCTTTTCGGCGTCGGCGTTCTGCAGGTAGCGCACCTGAGTGTCGCCGCCGCTCTGCAGCGGCGTATCCAAGTGTGCGATCAACACCCGGATGCGCAGACGCGAGTCCTTCTCGCCGCTCAGCAGTATGCTGTTGGAGCGCTCATCGGCCACGAGCTTGAAGCCGTTGGCTGAGCCTTCGGAGGCGGCCTGCTGCTGATACAGGGAGTTGATGACGCGCACGATCTCCGTCGCCGAGGCGTTCTGCAGCGGCACGATCTCCACGTCCGCATCGCCCACCTGGTCGATGCGCTGGATGATGCGCATGATGCGATTCACGTTGCTGGCGCGGTCGGAGATGATGAGGATGTTCGATGCGGGGTACGCGGCGAGATGGCCGTATTGCGGAATGAGCGGCCGCAGGATGGGCACGAGCTGCGCGGCGTTCACGCTCTTCACCGCGATCACCTGCGTCACAATCTCATCGGAGGTTGAGCTCACGTGATCAGGCAGGTCGTTTGACGGATATTGACGCGCGTTTGCGTCGGGGACGATCTTGATGACACGCCCGGCGGGCAGGGCCACGAAGCCGTGCACCTGCAGGATCGAGAGAAACGCCTGGTAGAAGGCGTCGGGGGACATCGGTGTCGAGGAGAGCATCGTGACCTGGGCGCGCACCCGCGGATCGATAATGAAGTTCTTGCCGGTCGCTGCGCTCACCGCTTCGGCAATCTGCGTGATGTCGGCGTCTTTGAAGTTCGGTGTGATGCGCTGCGTCGACTCCGCATCGGCGGCGATGGCCGTGCCGACGATCACCACCACGGCGCAGCCGAGGGCGGCGCGCGAGGCTGCGCAGCCGATGCGTGTCAAGAATCCGGGTCCTCTCATCATTCATTCCCTTCCGGGTCGGGCGGCTGTGGCATCGGCGGTTCCGGGGCAGGCGGCGGTGCTTGCGGCATGAGCGGCATCGAAGGTTGCGCCCCGGGCATCTGTGCGGGCGGCGCTCGGGTGCTGTCCGACATCGGCGCCGGTCCCATCGGCGTCTGCGGCCCCGCCGCCGGAGTGGCCGCAGCGTCGCTGCCAACCGCCTCTTCGGCTTCCTGTGCCACCTGCGCCATGTTCAATGANNGTGCCGTTGATCGCGATCACGAGGTCCCCGGAGCGCAGGCCCAGACGCGTGAACGCCTGGCGGTTGCGGCCCGGGTAGACCCGAAAGCCGCGCAGCTTGCCCTGCATCAGCACCGGCTGATTCCGCATAATGTCGCTCAGGGCCGACGGATCCTCGGAGATCAGGCGCCGCACCCGGTCGAAAGCCGGGTTTAGGTTGGGTACGGCCGCCTGGATGGGATTGGAGTTGAGAACGGCGGAGCTCGTGTGCGGCAGAGTCAAGTATTCCAGCCGTCCATTCCTGTCGAGCAGTACGCGATCGCTGTAGACAGAATGCAACTTCGCGCCGCCCGGCACATTGTCACCCACGGCGTGCACTTTGGCGGCGGTCGCGTTTTCTCCCACGATGGCAAAACCCACCTTTGGATCCTTGCCCGCGATAATGCCCGTCAGCACGAGCTGCATGCTGGTTTGTGTAGCATCGGCCGCAGTGCCGCTCGTGGTACGGTCGGCGGCGGTGCCAAAGAGGTGGCCGTTCGTGATGCTGGCGATGTCGATGCCGCGGCGCGCGACGGTCGCCGGGCTCGGCGGTCGCACGTCGGCCTTGCGGGACTGGCCGCCTCCGGCGAGATCTGTCACGATCGTTGCCGCCTGGACACCGAGCGCGAGTGCCAGCGCCCAGGTGGCAATGCGCGGCCCGCGCGCGAGCGCGAGCGCGCGCCATTGGTGGGACGCCGGAAGTCGATTGATCCAGGAGCCAGCGTTCATGGCAGGATTAGGCCTCGGAACTCCTTCAGACACACAGTGGGCCGCAGCTGCGGCGCCAGCATTGCCGGAGCCGAGCGGGGGCCATCATACGGGGCAGCCGCTTGCGCTCTCAAGCAATTGTTTTCACTCGCTAAACTTTGGCCTCTCAGACCCCACTTGTGTTGCCGTTTGGCGACCCATATAAAGTCACCATGCCGGATCATGAGCCTGCCCGCCCTGACAGTGGCGTCGTTGTCGAAGAAGCCCGTCCGCAGGTCAAGCAGCCCCCGCTGTACCAGGTGGTGTTACTCAATGACGATTACACGCCCATGGAGTTTGTAGTCGACGTGCTGGAGAAATTCTTTGCGCTCAATCGCACAACTGCGACGCGGATCATGCTAGAGGTTCATACCAAGGGTAAGGGTGTTTGTGGAGTCTTCACATATGAGATCGCAGAAACTAAGGTAGCGCAGGTGACCACCTATGCACGTGATCAACAACATCCTCTGATGTGCACATTGGAAGAGGCCTGAAAGGGCGGAAGGTTCAATCGTGTTGTCTAACGAGCTGGAATACTGCCTCAACGACGCGTTTCATCGGGCCCGCGAGGCGCGTCACGAGTACCTGACGGTCGAGCACCTGCTGCTCGCCATTCTCGACACCCCCAAGGTGCGCGAGATTCTGCGCGCCTGCGGGGCGGATCTCACCAAGCTTAAGCAGGATCTGAAGGACCACATCGACCAATCAACGCCGCACCTGGAGGAGGCCGAGGAGCGCGAGGTGCAGCCGACTCTTGGTTTCCAGCGCGTGCTGCAGCGCGCGGTGTTTCACGTGCAGTCGAGCGGCAAGAAGGAAGTTGGCGTCGGCAACGTGCTGGTCGCGATCTTCAGCGAAAAGCAGAGCCATTCGGTGTTTCTCCTCAATCGCCAGCACGTGGCGCGGCTCGACGTGGTCAACTATCTCTCCCACGGTCTTTCGAAGATCGCCGACGAGCGCGGCGACAAGGAGGAAGCGCAGACGGATGGGGAGCGCGATCCGGAGGGCGCCGGCAGCGCGCTCGATAAATTTGCGACGAACTTGAATCGCCTGGCGCAGGAGGGCCGCATCGATCCGCTCATCGGCCGCAAGCTCGAAATCGAGCGAACGGTGGAGATTCTGTGCCGGCGGCGCAAGAACAATCCCCTGTACGTCGGCGAGGCCGGAGTCGGCAAGACCGCGATCGCCGAAGGCTTGGCGCGCCTCATCGTCGAGGGCAAAGTGCCCGACGTTCTGTCCGACTGCACGGTCTATGCGCTCGACATGGGGGCGCTGATCGCCGGCACGAAATATCGCGGCGACTTTGAGAAGCGCCTGAAAGGCGTCATCACGGAGCTCAAGAAGCAGCCGGGCGCGATTCTCTTCATTGATGAGATTCACACGGTGATCGGCGCCGGCGCCGCATCCGGCGGCGTCATGGATGCCTCCAATNNCGGCGCTTTCAGAAGATCGACGTGGTGGAGCCGTCGGTCGAGGAGACGATCGAGATTCTGTTGGGCTTGAAGAGCCGCTTCGAGGAGCACCACAGCATTGTCTATGCCGTGGATGCGATGCGCGCCGCAGCTGAGCTCTCCGCCCGTCACATCAGCGAGCGGCACTTGCCCGACAAGGCGATCGACGTCGTCGACGAAGCCGGCGCGCGACTGCGTCTGAAGCCGCTCGCCGAACGCGAGCACACGGTCGAGGTGCGCCACATCGAAGAGGTGGTGGCGCGGATGGCGCGCATCCCGCCGAAGAGCGTCTCCACCTCCGACCGCGAGGTGCTGAAAAATCTCGAGCGCAATCTCAAGCTCGTGATCTTCGGCCAGGATCGGGCGGTCGAGTCGCTCGCCGCGGCGATCAAGATGGCGCGCTCAGGATTGGGCGATCAGAGAAAGCCGCTCGGTAATTTCCTGCTCGCCGGCCCCACCGGCGTCGGCAAGACCGA
>PLIX01000184.1 GCA_003140135.1 Gammaproteobacteria bacterium
GGTCAGAGGATTATCATTCGAGGCCCGGAATTGGATGCGGCGAAGCGGTCATTCCGTAAACGGATATAGTGCGAACTCTTCAATGCGTCCGGTACCCGGCTCCGCGCGGACGATACACAGCAGCTTACGATCCGTGAAGCTCAGGATGTACTCGTCATCTGTCAGACCGCCGCGTAGTCCGGTCTGCCCATGTCGCACGATGCTCTTCAATGCTCCGAGCGGAGCCAGACTCGCGTGATAGTCCGATAGGACCGTTGACGTGAAATAGAAATTGCCGTTCTCAGTGAATTTGGACCTGTCGATTTGCCCCGTGCGCAGCATCTCAAACATCGACCGAACGTCACCCATCTCATCTGCGGAACTCAAAAGTATCGCCTCAATGGCGTCGCCGATTGCATCCTCGCTGTTGGAAAAGCCGGCATTGGTAAAAAACAGAAATCGCTGCATGGTCCGCCGGGTAGACGCGATTGCTGGATAGATAAGCGCTCCATCCACCGTTGTATCGAATGCGCGGATGTTGGCCAACGGTATCCGTGTAGACTCCGAGTCCGTACTTCAAACCGGCATCAGCCGGCGCGGCTCGGATATCCCCAGGGCAGCTGCGCAGCGCCGTCACGATCAGCTCAAGATCGTTGCGCAACCGCTTGGCAAATATCATGTGATCCTCCGCGTCCGTCACAACCAGCACACTGTTGCTGGAGTGCAAATCAATCGCTCCGTATAGTTCCATGTCGGCCTCCTTCTTGGGTGGCATCGGGTTGAATACAGCATCAACACACTACCCCGAGTTGTGAGGCCGGCGCACAGGCTAGATGTTTATCAATGAGCGACCTTTCTATGCGGCGCAGACTTGCCGGCTCCATCACCACAGGAGTCAGCCATGGAACACAGTCACCGCACGACGATCATTCGCGAACCCTGGAACAAGGGAAAGCTTGTAGGTCAGAAAGCGCCGTTTAAGCTCAAAGAGATCTGGGCCATCCGGGTCCGGCTGCAGCTCGCCAACCGTCTCCGCGAGCTTGCGCTGTTCAGTCTCGCTATCGATAGTAAGCTTCGAGCCTGCGACTTGGTTCGGTTGCACGTCAGAGATGTCTGCCACGGAGGCGGCATGGCATCCCGGGCAATCGTGCTGCAGCAAAAAACCCAACGTCCAGTGCAGTTCGAAATTACCGATCCGACGCGGGAGGCTGTCGGAGCCTGGATCGGATATGCAGGACTGACTTCGGAGAGCAGCCTTTTCCCAAGCCGACTACACGGCTCGGCGCATCTGTCTACTCGACAGTACGCGCGTATCGTGAATTCATGGGTCAGGCAGTTGGGATTGGACACGGCCAGCTACGGGACGCACACGCTCAGGCGAACGAAGGCGACCTTGATCTACCGCCGGACCAAGAACCTGCGGGCCGTTCAGCTGCTGCTGGGACACACGAAGCTAGAGAGTACGGTTCGTTACCTCGGTATCGAGGTCAACGACGCCCTGGAGATGGCCGAGCAGACTGAAGTATAGGGAGCCGCACGCGCCGGCCGGCGTCAACGGGCGCTGGCCGGCCAACTTCGGTCACTGGATGCCCTGAAATCGCTGCCTGGAAGCAGCCACTCGCGGCTTCAGGTAGGCTAGGTTGAATCGCGGATGGGGACGGGCGTGGCTGAATCAGGCGGAATCTCGGGACTCTTAGGTTCGGATAGCGAGTCGCCTGTTGAAGGCACTGTCTCAGAAACCTCGACACCCCTAGACCCGACCGCCGCAGCGCTTGCCGCGGAGGCGGCCAAAAGCAATCCCGAGCTCGCTGAAAGGGCTTCCGCCTACTTCGTCAAACAGAGCCGTCTGGTCGAAATCCAGACCGAACACTTGCATGAGCAGCGCGCAGTCAACCTGCAGTTGCTCAAACTCAAGCGCTTTGACGAAAGGCTACGCGTAGCGCTGCGCCTGTTTGTGATCTTGGTCGCAACCGTCATTGGCATCGGAGCTTTGATCTTGATCCGCGATGCGATAGAGGATCATGGCCTTGTGGTAGAAGCATTTTCGGTCCCGCCCGATCTGGTCGGCGACGGACTATCCGGCGAGGTGGTCGCTACTCGCTTCCTGGATAAGCTGCAGGCCATGCAGACAGCCACGACGTCAGAGCGCCCGGCAGACTCCTATCAATACAATTGGGGATCGGACATCAAGGTCGAAATCCCAGAGACAGGCGTGAGCTTGCGTGAGTTTAGCAAGTTGCTCCGAGACAGGTTCGGTCACGCCAATCACATCACAGGAGAAGTCATTCGCACGCCCGCGGGAATCGCCGTAACCGCGCGATTTGGTGATGCGACACCTGCCACGTTTACGGGCCCGGAAGTCGACTTCGACGAGCTCGCGCGCAAGGCGGCGGAAGCCGTCTACCGCACCAGTCAGCCCTACAGATTTGCCCAGTTTCTCTTTCAGCATGGCCGCAGCGCGGAATCCCTCGAAGTCATTTCCGATCTCGCTACCAATGGTCCCCTGACTGAGCGAGGCTGGGCTTACACACTATGGGGAACGCTCGATGTGAATGTGAGCGCCGATTTGGATACTGCGCGCAAACACTGCTTGAAGGGGCTTTCTTATTCGGGTGCGTCAACCGTTCCAGCCGAGATATGCCTGGTAGGAGCGGAAACGTGGTCTGGGCATGATGAGAAGGCGTTCCAGTATTCGGTGCCACTCGAACTCCATTCCCAAGAGAATTCGCCTGGGATCTCCAAAGTCTTTTTTGAAAGCAACCGATTGATCGCTCAGGGATGGCTGGAAACCATCACCGGGGATCTGCAGAAGTCGGCCAAAGACTGGACGCTCGTAGAGTCCGCGCCAGAGTTCCTGGGAAGTGCCAAACTAGCGCCGGCCCTGGCGGCCAGCGCATACGCAGTCAATCACGATCCAGAAGCTGGACGAAAAATCGCTGCAACCCTCGAGCCTGACGACGATCGATCGTTACTGAAGTTGGATGCCATCTGGGCGTTTAGCGCGCTCCCTACCTATTGGATCGCCGCGGCCAGCGCCGATTGGCCGGCCGCATTAACGGATGCAAAGGTCTGCGATGCCTGGCTCGACGCCCATACGCCTACTGACAAGCTGTTCGGGCAGATGCGTGTCGTCTGGATTCAGCCGCTGGTCGCGCTGGCCATGGCGAAGACAGGCGATGTGGCCGGAGCCGAGGCCCTTATCTCGGCGACACCGCTCGACTGCTATCTGTGCGCGCGCGTTCGTGGGCAGATCGCGGCGATCCAACGCGACTGGCCGACTGCCGAACGATGGTTCGCAGAGGCAGTCCGGCAGGCACCGTCCCTACCGTTCGCTTATTCAGAATGGGGCAGCATACTGATATCGAAGGGCGACACCAGCGACGCCCTCGCAAAATTCACAGCCGCGCACGAACACGGCCCGCATTTTGCCGATGCGCTCAAGGGTTGGGGTGACGCACTGGCACGTCAGGGTAAATGGAGTTTGGCGCTGGCGAAGTACGACGAGGCGCTGGAGTACGGCCCCAACTGGATGGAACTCAAGGCGGCCCGTGAGGCCGCCGCGAAGCAGAAGACCTGATTCCGCTTCCTCGAAGCGGGCATTCGCGACGGACAGCAGCGGGTGTCACGAAGCGACCGTCGGCGCGTGAGTACGGGTGGAAAGTCTCTGATCGGCCAACTCCGGCCACTCGAGCAGAACCCTCAGTTTTCTACATAGCGGACGACGTCCCCCCATTTTTTGAGTAGCGGAACGGTTTAGAGTCTAACCCCGGACACCCAACCCCAAATGAAAAAGGCTCGCGTCGCGGGCATCTTCCGTTGCCGCCACTTGTAAACCGCGCTGTAGTACCCCTGTCAGCTCGGCGGGACCGGTCGTGTTGGGCCGCAGTCGCGGCAGTGCTAAGCGCGTAGGGTGTTTGACGTTCGAGCAAAGCCCGAGCTGGACGCAACCCGAAACGCCGTTATCAGACTCCACGCTGACCCAGCAGCGCGAACCGAACTGAAGCCGCGCTGTCAACTGGCTCCCGCGTCGGCCTCGACCCGAGAGCTCATGAGCGCAGTCCCATTTTTGCCAGCAGCTTTGGCCATCGTTGGTCGCCGTGCAGCCGATGAAGCAGGGGGTCGCCATTCCACACCGCGAGGCCCGGGTCGTGGTGTTTGTATGCCCGTTCCAGCCATTCGAAGGCGCGATCATTATCTCCGCGCCAGGCGTGGATTTCCGCGATCTGGAAGGCGGCATCGATGTCGAATTCGGCGGTCAGGCGCGAAAGTGCGGCGTCGGACCCGGCCGCGTTTCCGAGGGAGTGCTCGGCCAGCGCCTGCGCTGTCAGGCGCGTCCAAGTCGTGCTTTCCCGTTCGGCGAACTCGAGCGCCTCGCCCGCGCGGCCTTGCTGCAGGCGGACGTAAGACAACAGTCCACACATACGGCCCTGCGAGGGGTTGCCCTCAAGCACACTGAGCGCCTCCTTCTCCGCCTCGTCGTAGCGACCGAAGATGTACAACGTAAGCCCCAGCCAGACGCGTAGCGAGGCACGCAGCGGATCCAGTGATGTTGCCTGTCGAAAAAGGCGGATGGATTCCTCCTCCCGCCCTAGCGCCGTGGCCAGAGTGCCGGCCGCTATTAGAACATCGCCATTGTTGGGGGCCACTGTGAGCGCCCGGTGGAGTTCTTCGTCGGCCGCCCTCCAGTCCCAGTCGTAACTGATTAATACCGTGCCCAGGCAGGCGTGGGCTTCTGCAAGGCCCGGCGCAATGTCGAGCGCGGTCGAAGCGGCCTTGCGAGCCGCCTCGTATCCCTCGGCATAGGACGCAGCCAACCCGTTATTTGTCCGGAGCAAAAGAGCGGCGGAGAGTCCCGCCCACGCCTGCGCGAAGCTGGGATCGAGCGCGAGCGCCTGCTCGTAAAGGGCGATGCTCCGTGCGCCTTCGGCTTCGGTCATCTTGTCGGCGAAAGAGCGCGCCTGAAGGTACAGCTCATAGGCCTTCGCATTTCCGGTGCGGCCGACTGTTGCGGCCTTCACCTCCGCGCGTGCCTCGGCGGCCGCCGCCGGGCCGGCATCGCTGCCCATCAGCGCGGTGCGCAGCTCCTTGACCACCGACTGCGCGATGTCGTCCTGAACCTCAAAGATGTCGTCCAGTTCGCGGTCGTAGATCTTCGACCATAGATGCGAGTCGTCGGCCACCCGGATCAACTGTGCGGTGATCCTCACCCGCTTGCCAGCTTTGCGCACGCTGCCCTCCAAGAGGGTCGCGACATTGAGTTTGCTGGCAATGATTGCAAGATCCGTATTCGTGCCCTTGAACGAAAACGAAGACGTCCGCGAGGCCACTCTGAGTCCGGGAATGCTAGCAAGGACGCTTAGCAACTCCTCGGCTAGGCCGTCAGCAAAGTGTTCGCCTTCTTCGTCGCGGCTGATGTTTAGAAGCGGCAGCACCGCGATCGACGGGGTCTTCGGAGGCGCCGCCATGGCGCCGGAAATCTGCGCGGCTGAAGACACTATCGCCCGCGGACCGGACGAAGGCGCGCTGCCGGTAACCACCTGCGTGACCCATTCGACGAACGCGGGCGAGCATTCGCCTGCCGGTAGCTTGGACCATTGTCGCTCCCGGAACCGGTCCGGCACGCGCGCCGTCGGCTCGGGTGTGTCGTCGATCACCACCGGCAGAAGAAACAGGCGGTCATCGGACATCAGGTGGGAACGGTCGACCGCCAGCCGCCATTCGAGTCGGAAATAACCCTCGGTACGCGTGTCGGCGTTGGCTGAAATGACCGGCATGAAGACTGCGCACTCCCTGACCTGGCGACGGATCAGCCCATCCCAGGCATCCCCGCCGCGCAGCGAGCTTTGGTCGAACCATACTTCGACGCCGGCGGCTCTGAGCGCCGCGCAGATTCGTGCGGCAGCCTCCGCGTCCTGGGAGGCGTAGCTTAGGAATACGGCCTTCGACGACTCGGTCACCGACGCGTTGCTCCACGGTCGCGATTCGGGGAATCCCTTTGACGGGTCTTGCCGGCCTCCCCGTGAACGTCAGCTTATCTGATTTTGAGTGTCCGCTGTTCCGGGGCCGTGGCTGGCGGCTAGGGGTCAACTCCGGACTCTGAAACCAATCCGGTCCACTCACCAAGCGTGGTAGCTGCGGCGTGCTTTGGTCTGTCCCTACAATTCCACAACGGGCGAAAATCAAGTAAGTCGGGGTGGAGTTACACTGCCAGTTTCCCATGCCGACTCCGATAGACGGCCCACAGGTATTAGTCTCCGAAAACTGCCCAGGGTTCGTGCCCGAGAAATTGCTGCTCCTGATGGGAAGCGCTACCGCGCCGGTATGACGATTATCCAGTATGAAATCGACTCTTTGGCCGATCGTCCTCGCGGGCATCGCTCGGCTGTGCAACCCCTTCGTTCAAGTCTAAGCGCTTCCACGATGCGGTCAATGCCGCGGACGCGGCTGAGGTCTCGTCCCAGCGCCAGGTGTTACGGCCAGCCTTTTTAGCTTCATACAGCGCCACATCGGCAGCCTTGTAGATTTCATCGGGTGTGGTGTGGNNTAATCGGTTCGTTCAGATTTTTGATAATACGGGCGCAGGTCGAATCTACAGCGGACATGTTACGTGGTTGCGCCAGGACCAAGCCAAACTCGTCACCGCCCAGCCGCGCCACGAGGTCAGTCTCGCGGATCAGAGTGCGCAGACGCACGGCGACCTCCACGAGTACTGCGTCACCGGCATCGTGCCCGACGGTGTCATTGATACTCTTGAAGCCGTCCAGGTCGATGATCAGCAGTGCAAAGTCGCCCTGACCACGCTCGCATCCAGCAAGAAATCGACGCAGATCGTCGTTGAATACACGGCGATTCGGCAGTCCCGTGAGAACGTCGATATATGCCATTCTTTCCAGATGTTCCTGGTTGTGCTGCAACTGCGCAGTGCGCTCCGCGACGATGCTTTCGAGTTCCCTTTGGCGACGGACCAACATCGTCGTACGCACTTGCACAAAACCGACGATCAGCAATAGCAATATGATCGCCGCCAGCGCGCGCGCTGCGCCATACTCGTACCAGGCCGGTTGCACATGCACCGCAACGTTGAGCGGCGTTGACCATTCGCTGCCAGGCGCTGCGCTGCGAAGCTGCAGGATGTAGTCTCCGGGCGGCAGGTTCGTGTAGGAAGCCACTCGCCGCGACAACGGCGTCTCCAGCCAATCCTTGTCAAAGCCCTGCAAGCGGTAGGAATAGCGGCGGTGTTCCGGATCGGTGAAATCCAGGGCGGCAAACTCGATCGCCAGGCTGCGGTCCTGGGATCCGACCGTCAGCCCCGAATTCAAGAGAGACTGTGAAGCGGCCACGCTTCGGGTGCCAATGCGCACATCCGTGACGACTATGGGCGGCGCCTCGGCAGCCGGGGTGAGGCGCTCGGGGTGCACGACGATTAGGCCGTTCAGACCGCCAAACAGGAGGTCGCCGGCTGGAGTGGTGTCCGCATCGCCTGTAAAGAAACCGTCAATGCCCACCCCCTGCTCGGTGCGAAACGCTCTGATTGCAAGGCTGTCGGGCTCGATGCGCGCCAATCCGCCGTCGGTGCTTGCCCAGATATTGCCGTCGACGTCCTCCAGGAGGGCGTCGATGCTGTTTTGTGGCAGACCGTCGCTTTGCGTCAGTCGCCGGAAAATCGGTCGGCCGCCCGCATCGCGCCGCTGCTCGACCTGGATGCCACGGCCAAACGTCGCCACCCAGAGCCGGCCCTTGCGGTCGGTCAGCATTGAGCTTACGTATCCCCCAGGCAACAGCCTTGGATTCCTGGGGTCGTTTGAAAGATGCGTAACCTTGCCGTTAGCCGGGTCCAGATGCGCAACGCCGCTCGCCGTGCCTATCCAGATCCCTGCGTCCCGGCCATTGACCACAGTCCGCACGCGCGGATCCCCGAGTTCCTGGTCCCATCGTCGCTTCAAGCCCAACGCACCCTCGGGCAGGACTTCCAGTTCGGAGAGACCATCGAGACCGCCGAGCCATAGGTGTCCGTTGGCTACCAGCAATGCACGGACATCGACGGTCTCACTCTGCGCCGGCACCTGCAGGCGCTTGAGTGAGCGTCCATCAGGACTGGCGCGGTACAGGCCGGCGGCGGTGCCGAGGAAGATATCTCCGTCCTCCCAGCGTGCCATCGTAATCACCTGGACGTTGGGGAGTCCACTGTCGGGATGATCCGGTTCGGGGAGGATCATCCCGATCGGGCCGGCGATTGGATCGACGATTTCGACGCCGCCACCCACCAGCGCCATCCAGACCCGGCCGTCCGGCAGAGCCAGAATTGAGCTAACCGTGTCACCCCGGATGAGTAAGCCCGGAGCACTGCCGCCGAAGAAAGTTTGAATGAGGTGCTGGCGCGGATTGACATTGCTCAGAACCGAACGGGTACCGACCCACATCGTGCCGCCGCGGTCAACAAACAACGAATCGATCTGATTGCTCGGCAGACCCCTCGAGCGCGTTAGGTCACGCTGTTCGCGCACAACCTTCCAGGTCGTCGTGTCGACGCGCACGATCCCGCTTTCAGCCGTCCCGAGCCAAACTTCTGATTTGTCAACCTCACAGATTGCAGAGATGTTGTCGATCAGTGGCTTGCCAGATCCCGGTGCCTCTAGCAGGCGGTGCACCTTGTCGGCGCCGGGCTCGAGGATAAATGCACCATTCAAATCGACGCCTATCCAAATGCGCCCGGCCTGGTCCTCGTGCAAGGCCCTAATCACAGGCGCTGCGCCTTCGGGGGCAGGCAGGGGGTATGGCAGGAACTTGCTGTCAACGCGCGGGCGGCGCAGCAGCCCCTTGCGCGTTCCGGCCCACAGCGTGCCCGCGCGATCGAGCAGCAAGGCCGTAATCGTGTCTCGGGGCAGATTGGCATTCGGTGGATCAATACGCCCCGTGGTGCCGTTCAGGTGGTCGATGCCGTGCCCGGTACCAATCCACAGACCACTGTGGTGATCGGACATGAGCACGGATATGGTGCCGTCGCTTGTACCCTTGGGACCGACCGGGAAACTGACAAATCCGTCGATTTTCGGGTCATACCGGCTTAGTCCGCCCGAATTGGTGCCCACCCAAAGCTGACCGCGATCGTCGACGAGCAGGCTTCGGATGAAGTTGTCCGGCAGGGAGCCTGCTGCATCCGGATTCCTGGCATACGTGCGTAGCTGATATCCGTCCCAGCGCAGTAGGTTCGACTGGGTACCAAACCAGAGAAACCCCTGCGTGTCCTGGGCAATCGCCGTGACCGCCGAAGTCTCGAGCGACGCCATGCGTACGAATACCATCTGGCCATCGAGCGACCATGGCCGGGCGCCGGAGTCCGAATTCGCTACGGCCATGGCTGCAGCGAATGGGATCAGCACACTCATAAGTGCGATCCCACTTTGCAATCGGATCTTCACCGTTCCCTGCTTCCGTGCGGACAGGAATTATAAAGGGTCTGCAAGGCAGGGATTTGGTGATAGGAGAACACGGTGCTTCGGACGACGTTTATTGGTAGCCCGATCTACCATGCTTCCACAGTCTCAACGGCGTCCCGTTGTTACCCAAAATGCGGTTGACCGCGATCGCGCGGGATGAGGGCTGCAGAAAATCTACCGACTGTTGCAGAGCGATGTTGAAGCTTTTCGCAGTCGGTGCCAGTGTCGGGCGCGATTGCTCGATCGTCGTGGTGTTGGCCGAGTGAGAGATGCTGCCCGAGCCTGCAACGACCCGTCCTCCGGTGCGACCTGCAAGCGCCACGGGCACGCTCAGCGACAGCGCTGCGGCCACGAGCCTGCGGCTCGATCGCTTGCCCTGTCCGCGTGAGTTCTCCGCCACGGCGACCCAAGCTCGGGATGCATGACTCCAGACAAGTCGGTAAATAGGATTCGGCGAGTGCTGCTTCAACTTTCCACCATTCGAGTGCGCTAATTAACGACCGTCGTCTCGGCGGCACCGCACCTCAATGGTGTATGCGGTCACAGCGCGACCGACATTGGTCCTTCGCGCGCGCCGCAAGCGTGTCGTGACCCTCATTAATCAGCCACGAGGCGCGCTAGGCAGCGCGCAAGGTGCGATTTCCGGTGTATCTACTTTGCTCTTACCCGCTCCGCATCCGCGCGGCCGGGACCGCGGCACGATCGATTAGATGCATGCTGGATGGAGACCTTTAACGGTAGCGCTGCCGGAACATGCCCTAGATCCCGCGGGGGAAGCATAGGGACGCAGAGATAGGGGACAGCAGCGTGTCACCGTGGCTCCGCGCCCTCCTTCGAGGCTACTCGACTGCACGCCTGCCCGCGCCCAATTTCAGCGTGCGGCCCAGGATGCGGAAAGCGTCCCGAGTTCGCTCAACCTGCTCAGCATCAGCCACACTTACGCAACGGGATGGGGGGCGAAAGTAGTCGCTGCATCATATTGAGATCTCGTGCGGGTCTCTCAGCGCTATGCAACGAGTTCGCCAAACCCCTGGCGTGCGCGATGAAGTCCTAAGATCGCCTGCTGCTCGGCATTCTTAAGTGGCACAAAGCGCATGCTCAAACTGCCCACCGCCTCGCAGATCGCGTCCGCATCCGCCGCGTCGGTCAAGTCGGTCTTAAGTGGCCGCCTCCCGCTTGGCAACTAATCTGTTGCTGTTGGTATATAGGGTTCGGCTGCAGGCTCATCTGCGGCCTCGCTGTGCAGGCGACATAGCCCGCGGGCCGAAGCGCCTAGTGACGTTGGCAGATTATGTGAAGTGTGACAACGAAAGAACAGCACTCGCGATTTATAAGGGCAGTACTGGCGAATGCGCCGAAGCCCCTTTTGGTCATTTCGAGGGTTTTGCTATGGGCCTCACCTTGCTGCTCGCGTTCATTTTTCTATTGTCGGCCGGCGCGTTTGCGAAGCGAAGGCACAACAGTTTCAAGCTTCCGCCGCACCCGCGGGTAAGGCTCCACATCGACCGTAAGCATTAGGGCTAATGCGTCGGCGCCATGCGCGAAGGTCGTCAAGTCGCACACCTCACGTGCAACAGCTGTCGCCAGCGGTCGACGTTGACACTGCAGTACTCAAAAGGGCATGCGAGGCCCGCGATCGGGGCGGCGTCTCTAATTTGGAAGCAGTGTTGCCTGCAAGGCTAAGTGAGTCATGCTGGGCTGCTAATGGGCACGTTCCGTTTTTTCTTCGCCATACGATGGGCGGATAATCGTTTCGAGGCCGCCGTACGCGCGAATGATGAGGACCATGGCAAGATAATATTGTGAATTGAGTTCGAGTTGGCAACGCAGGTCGTCACTAACCATGCCTGACGCAGCTGCGCGCGCTTGGGCGGTAGGAGGCGCTGACGACAGTTTAGCGCTGATCTCGAATGCGCCGCCCAAATAAGTCGGGTTCAGCTCGATGTCATGCCGAGCTCGTGCATGATCTCGGTAGCTTTATCCTTGGCTGCCTGCCCCTTGGCCACGCCGCCCGCATAGTCTCCGTTTGCAGCCGCGCCGGTGGCTTCGGTCCACGTTGAGTTGAGCGAATCGAGACTTGCCTTGGCGGACTCGGACGACGCCTTGCTGACTCCCTTCGGCAGCCGCCGCGACTTCGATAACTCGTCGACGCGCGACTTAATCGCTGCGACCATCTTCGGTACCTCAGCGCTAAGACGGCGCCATTGCTGTTTCGTTTGCGCGAGCTGGGTGTCCGCCTCCTCCTGCTTGGCTATGGCGGCCTGCTGCAGATTGGCCACGGCGGTGGTAACCGCCGGTGCCTCCGCGAGCACCTTCTTGTAGTCGCCCTTGGAGAGGTCGTCCTTGAGAGTGGCAACCTGTGCTTCGACAGACTGCAGTCCATCGGGCGCATATTTCGCTGCGGCATCATGTACGGTCCCGAGCGCCGCATTTATATTTACCACCGCTTGTTCGGCGGGTTCTCTCTGACTCGCGCACCCGAACACGATAAGGGCAGTCACGCTTCCGGCAAGCCATTTGGATTTAATCATGGCGCGAACTCCCCACGGTAAATGTTGCGCAGCTGCGAAAGGCTACAGTCCCCTGCGACCTTGAATGAGATTGATGACGACAATAACGATAGCAATGACCAAGAGAATGTGAATGAATCCGCCAAGCGTGTATGAGGACACCAATCCGAACAACGAAAGAACACCTGGGCGTTATGATGCGCTTACGGTCGCCTTCAGCCAAGCGACCGACAGGTGCGGGGCTGCGTCGGGGCGACGTTGTAGCTGGCCTCTAAGCGCCACCACAGTAGTGAGCCACCATTCGCTCATGACCCAGTTACTGCCGTGTTCGCCGCGACGCAAACGCGGTCCCGGCGCTCCTGCTTGGCCCGAAAGAGCGCCTGATTCGCTGCTTTTAGCAGATCGGCTGGCGTCGTTCCATTCTCTGGGTAGACGGCGACGCCGAACGAGGCGGTCGGAGCCGGCAGCGTTTGCCCAAGATGGGTGAGATTCGTATCGCGGATCGCGAGCCGCATCTCCTCGGCACGCGCGCGGGCGCATTCCAGGTTTGCTTCCGCCAGCACAACAACAAGCTCCTCACCGCCGTAGCGGCAGGCAATGTCGGATGGGCGGATGCTCTTCGTGATGGCTCGCGCCAGGGCGCTGAGCACGAAGTCGCCGGCATCGTGGCCGCACTGTCGTTGAAGTGCTGGAGGTGGTCGATGTCGATCATCACGACCGACAGCAGCGCGAAGTTTGCGGCCAACAATGCGAGCACTGTGGCCTAGGTGATCAGCATTGCGCCAACTACCTGACGATCAAATGCCGCGTCTCGGTCACTTTTTTGAGACCTTGGTCTTTTGATTACGGCTTGCGCGCTTGCGCGCGCGCGCCGCAGTCGAGCTCGCGGCTGATAAGGCGATCGAGTATTTCACTCAGGCGACGCAGATTGATCCGCGTTACGCGCTCGCTTGGAGCTCGCTGGCAATCGACTGGCTCAACCTGGGCAATCATTTTCCGCCTGTGTTCTAGCCGCCGCGAACGTCATATTCGATTTCGTGACTAGACTCTGGATTCGTTGATATTCAAGCGTAGTCAGGAGGTTGACATTCAACACCGTGTCCGTCGAAAGGTCGCTATATCCATTCAGCGTAACGGGTCCGGTGGAAACCTCATTGGCTACCTCGTCGAAGTAGTACCCACTGGCGTTCGTCCCGATGTACTGGCTTGCAAAACTATTGGTTGGCGAAAACGCCCCAAAATCAGACGTCGTCTGATACGAATACTGCTGGCCGGTAGGCGATAGACTCGAATTAAGCTCTTGAGCAGTGACTGTGGAACCCTTGATTAGGGGACCTTTTTGAGCGACACCGCTTTTCGCACTATAAGTTGCTGACGGCGTGCTTGAACCACCGCCCCCGCCCCCGCAAGCAGCAAGACTCAACAGTGCGAGAATTGCAATAATTCGTCTCATAACTGCCCAGGCTCCTGCGCGGCTTCGTTCTGATCCATCAACGCCGAGAAGCGCCAAGCTACGCTGCCACCGCATTGATCGGTAGTGGTTCTTGCGCACAGCGGGACGGGCTCGCATATTCGGGAATTCATTTCTGTGCTTTCGCCTCGGTTATACGAGCGCACCCCCGACCGCCAAGACAGCAAGCGTCTGCGGATGACCGAAAAGCAGTCACCGGGTGCAGGCTCAGCGTGCGCCGACGCCGCATCATCCCGCCCAACGCTTCCCTGCCATATCAACCTGCTCGCCCAGCCGCTTATAGCGCACGACATCGGCCCGCGCACGTGGCGCCAATCGTTTGGTTATGTTGCGTTCCCGCGTCCCGCTGCGCCTCTGCAGCGGCTCGCAATTGGAGAGGCCGACCGCGGCCAGTGAGGGGATCGTAGCCCGCCGGCACTGCGGAGTTGGTTTCCGCGAGCTTGGTCATTCGCCGCAGTAACGCCAGTGTCGGGCTGATGCGCTACCTGCTGGCGGAGTTCGAGAATGGCGATGCGGCCTTGATGGACTGGTTATGCATCGGCGAGCCAGGTCGAACTGCGTTGGCAGCGGGGGGACGATATGTTCATACCCTAGTGTTCCCCGACAAGCCCGAATCAAATAGTGGTTCTGAGATTGATTCGTAACTCCTTACTTGTTCGGCTTCCTGAACTTCAGGATGAACTGATCGGTGTGCCCCTGGATGGGCCCCTCGAACACCTTGCCAGTATGCGGATCGTCCTTGTTGTGCAGCATGCCGCTTTCGCCGACCAGCTCGAAGCCCGCCGCTTTCGCCTCCTGTTTCACCGTGTCCTCGTCGATCCGGTGCAGCGTATTAGTGTCGCGCAGCCCCGAGCCGGCTTCGGCCGCATGATCTAGCACGAAGTAGATTCCGCCCGGCTTAAGCGCCGCGAAGATGGCGTGGTTGAGAGTCGCCACGTCAAGGCCCTCAATGTTGTGGAAGTCGTGGTAGTTCTGCGTCGTCCACACAAGGTTGAAGCTGTTGGTGGGCTTCACCTCGATGAGCCGCTGCAGATGGACCTTTACGTTGCTGTAATGCGGCTCGGCGGCGAGCGCGATGATCGGGGGCGGCGGTGTGTTGGGCTTGGGCGGCTGGGAGATGATGTAGTTGGTCACTTGGCCCCGAGATCCGACCACTGCGCTCAGCAGCCGGGTGAAGTAACCCCGGCCGGGGGCGAGTTCCAGTACCCAATCGCCCGGCTTGACGCCGGCGAAGGCGAGAGTCTCGGCGGGCTTGCGGCTGGCATCGCGCTCGGTATCGGCCGCGGGTCGCGCCGAATCCGTGACGGCAGCCGTGATGTACCTCGGGATGCCGATGTCGCGGGCAGCATAAGCGCCGGGAATCGCAAGTCCCGCGGTCAGCAGAGCCGCGGTGAGAATCGCAACACGTTGCATGGATCGCCTCCCCGAAAAAGAGAGCTATCGCCCTCGCGTGGCACACCACTCTAGCAGCAGCGCGTGGCAACGCCACCTTCAGCCCAGCGCGTGCGGGGGGCGGCGCGTCGCGTCGGCTAGGGGGGTGCACGCTGTCCCGCGATGTAGCGCCGCCGCGCCACCCCCGTCAGTCGTCGCCTGATTCCGTTTCTCCCACCTCAAAAACCGACCTTTCGCCGTGGTACCAACCGGTCTTGGGTTTAGGCCTGTGATGTTCACCTAGTTTGAAGGCATCCGGCCAATCGCCACCCAAGAGTCGACCAAAGGCCTTCTTCATGCGATCAAGATCATTCTGGAAGTGGCAAGTCGAACCGTCCTCGAATTCGCCCGTACGTGTGGTCGCGTTCAGCGGATCTAGCTGGTTGACATTCGGGATTCGAATTCGACTGGCCAGAAGACCCTACTTTGCCCGCGCCCGCGTGGGGTATAGGCGTTACACCCGGAGGTCCTGCTGCAGGCCGCACAGCGTGATAGCGGGAGCGCTCGATTTGTCACTTACTTGCAACCATTCCTCGCCGGCGCCGACTCGCACCGTTCTCGTTTGCAACTTCAAGCGTTCGATTTGCTGGCCGACTCAAAGCGAGACGGTCCCGATTCCGCGCGAAGAAGCGTCGACGAACCAGTAAGGTGAAACCCGTGGTCGGCCGGTCAGCTACTTGGCCGTTGTGGGATCGATAACCGTGGTGACCTCTGACACTCTATTGGCAGGAAAGCCGCCTTGCCTGGCGTGCTCACGCACCGCCTTTTCATCGGGCGCAATGTAGACGCAGTAAACCTTGTCGCCCGTTACGTAGCTCTGCAGCCATTGGATCTGCGGGCCCATTTTGCTTAGGACGCCGCACGATTTCTGCGAGATTGCCTTGAGCTCCGGTGCAGAGAGCTTACCCGCAGCCGGAATGTCCCTCTCGATGACATACTTTGGCATGGCTGACTC
>PLIX01000145.1 GCA_003140135.1 Gammaproteobacteria bacterium
CGGCGCAGTTAGGAACTTCGGGCTAGGCGGCTGCAGCAGTCGAGGGCATGCGCGGCGGCGCGAGCGCGCCGCGTTTTTTGCAAGGCCGTCCGAGCGTGCTACTTCTTGTCCGGAGTCTTCTCTGGAGCCGGCGTCTTCGCTGCCGACTTGTCCTGGATGGATACCAGCTCGACGTCGAATATCAGCGTCGCGTCGGGGCCGATCAGGGCGCTCGCGGCGCGGTCGCCGTAGGCGAGCGATGCCGGCACGAAGAGCTGCCACTTCGATCCAACCGGCATCAGCTGCAGGGCCTCCGTCCATCCTTTGATGACGCCACTGACCGGAAAAGTCGTGGCTTGACCGCGCTTGTAGGAGCTATCGAATTCCGTGCCATCGATGAGCGTGCCACGGTAGTTGCACGACACCGAATCGGTCGCTGTCGGCTTAGGCCCCGTGCCCGCCTGCAGGATCTTGTATTGCAGGCCGCTTGGCAGCGTCACGACACCCGGTTTGGCCTTATTGGCGGTGAGGAATGTTTCGCCTTCTTTCTTATTCTTCTCCCCAGCCTTCTGCATCTTTTCCATCTGCGCCTTGCGCAGATTGGCTTGCAGCTCCATCAGTGTCGCATGTTCCTCCTCGGTCGTGAGGAGCGCCTTGCCGCCGGTCAGAGTATCCTTCAGGCCTCGCACCAGCAGATTCGGATCCACGTCAACGGCTTGGTTCTTGAGGTTCTCACCCAAATTCATGCCGATGGCATAGCTCTGCTTCTCTTTTGGAGTGGTCAGGGTTGTGGACTGTGAGCCCTTGGCTGCCGGCGTGTGCTTGGGTGTGGCCGTGGTATCCGGCTGCGCCGGGGTGGTCGCGGCTTGCTGCGCCGAGGCGGTCCCGAGAAGCAGCAACGCTGCTGCTGATAAAACGCATGCCACACTGATCGATTTTTTCATGGTTACACCCGGCTGAGGAACGCCTATCGTAACCTATCGGCGTTCGCCCCACGAAACGCTCGCTCAGTCGTCCCGGAACCCGCCCGCAAGCACCTCGATGAGCGTCGGCCCGCGGCGCTGCAACGCCGTGCGCACGGCCTGCGCGAGCGCGGCCGAGCTTGCCACCTGAATGCCGCTCGCCCCGCAGGCAGCGGCGAGAGCGGGAAAATTCGGATTTCGCGCCACGACCGCAACCGGATCGATGTCCGCCGCGAGCATATCGTCGCGAATCTGTCCCAGGGCCGCGTTGTTCCACACGACGATCGGCAAGCTGTGCTCGAGTTCAACCGCCGTCATCAGTTCATTCAGCGTGAACTGCAACCCGAAATCGCCGGCGAGCGCGATGATCGCGCGCTCCGGCGCGGCGATCTTCGCGCCGAGCGCGGCCGGCAGCGCGTAACCCAAGGTCCCGTAGCCGGAGGGATGAAACCAGGTGCCGGGCATGTCCGCCGGGAACGCGTAGTTGCCGAGGTACGCGATCTGCGTCATGTCGCTGAACACGACCGCATCGGGGGGCAGCGCTGCGCGCAATGCTCTGATGGCGCGCATGCGCTCCCGAGTGCCTGCATCGAAGCGCTCTTCCAAGCGCGAGCGATGAGCCTTTGAATCGCCGGCGAGGCTGCGCCAACCGGAACGTGGCTTGATCCCCTGTCCGATGGCGCCGAGGGTCGCGGCGGCGTCGCCCCAGATGGGAACAGCTGCGCCGTAGTGATCGGAGAGTTTTTCCGGATCAATATCGATGCGGATGAGTTGGCCCGCCACAGCGAGCTTCATCGTGGTGTATATATCGGTTTCGCTCAGCTCCGTGCCCACGGCAACGACCACGTCCGCCTGTGCGATGAGCTCCTGAGTTTCCGGATAGGGCAGCGATGCGCCCAAGTTGGCCGGATGGACTTCGGGGAGCATCCCCTTGCCGGCCGTGGTGGTGACGAGGTAGCCGTCCACTGCTTCGATGAGGTGCCGTAGCTGCGGTGCCGCTGCTCGTGCGCCGCCACCGGCAATGATGAGCGGACGGCGGGCGCTTGCCAGGAGCGCGCGCGCCTGCACGATCTGCTGCGGTTGCGCATGCGGCAGCACGCTAGCGCCGGCAAAGCGTTCTGCGCGCAGCGTGGTCGTCTGCGCCAGCAGATCAAGCGGAATCTGCAAATACGCAGGACGCGGCCGGCCTACGCGGAACGAAGCAAACGCGACGCGCAGCTGATCGCGGATATCTTCGGCCGAGCCTGCAGTGAATGCCGCATCGAGCACGGCTGCGACGAGCGCGCGCTGATCGTGAAGCTCATGCAGCACGCCCCATTTCTTTCCGAGCGACGCGCGCACGGGCGCGCTCGCGACGATGAGCATCGGCACCGAGTCCGAATACGCCTGCGCCGCAGCGGTCAGGATATTCGTCACGCCCGGCCCCGAGATCACGAAGGCTGCGGCGGGCCGGCCGCTCACGCGGGCATAGCCGTCGGCAGCAAAGCCCGCCGCCTGTTCGTGCCGCACGAGCACATGGCGCAGGCCCGAAGAGGCGAACCCGCGATAAAGCTCCAGCGTATGCACGCCCGGAATTCCGAACACCGTGTCGACGCCGTTCGCAGCAATAAGCTGCGCGACATAGCGGCCGATCGTCGACGGTGTCGTGTTCATGAGGCTTCCCCAGTGCATTCGCACTGTAATATGCACACGCCACCTCTAGCCACCCACGGAATAAGGAGCCGCGGACATGTACTTCTCCGCACTGGTCGGCCGGATCCGCGGCGACGGCGCGGATGCTTGGGTCACCCACTACGAGGCGACTGCCGCGCGCGATCGGGGCGAGGATGTCATCGTCCTCAGCGTCGGCGATCCATCGATCGATACGCCCGCACCCGTCGTTGACCGCGCTATCGAGCGGCTGCGCGCCGGCGACACGCACTACACGCCTGCACCGGGCCGGCTCGCGCTGCGCGAGGCGGTCGCGCGCGCGCATGCGGCGCGCACGCTTCAGGCGGTGAGCGCTGAGAATGTCATCATCCTCGCCGGAACGCAGAACGCATTGTTTGTCGCCTCGCTATGCGTGGCCGGTCCTGGGGATGAAGTCATCTCCTTCGATCCTATGTACCCGACGTACGCAGCCACCATCGAGGTCTCGGGTGCACGCATGGTGCGAGTCCGACAACCCGCCGAGCAGGGCTTTCGACCGGATCTGGCGAATCTCGCGGCGCTCATCAGCCCGCGCACGCGCGCAATTTTCTTCGCGAGCCCCAACAATCCCAGCGGAGTTGTGCTGAGCGAATCGGAGCTCACCACGATCGGCAAGCTTGCTGAGCGCCATGGTCTGTGGCTGATCGCGGACGAGGTGTATGCCGGTCTTGCTCCCGGCGGGCGCCAACCGAGCCTTGCAGAGCGCTTGCCCGAGCAGGTTGTGACTTTGGGCAGTCTGTCAAAATCGCACGCCATGACCGGATGGCGCTGCGGCTGGCTCATCGGTCCGCGACAGTTGGTCTTTCACGCCGAATCGATCGCGATGTGCATGCTGTTTGGTCTGCCAGGGTTCATCCAGGAGGCCGCGCTGGTCGCGCTTGCCATGGCGCCCGAGGCCGAGAGCCGGATCCGGGATTTCTGCCAGGGCCGGCGCGAGCTTTTGCTGCGCGCTCTGCAGGACGTTGCAGGACTTCGCCCATGCCCGCCCGAGGCCGGCATGTTCATGCTCGTGGACGTGCGCGGCACCGGACACTCGGGGCGCGAGTTCATGCGCGCACTCTACGAGAGCCAGAGAGTCTCAGTCATGGACGGCGGCGCATTCGGACGCGAGACCGAAGGCTTTGTGCGCATCTGCTTCGCCACCGATGAAGCGACACTCCTCGAGGCCTGCCGGCGCATCCGCGTCTTTCTGCAGGACGGCCCGGCAAACGCAGGCCACGAGCGGCGCGCGGCCGGCTAGCGCTGCGCCAATTCCTTGCGCAGTTTCGAGTGCCGTCGTCCGTACATCGCGTACACGGCAAGTCCCGCGCCGACCCACAGAACGAGCCGGATCCATGTGCCGTTGGGCAGGCTCAGCATCAGCGCAACGCAGCTCAGCACCCCCAGCACCGGTACCAGAGGCACCCAGGGCGTGCGAAACGGTCTGCGAGCTTCCGGGGCGATGCGCCGCAGGATGAGGATGCCACCGCAGACCACGGCAAACGCGAGAAGCGTGCCGATGGAGATGAGTTCACCCAAAAGCCCGAGGGGCGCGAATCCGGCCGTGACGGCAGCAACGACGCCGGTGACGAGCGTGCCTACATAGGGCGTATGGCGGTGCTTGTCGACGCGGCCGAGCATCGGAGGCAGCAGTCCATCGCGCGCCATGGCGAAGAATATGCGCACCTGACCGACGATGCTGGCGAGCACCACGGAGATGAGTCCGAGGATCGCCACGATCGCGATCACGCCTTTGAGCCACACGATCGGCATGTGCGAGGCGTTCAAGGCGTAATACAGAGGATCCGGGACATCGAGCCCCCGATAGTCCGTGAGCCCCGTAATCACGAGGCTGACGCCCACGTACAGTACGGTGCAGATAAATAGGGACGCGAACAGGCTCCACGGTACGGTGCGCTGCGGATTCTTTGCTTCCTCGGCGAGCGTCGATACGCCGTCGAACCCGATGTAGGCAAAGAACAGCGTGGCAGCGCCGCGCGCCACGCCGGACCAGCCGAAATGCCCGAACTGGCCGGCATTGGTGGGCACGAAAGGGTGCCAGTTCGCAACGTTCACGTAGCTCGCGCCGACCGCGATGAGGGCGGTGAGCGCCAGCACCTTCGCAATCACGATGGCCGTATTGATGTTTGCGGACGCCTTGGTCCCATAGAGGAGGAGTGCCATGCAGCCGAGCGTTACCAGTACGGCCGGCAGATCGACATATCCGGCGGTCCTGACCAAATGGTCATGCGCGTCCACGGTGAATGGCGAGCTGGCGATGGCGGCAGGCACCACGACGCCCAGGTCCTTGAGTGCCGCGGTCACGTAACCCGACCAACTGATCGCCACCACCGACGCGGAGAAGAGCCATTCGAGCATCAGGCTCCAGCCGATGATCCAAGCGACCAGCTCGCCCAAGGTTGCGTACGCGTAGGAGTAGGCGCTGCCGGCGATCGGCACCATGGCGGCGAATTCGGCGTAGCACAGGCCGGCGAAAAAGCACGCGACGCTTGCCAGCACGAACGCGAGAGTCACGGCAGGTCCCGCCTGGTGTGCTGCGACATCGCCGGTGAGCGAGAAAATGCCGGCGCCGATCGTGCAGCCGACGCCAAATGCCGTCAGCCCCACGATGCCGAGCGAGCGCTTGAGGTGTTGCGGCCCCTCGCCGAGAGCCTCATTGCACAGCGTGCCGACCGTCTTGCGCGACCAGATTCCCACTAGCAGCTCCTGGGAGAGCTCATGCCGAGGCGTCTCGTGCGCGCGGCTGATCTCTCAAAATCGGTATCCCAAGCCGACGAGGACAATATCACTGTCGTCGTCGTCGCGCGTCGTGGTCCGGTTCCAGATCGCCCGTGCGACTAATCGACTGCTGATGTCATAGGCCATCGTGATTCCCACGATTCCCGCAGGGTCCGTGGCCGAGTTTGCCGTGGCCGATCGATCGGCTGTGATGAACACACCCACGCTCGCGCCGACCGAAAAGGCGCTCGTGAGCGGCGTCTCCGCCCACAGCTGCACCGCGGCGCCCGAGTGCCAATCAAGCGGAACGCGCTGCGCCTCGGTGTAGGTCAATGAGACGGCGAAGTGAGCGCTGATCTTGGTGCGCACGCTGAGCGCCTGAGCCGAGGAGGCTTCGGAGCGAAAGCTGTTGAGGACCGCTCGACCGGCCATGATGTCGACTTCCGAGCGTGGCGGAGCCACCGCAAACCACGAATCGGACTGTTGGTATTTTGAGTCGCCGTTTCCGCCGAAGCGATAACCCACGCCTGCCAGGAGCGCGGTCGAGCGGACTTCGCCGGCGGCCTCGATATCGTTCAAACGCAGCAGCGCAAACCAGCCGTGCTTGAAATACCAATCCATGGCGGCGCTGGCGAGCACACCCCAGCCGTGCGCATTCTCGAAGGCGATCTCGGATCCGGTCGGCGTGTTGACGAGCTCGGCGTCCGTGGTGTCGTAGTAATGATAGGGGCCTATGCCGGCCTCGAACACAAGACCGGTGCCGTCCTGGCGACTGCGCCACCACAACTGTGCCGCCTGGCCGTCGCGATGATGATTGACGAGATGACCTTCGTTGAGCCAGGTAAAGCTTGCCGCCAGGTGTGCACTGAAGGGTTGGCGATACTCGATTCCCCAGGTATAGGTGTTGCCCAGGTCGGGTATCGATTGCTCATAGCCGGTCGTAAGATCGAGCTCGCCGGCGCGCGTCGCTGACTGCGTCAGTAAATATAGACTCGGCAGCGCCACCAGGAGCAGCGCCAGTCGTCGCGGCCGAATAGCAGAGGTTCCGACGTTGTTCCCCAATCACGCGCGGTTCGCCCGCGCCTCGTCGGGCTGCGGCGGCGTGATTGTGACGGCATCGGGAACTGGAGTTCAAGGATTACGCAGCGCAGGCGCGATGGCTCGCAGATCGCAAGCTTTCTTCGGAAATCTACACAATCGCCGCGCGTCGGCAGGCGCGGCTCAATTATTGAAGGCTGCGCCGCGCAGGCCGCATCCTTGCGGCCACCCTAAACGGCTCGATGCAGCGTCAGATTATTCGTGCTTTTCCTCGGGCTTCTCTTCCGGTGCCTTGGGCCGTGGCGCCGGAGCGGCCTTCTGCTCTGGGGGACGCGCAGCCGCGGCAGGAGCCGGCGCGCGCATGGGCGCTTCCTTTGCCTCCGGTTTAGCGGCTGCCGGCTTCTCCTCGGGCTTAGGAGCGGGGTGAGCCACCGCCTCGTGACTTGCGGCCGGCGCATGAGTCGCTGCATGAGCCGCTGCGGGCGGATGGCTTGCGTGCGCGCTTTCCGGCGCTGCGTGACTCGCGCTCACGACCCCCTTGCCTGAGAAGACTCCGGGCTTGGCTGTCGCTGCGACGGCAGGAGCACCATGATTCACGGATGCGAGCATCGCGTGGTTGGTGCTGGCAGCGTGAATATTTTGCTCTTGCGCCGGAGTTCGCGGCACATGGGGCTCCCGGGCGGCGCTCAGTTCAGCCGGAGTGGGTCGAACGCTCGTGCCGCCGGCACCGCCGTTGAAGCTCACGTGGATGTTGTTGTTCACAACGACCGTCTTCTCGTAGACGTTGGTGACGTGCACACCGCCGCCGATGTTCACGACGGCGCGGTTGTAGAAGAAGCCGCCGTTGCGCCATTCCCCGCCTTCAAATCCGAGGCCGCCGTAGCCGAATCCGTAGTTCACGCCGCCATAGAAGCCGATGTGCGGTCCCCAATAACCCTCATTGAAGGCATATACGCCGTTCGACCAACCCCAGTATCCCGGGGTCCAGAGGACGCCGACGGAGGGCGGCTGAACCCAGGTGCCGGGCACCCAGTAATAGCCCTCCGTGCCGTATTGCCAGAATCCAGGGGTCCACATATAGCCGACCTCCGGAAGAGGCGGCTGTACATAGACGGGCAGCGCGGGCGGCGCGATGTTGATCGACACGCCGATGCCGATCTGCGCATGTGAGTTGATAGGCAGCGCGAGCACGACGAGCAGCGCCGGAAGTATCGAAAGAATACGAGCAGTACGCATACTGGGCCCCCAATTTGGTACGACAGAAACGCTTAAGCGCCACAATAGTTCCTGGCAGCGCTCTTGTCATATCCTAACGTCGCGTTGGGGCGCTCGTTGACGGTTAAACCCGCCGCATTACGAGATCTTAAGGTCCCTCCACCACATAGCCCTTGGCGCGGAAGCGCTCGAGGATCCCGCCCGACTCCACGAGCTCATAGATCGATTTCAGGGCGAGGGTCGAGGTGTTCATTGCCAGAGCCTCGTCCGCGCCCTGCATCCACGCGCGGGACGTCTTCTCATTCAAATCCTTGAAGCGCGCCGAATTCGACAGCGCCGCCAAACAGGCGGCCTGCTGATCCGGCAGCGGCAGTTTGCGCAGGGCATCGACGTCGCCCACGGCCCAGGCCGCCGCCCGGGCCTTCATTGCGCTCAAGTCCGATTCCAGCCGTGCAACGGTTGTCTCAAGACAGCTGATCTGTGCCTGCATCGGGATCTGACCAATCTCCTTGAGAAGCCCGCGCGGATCATCGATCGGCAGGGTCATCTTGTGCAGTCTCACACGCCGGTGCTCGGCAAGCCTGAGGACAGCATTCTGGACTTCATGATGGAAGCTCAGGCCCGACGCATCGATGCCCTTCTCAAAGAGGCGCAGTGCCGCGAGCATGGGGCGCAGATCTTCCATTTCCTTGTCGTGCGGCGCGTACTTGCTGCGCAGGGCCGAGAAGCGCGCATACAGTGCCGGCGGCAGAGTCTGCTGAAGTGTGGCGTGGTCGGGGTTCTTCTGAAAGCCGCGCCATTGCCAATACAAACGCAAAGCGGCGATGGGATTCCAGCTGAAGCCAAATGCGGGACGCGAGGGCAGGACCTCCTGAGACTGCTCCAGCACATCCTCGACTGCTTTAGACCTCCAGGTCATTCTCTTTGGCAGCGGTTCGAGCGTGCCCATGACCCACAGCACATGGTCGCCCTTGGAAACCTTCCACATGCGTGGGCCGGGCCGCTCGCCGGTGACGTCAATTTCGACAATCGCCGCAAATGCCGGCGCCGCAGGCTCAGCGCCAGCCGGCGCGACGCGGCCGGGTGCACTGATCGGCAGCGTCGCGGCAAGCGCGGCTAACAAGGATGAGCGATAGGAGGCAATCATCATGCTCCTTCGGTACCATGCGCCGCGAGTTCCTGCAACACCGGTCCGCACCGGCTGAGCGCGCGCCGCTCACAGCCGTGGGATGCGTGGGATGTGCGCCGCAGGCGGCGCGCCGTAGCGCCGAGTCTGTCAAGAGATTTATCCTTGCCGTAACACTGGTCCGCTACGGAAGCCAAGCTTTCGCCTCCACATGCTGTCAAAACCCACCATGCAAGCAACCGCCGACGCGTCGGCCACGCAGTCAGTGCCCGGTGCACGCTCCGGCATCGATCTTAGAAATCTGGATCCGCACATTCGCCCCCAGGACGACTTCTACCGCTACGTCAACGGCACGTGGCTCGAGGCGACGCAGATTCCCGCGGACAAACCCGAGGTCAGCGTATTCTCCACGCTCGACGACGCCGAGCAGGACGCGCTGCGGGCACTGGTTGAGGATGCGGCGCGCGATGACGCGACGTCGTCGGCCGACGCCAGTCGGCGCAAGATTGGCGATCTCTTTGGCGGTTTTATGGATGAAGCCGAGCTCGAGCGCCAAGGATTGCGGCCGCTCGCCGCGGAGCTCGCGCGCATTGAGCGTCTGCAGGACAAATCCGCGATCCCGGCGCTCTTGGCACACTACAACACGCTGGGCGTCCGGGCTGTCTACGCCACGCATGTCGGCCAGGACGCGCGCGACTCGACGAAGTACACCGTCGGCATAGACCAGAGTGGCCTGGGTCTGCCCGACCGCGACTACTACCTGCAAAACGATGCCAAGCTGGTACAGATACGCGGCAGCTATCGTGAGCATATCGAGAAGATGCTCATCCTCGCCGGCGTCGCAACCGCCGCGCCCGACGCGCAGGCGGTCTTGCTGCTGGAGACGCGCATCGCGCAAGTTCAATGGACGAAGGTCGAGAACCGCGATCCGATAAAGACCTACAACAAAGTGGAGCTCGCCGACCTCGCACTATTGACGCCCGGCTACGACTGGCACTCGTACCTCGTCGCCGCGGATCTCGACGGCAGGGTCGACTATGTCATCGTCAGCCAGCCGAGTTACCTCGCATCCCTTGGCGAGATCGTGCGCGACACGGAGCTTGGCGTATGGCAGGCCTACTTTCGCGCGCAGCTGCTCGCCGCCTTTGCGCCCTACTTGAGTCAAGCCTTTGTAGATGAGCACTTCGCCTTCTACGGCACTGTCTTGAACGGCATCCCGGTCAATCGGCCGCGCTGGAAGCGCGGCGTTGCGCTCGTCAACAGATGCCTCGGCGAGAGCTTGGGCCAACTTTATGTGGAGAAGTATTTTCCGCCCGAGAGCAAGACGCGCATGCTGGCGCTCGTTGACAATCTGCTCGCCGCCTACCGGACGAGCATTGCAACGCTCGACTGGATGGGCCCGCAGACGAAGCACGAAGCGCAGACCAAACTCGCCAAGCTCGTCACCAAGATCGGCTACCCGAACAAGTGGCGCGACTACTGCGACCTTGAGATCCGGAGCGCCGACCTGGTGGGCAATGTGATGCGCGCCGCCGCGTTCGAGTACCGGTATGCGCTCAGTAAACTGGGCAAGCCCATCGATCGGGAAGAGTGGGAGATGACCCCGCAGACGATCAATGCCTATTATGATCCGCAGAAGAACGAGATTGTGTTTCCCGCGGCGATCCTGCAGCCGCCGTTCTTTGATCCGCGCGCTGACGACGCGGTCAACTACGGCAGTATCGGCGCCGTTATCGGTCACGAGATCAGTCATGGCTTCGATGATCAGGGCAGCCATTTTGACGCGCAGGGGAATCTGCGCGACTGGTTCACCAGCGACGACCACGAGAAGTTTGCCGCCAAGACGGCGGCGATCGCGCTGCAGTACGGCGCCTATGAGCCCGTGCCGGGCTACCCCATCAATAGCGCGCTCACTCTGGGCGAGGATATTGCCGACAATTCCGGGCTCGCCGTCGCCTATCGGGCCTACCGCCTCTCGCTCGGCACGCACGCAGCGCCGGTGATCGACGGCCTGACGGGAGACCAGCGCTTCTACATGGGCTGGGCGCAGGCGTGGCAGGCGAAGGTGCGCGAGAACACCGCGATCCTGCGCATCAAGGCCGACCCGCACTCGCCACCGCGGTTTCGAATACTGGGGACGGTGGTGAATCAGCCCGGATTTTACGCCGCCTTCGATGTGCAGCCGGGCGACCAGATGTATCTGCCGCCGCACAAACGCGTCACGATCTGGTGACGCGCGGCGCGCCCTTGAGGATTTCTTCCGTCTAGCCGGCGCTCAGCTTGCGCAGCTGCCGTTCGAGGCTTTCGGTGGATTCAAGCCACGCGCCTTCCGTTTTTTCGGTCGCGCGAGCGAGCTGCACTTGTTCCTCGAGGAGTTTGCCGAGGCGCTCCTTAGCGGTGTCCGCATAAATGTCGGGTGCTTCAAGAGCGGCTTGCACCCGGGCGCGTTCGCGCGCGAGGAGCTCGAGCTCGCCCTCGCACTTGGCGATCGCCGCGCGCAGCGGACTTAGGCGATTGCGGCGCTCGGCTTCCTCTCGTTTGCGAGCCCGGCGCGACTCGGTCGTCTCAAGCTTGCGCTGCGCGGGTGCCGCCGCCGCGCTGTCCGCTTCCGCCAACCATTTCGCATAATCCTCGAGGTCCCCGTCAAAGGCGGTGGCCCGCTCTTGATGGACGATGTAGAACTCGTCGGCCACGGTTCGCAGCAGATGCCGGTCGTGCGATACGAGGACGACCGCGCCTGCATAGTCCTGCAGGGCGACCGCCAGGGCCTGGCGCATTTCAAGGTCAAGATGGTTGGTGGGCTCATCGAGCAAGAGCAGATTGGGCCGCAGGTAGGTCACCAATGCGAGTACCAGGCGCGCCTTCTCGCCTCCGGAGAACCGGCCGACCGGCTCAAAGACTCGATCGCCGCGAAAGCCAAAGCCGGCGAGGAAGTCGCGCAGCTCCTGCTCGGTTGCGCGTGCAGCGAGCGCAGCACCGACGCGCCGCAGATTCTGCAGCGGCGACTCCTGCGGGGCGAGCTGCTCCAGCTGGTGTTGGGCGAAGTAGCCGATGCGCAGATCGCGCGCTTCAGTACGGGTGCCCGCAAACGCAGCGAGCTCTCCGGCCAGGAGCTTCATGTAGGTCGACTTGCCGGCACCGTTACGTCCCAGGAGTGCGATGCGATCTCCCGGCGAGAGCGTCAATTTGACGTGCTCGAGCACGATGCGCTCGCCGTAGCCTGTGGACTGATCTTCGAGCGCCAGGAGCGGCCGCGGCAGTTTGTGCGGCTGTGCAAACGAGAATTCGAAGGGTGAATCCACGTGCGCCGGCGCGATGCGCTGCATGCGCTCCAGCGCCTTCAGGCGGCTTTGTGCCTGGCGCGCCTTGCTCGCCTTGGCGCGGAAGCGTTCGACAAAGGATTCCATGTGCTTGATCTCGCGCTGCTGCCGCGAAAAAAGCGCGGCTTGCTCGGCAAGCTCCGCAGCACGCTGCTCTTCGAAGGCGGAGTAGTTACCGCGGTAAGCGTGCGCCATGCCGTGCTCGAGGTTGACGACGCGATTGACCACGCGATCGAGGAACTCGCGGTCGTGCGCGATCAGAAGCAGCGTCCCTGGATACTCGCGCAGCCAGGTTTCCAGCCACAAGATGGCGTCGAGGTCCAAATGATTGGTCGGCTCATCGAGCAGCAGGAGGTCCGAGCGGCACATGAGCGCCTGCGCTACATTGAGACGTACGCGCCAGCCGCCGGAGAATTCCCGTACCGCGCGCGCTTCATCGCTTGATGTGAAGCCGAGCCCGTGCAGCAGACGTCCCGCGCGACTGCGCGCGTCATAGCCTCCGGCTGCCGCGTAGCGTGCGTAGAGTTCTCCCAGGCGGATGCCCTGGTCGCCGGTTTGCGTGGCGGCGGTGGCGCTCTCGATGGCGTGCTCAATGGCGCGCAATTCCGGATCGCCGTCGAGCACAAACTCGATCGCCTCGCGGTCGCTCGCGAGGAGTTCCTGCGAGACGTGGGCAATGGCCAGCTGCGCTGGCATCTCGAAGCTCCCGGCATCCGGTTGCAGTTCCGCGCGCACGAGGCAGAGCAGACTCGATTTGCCGCTGCCGTTCTCGCCGGTGATCGCCACCTTCTCGCCGCGAAAAAGGCTGAAGGTGGCGCCGGAAAAGAGCAGCCGCGGACCGCGGCGTATCGAGACGTCGGTGAAATTGAGCACGCGTGACTCTAGAGCGCGTTTGCCAGGGCGCCAACGCCCGTGGTCACAGCCATCGCGAACGCACCCCAGAATGTGACGCGCAGCGCGCCGACGCCGGCGTTGGCGCCGCCGGCGCGCGCGGCGAGCGCGCCCAAGAACGCGAGGAACACGAGCGACACGCCTGCGACCCAGACGATGAGCTCCTGCTGTGGAGCCCACAACGTGATGACAAGAGGGAAGGCGGCGCCAATCGCGAAACTCGCCGCCGACGCAACGGCGGCCTGCAGCGGACGCGCACGGCTCATCTGCGAGATACCCAGTTCGTCGCGAACATGAGCGCCGAGCGCGTCATGTGCCATCAGCTGATCGGCAACTTTAGCTGCGAGCGCCGGTTCAAGGCCGCGAGCGACGTAGATCGCCGTCAACTCCTTGCGCTCGCCCGCGTCGTCCGTCTTGAGCTCCTTGCGTTCCCGCTCGATATCCGCCTGCTCCGTGTCGGCCTGTGAGTGCACGGAGACGTACTCGCCGGCAGCCATCGACATCGCGCCGGCGGCGAGCCCGGAAACCCCGGCGACGAGGACGTAGCTGCGCGTGGCGCCTGCCGCCGCCACGCCCAGAATGAGGCTCGCGGTGGAGACCACGCCATCGTTCGCGCCCAATACCGCCGCACGCAACCAGCCGAGGCGCGCAGTGCGGTGTCTTTCCCGATGGCGTACAAACATTCTCGTGCACTCCTTGATGCAGCCCGGGAGGCGTGCATCAAACAGGGTAGGGGATACATTGACCCGGCCATGCCTTTCCCAAGGTAAAAGGCCCACGGATTTTTGATCGGCTGCGGGCGTACCGCAGCGGCGGAGCGCTGCGGATTTCAGGCGCCAGCCTCGCAGGCGGCGCGCTGCGGACCTCTTAGTGGATCGTTAGTGACGGGTCAAGATTTCGGAGCGCTCCGGCTGCTGTACTCCGACCGGTGCGATCGAGCTCTTCCTTCGAATAGCTGTGGCCCGGAGAGATCGAACAGCCGTTCGTCGCCGATTTGATCCGTGTACCCGTGTCGTGCACGCAGCCGGGCGTAGACGCGGGAGTCGTCGGGGCGGCGGGCTTTGAATCGTCCGCAAACGCGACTGCAGTGCAGAGCACCGCTCCCATCAGGCACAGGGCAAGCGTCGATGATTTCAACATAGGGCACCTCCTTGACAGGAACGATTCTAGTCCTTTGGCGCCCGCTATGGCAGGCATTTTAGGCCATAGGATTCATAGGCTTACGCAATGGCGCTGCGACGGCAGCAATCCGCCCGCAACGCCGGGGCGGCGCTCTAGCGGTCCTTTTCCAATTTTCGCAGCAGATCCGCATCGCGCTTATCCTGGCCGCCGCTCTTGGCATGCTTCAGTGCGGCCTCTTCGGCCGGAGTCAGTTTATCGGTCGCTTGGTCAGCGGACCCCTGGATGCTTTGGCCTGCCTTCGCCTTGTCCTTTACAAATGCGCGTGTTTCCTCGTTATAGCGTCGCGCGGCCTCGTAGTCGCCTTCGCCTTGGACTTTGTTCGCCATGGTCATGTCCTTAAGTGGTCTGCCATCGAGTGGAATCAGCAAGGAACATTCCCGTTCCCTGCGCGACATCAATCTAGCGCAATCCGAAGACGCCGACGCTGGTCACCGTCCCAAGAAAGACTTTGCCGTCGGCGACGGTCACCGTGATGAACTTGTTACCCGCCGCGACGTTGTCGCGCCCGTTGGCCGCCTGATTGCTGTTATAGAGCTCCCGAGCGAGATTCGTGGCATCGTAGGCGTGCAGCACCGCTGGGTTGGCATTTTCAGCGGCCCAGAGGATCGCGTTCGACGTGCTATTGGCGGAGACGCTGGGCGAGGTGCCCGGGTATGCGAATGACGTGCTGGTTTGCGAGGTCGGCGCGCTCGAGAGCTTCGCGCTGCTGATGCCGAATGCTTTCAGCGATCCACCCACATCGGCGTAGTACACGGTGTTGTTGAAGTACGCCGGCGTCGACCAGACCCCGCCGGGCAGCGCGCCATCCAGTTCCTGCCAGATTTGATTGGCGGACGCATTGAATTTGCCCATGGCGTCGCGGTTGACGACGTAGATGTTGCCGTCCTTGCCCGCGCCGACGACGAGGTGCCGAACGGTGTTGCTTTCATCGTTCAAGTCGGGCAGCAGCATCTGCCCGCCCGAGCCTAGGTCGGTGTCGCTGTTCGATTCGGCGACCTCGTTCCACATGGTGAAGTAGTCGGCGACGCCGAGCGCTGCGCCTGCGGGCGCAAGCTTGAGAAAGGAATTGCCGTAGTCCTGCTTGTTCGGGAAGCCCTGCGCATCGAGGGTGGTCTCAAATACTCCGTTCGCCGTGAGCAGATAGACGTCCCCGGCCGCGTCGGCTGACGGGCCCCCGCCCGCCATCCAGATGGCAGGCCCGCCGCCGCCGCTGTTCGGCCCGACGTTGAGCACGCTTTTTTGGGCCAGGGTCATCTGGTCATACGCGATGATCCAGCCTGTGTAGGGTGTGAAATCGCAGTGCGAGGTCCAGCTGGTGTAGATCACGCCCTGGCTGAGCAGGAGCGCCGCCCGTTCCTCGTACTGGCCGCCGTCAAAGCTCGTCGTCGCGCCGCCGGCGATGGGATAGGTCGCGGAGATCTCCTTAGGGCCCCCGAACAACTCCGCTCCGGTCGTGACGTCGAGCGCATGCAGGCGCTGGTGGTAGATGGCCGAGGCGTCCTTCGACATGGCGACGACATACATGACGCCGTGGGCCGCCGCCGCGCGATCAATGACGGGCGTTGCGGTGATCCCGATCTCGGGAGTCACCTGGCCGCAGCTGCGCGTGTCGCTCGGCGCCTCTCCCTGAAGAAGGACTGAGATGTGCCATAGCGTGGCGCCGGTATCGGCGTCCATGGCATACACCGAGTCGTGCTCGGTCGCGATGAAGACGACGTTGTGCACGCTCCCGCCAAGTGTCAGGTGCGAAAGATACAAGGGCTGCGCATCGACTTTGCCGTCGACCGCCAGCACGCGCAAGAGGCCAAACATCGTTGCATTGACGTTGCCCGGCGTCAGGATCGACTCAGTCAAATTCTGCCCCGTGCGTGCTTGATCATTCTTCGACGTGGCGACGTCAGTTGCAACGGCCGCGGGAGTCGTCACGCTCACCGCAAGGGCGGCTGAGTTGCTGCGCGTACTGCCGGCTGCATTGCTCGCGACAACGACAAATACGGCGCCGTCGTCGGCCAGGGCTGCGGCGGGGGTCGTATAGCTGGATGTGGTCGCACCGGCAATCGGCGTACCGTTCTTTTGCCATTGATAGGCAAGCGGAGCCGAGCCGGCCGCGGTCACCGTGAAGGTAGCCGTCTGTCCTACCAACACGCTCTGGGCGGTCGGTTGTGCGGTGATCGAGGGCGCTACTGCAGCGCTGCTCGCCGCGTCGCCGCCGCCACACGCGACGAGACCCAGGCTGAGTGCCCAGGCGAGTCCCATAATATAAGGTCGTGCGCGGCGCGGCATAGCTGTCGAAGATGCCAGTTTTTTCCGCCGCGAGCGAACGTCGAAAAAATGCGACAGCGCGCGCGAGGCGCCAGGAGCCGTGGCGCTGCACGCTCAAGGCGACCCATCAGAGCATCTGCAGGGGCAGCGCGCGCGTCGGCGCTGGAAACAGCTCCTCAAGCTCCGCCATCTGCGTCGGCGTCAGTGGATGCTCGAGAGCCGCAATATTGTCCTTGAGCCGCTCGCGGTTGCCGGTTTTGGGAATGACAATGACGTCCTTATGAGCGAGGAGCCAGGCAAGCGCCACCTGCGCCGGCGTCATCGCATGGCGCTCGGCGAAGCCTGCGAGTTTTGCTTGCCGCAGAAGTCGGCCCTGCTCGATGGGCGAATAGGCCATGACGGGAATGCGCCGCTCACGCAGCCACGGCAACAGATCCCATTCGATGCCGCGACGCGCGAGGTTGTAGAGCAATTGATTGGTTGCGACTCCTTGGCCGCCACTCAAGCTCCATAACTCCTGCATGTCCGCAAGGTCGAGGTTGCTGACGCCGTAGTGGCGGATCTTGCCTGCGCGCTGCAAGGCGAGAAACGCCGCCAGCGTCTGCGCGAGCGGCACCTGGCCGCGCCAGTGCAGCAGATACAGGTCGATGCGGTCGGTTTCCAGGCGGCGCAGGCTGCGCTCGCACGCAGCAATGCAGTCGCGTTCGGAGGCATGATGCGGATAGACCTTCGTGACTAGGAATGCCTGATCGCGCCGGCCCTGGATCGCCTCCGCGATGAGTTGCTCGCTTCTGCCGTCGCCGTACATTTCTGCGGTGTCGATCAGGGTCGCACCCAGATCCAGCCCGAGCCTGAGAGTTGCGATCTCCTCGGCGCGCCGCTTGGGATCATCGCCCATCTGCCAAGTCCCAAGGCCAAAGGAGGGCACTCGTTCTCCGGACGGCAAGGTGACCGCATGCATCGCGCGCTGCCTCACATGAGTTGCAACCCGCAGGAGGATAGGAGGTTCGCAAGGAACTTAGAATGGCTAAAGTGCGCGCGCATCCGTCCAGCCTTTCCCTTCGGCGCGGCAGCGGATTACCCTATGCAGTGCATACTGCATGTGGGGCCGGACAATGCGATTTGATTTAACTGCGCTCGGCGTTCTTGCCACGACCTGCCTTGCGGCACTCCCGGCGCTTGCAGTCGCGGGCCTCGATTATCCGGCCGCTGCACGCGGCGACCACGTCGATCAATATCACGGCATCGCGGTACCCGACCCGTACCGCTGGATGGAGGAGATCGATTCGCCGCAGACGCGCTCCTGGGTGCAGGCGCAGGCCAAAGTCAGCGGTGATTACCTCGCAGCTCTTCCGCACCGCGATGAGATCGCGCGGCGCCTGAAGGCGATCTGGAACTACGAGCGCTGGAGTGCGCCCGAGAAATACGGTTCCAACTGGTTCTACTTGCACAATGATGGCCTGCAGAACCAGGCCGTGCTGTACGTCACTTCCGATCCTGCCGACAAGGGGCGGCTGCTGCTCGATCCGAACGCGCTCTCCAACGACGGCACCGTCTCACTGCGCGATATGGCGGTCAGCGATGACGGGCGGCTCCTCGCCTACGCGCTCTCCGACGGGGGCTCGGACTGGCAGATCTGGCACGTGCGCGACGTGGTCACGGGCAAGGATCTGCCCGACACCCTGCGCTGGTCCAAGGCGGGCGGCGGCAGCTGGCTGAAGGACGGCAGCGGCTTCTACTACACCGTCTACGATGCGCCGCGCGCGGCTGACGTGCTGAAGGCGGCCAATCAGTACGAGAAGCTATACCTGCACAGACTCGGCACCGCACAGGCGCAGGATGTACTCACCTATACGCGGCGCGATGATCCTGACTGGTTTGTCGCCGGCACGGTCAGCGACGACGGGCACTACCTCATCATCCAGGCGAATCACGGCGATGAGGTGCAGAACACGCTTCTCGTGCAGGACTTGACCGCCAAATCCGCGCCCATCATGACCGTGATCGCCAAGCCCACGGCCGTCTACAACTGCATCGGGAATTTCGGCTCCACACTCTACGTGGTGACCGATGACGGCGCGCCGCGCTACAAGCTCATCGCCATTGATCTTGCGCATCCCGATCGTGAGCACTGGCGCACCGTCGTGCCCGAGGGGCGCAACACCCTCGATGCGGCGACCCTGGTGGGAGGAGAGCTCATCGCGCAGTATCTGCAGGATGCCCACAGTGCCGTGGTGCGCTATTCGCTCGCCGGCAAACTGCTCGGCAGCGTGAATTTGCCGGGTCTCGGGACGGCGCAGGGGTTCGCGGGACATTTAAAAGATCAGGACACTTTCTACAGCTACAGCAGCTTCACGACGCCGACCACCATCAGTCGGCTCGATCTGAAGAGCGGCGCAAGCACCGTGTGGCGCTCGCCGCAGCTCGCGGGATTTCAACCATCCGACTACGAGACCGTGCAGGTTTTCTATGCGAGCGCAGACGGCACCCGTGTACCCATGTTCATCACCGCGCGCCGCGGCATCCAGCGCGACGGCAAGGCGCCCACCATTCTGTACGGCTATGGCGGTTTCAACATCTCCATCGAGCCGTCGTTCTCGCCCGCGGTCGCGGCGTGGATCGAGCGCGGTGGGGTGTACGCCGTAGCGAACCTGCGCGGCGGCGGGGAATACGGCCGCGCCTGGCACGAAGCGGGGATGAAGATGCATAAGCAGCACGTCTTCGATGATTGCATTGCCGCCGCCGAGTACCTCATCGCGCAAAAGTGGACCAGTCCCCAACGCCTCGCCCTGCGCGGCGCCTCGAACGGCGGCCTCCTCGTGGGTGCGGTTGAGGAGCAGCGTCCCGATCTTTTCGCAGCCGCGGTCCCCCAGGTCGGGGTGCTCGACATGCTGCGTTTTCGGGATTTCACCGTCGGTAAGGGCTGGGAGTCCGACTACGGCTCGGTCGACAACACGCAAGAGTTCAAGGCGCTTCTTGCGTATTCGCCGTATCAGAACGTCAAAGCCAATGTGGACTACCCGGCAACTCTCATCATCACCGGCGATCACGACGATCGCGTCTTTCCCGCCCACAGCTTCAAGTTCGCAGCCGCCATGCAGTACGCGCATCCCCAGGGCAAGCCCATTCTGATTCGCATCGAGACGCGCGCTGGCCACGGCCAAGGCAAGCCGACCACCAAACAGATCGACGAGGCCGCCGATGTCTACGCCTTCATCCTGCATGCGATGGGAGTGGGATCAACGTAGCAGCGCTGATCAGGCCGGCTTGCCGGGTGTTGCAATCCGCAGCACCAGCAAACTTCCGCAGGCAAAGAGTATGGCGCTGTAGCCGAATGCGGGCGCGGTGCCGAAGTTTGTCCACAGCAAGCCCAGGACGATGCTCGAGACAAAGTCGCCCATGCCATTGACGGTAGCGAGCGTCCCAAAGGCGACGCCGTGCTGCGCCGGTCCGACGAGCTCCGCACAGAATGAATCCTCCAGAGTTTCCTCCATCGCAAGATAGACGCCGCCGACTGCGAACACGGCCGCAAGCGACCACGCGTTAAGAGGCAGCACGACGACTGCAAGCGCCATGAGCGCACCGAGCAGGTAGCCGGCGGCGAGCAGGCGTTTCTTGTCAAAGCGGTCGGCGAGAGATCCCGTGATCATCGAGAAGCTCGCATAGACCGCGTTGTGCAGGACGTATAGACCGGCTGCGAGGCCCGCCGCCTTCGCCGCTCCGAGCTTCGGGGCGAGCACCTGCATGGCAAGCAGTATGAGCAGGCTGTGCGCAAAGTCCCCAATGCCGAATACGAAAACGGCGGCCAGAAGCTGGCGAAAACGAGCGGGCAAAGCCCGCAGGCTTGCCCCGAAGCTGATGTGCGCAACTGGCTTGCGAGTTTGCTCCTTCACGACAAAGGCCATCGTTGCCGCAGCCAGCAGGCCCGGAATGAGCGTCAGTGCGAATAGGAGCGCGTAGCGATGATTGAGAAGCTCAAGGAGAAAGAAGGCGCTGAGCGGGCCCACGATGGCGCCGGCCGTGTCCATCGTCCTCTCGAAGCCGAATGCCCGGCCATAGGTCTGCGCAGTCACTGAACCTGCGAGGAGCGCCTTGCGCACGGGCGTGCGGACGCCGCGTCCGAGCCATGCGGTGGCACGCGCGAGCAGCACATGCCACGGGCTCGACGCCAGCCCGAATGCTGCCGTGCCGAGCGCGGTTACGACGTAACCGGCCACCGCGATCGGTTTGCGCCGTGTCAGGCGATCGGTGTAGTACCCCGAGGCCATCTTGGCGACGCTCGAGAGTCCGTCGGAGACGCCTTCAATGAGTCCGAGCCACGCCGCCGCCACCCCCATGGTGGCAAGAAACGTGGGCAAGAGCGTCGTCGCCGTCTCGTGTGACCAATCGCTCAAGAGCGAGGTGAGTCCGATGCCGATGACCGTGCGGTTCAGCCAGCGGGGTCGCGCGCGAGCGGATGTGCTGGACATGTTCTACGGGCCGTTGCGCCGATTGCCGTCCGTTGTGCTCAAGTTGCCAGGCGCCGACGCCTGCTCGGTGGCATCTGGTTGATGAGAGCACTAGGCGTTTGCGCGCTTGATGTCAACCGCCAAGCCGTGCAGCCTGCGGCAGTTGACGGGCGTGCCGTCCGAGCGGCGTGCTTCCGCGATCGGCGCTCGGACAGATGTAACTTCTGCGCACGAACAGGAGCGGCTGGTGTTTCTGTCGATGCCATCTCAACACGATATCGCGCAGACGGATAGAGCCATTTTCCAGTCATTTGCAGAGGCTTTGCACGTTGTGCCGGGGTACAAAATCGGGTAGTGCACGCGCACGCGAGCCCTCGGATATTCGCACGCCGCCGCGCGCGTGACCGAGATGGCCTGAGATNNTCGCAACGTCGTGTTGCTCGATCGCGTATCCGGTATATTCGCGCCGGAATCATTTCGCCGTGAGGAGGGGGACGATGCACACGCTACGCCACAGCGGTGTCGTGCTCATGTCGTTGCTTGCAGTTGGCGTTGCGGCCTGCCAGCGCGCCCCCGCGCCTGCGGCGCCGGTCGCTGCAGCTCCTGCGCCGCCCGCAAGGGACAACGGCTGGGCAGCCTTCCGCGATGACTTTCTCGAGTCCTACTTCAAGGCCGAGCCGGCGCTCGCCGTGTCTGCCGGCCGCCACGAGTTCGACGGACAGCTGCCCGCCTGGACTGCGGCCGCGATCGCTCAGGAGATTAAAACACTGCACGCCGAGCGCGAGCGCGCCATGGCATTCAAGGATGCCGCGCTCAGCGACGCGGCGCGCTTCGAGCGCGACAGCATCATCGCGCGCATCGATCACGATCTGTTCTGGAAGGAAACGGCCGAGGACCCATTCAAAAATCCTGCGTATTACATCGCCGACCTCGATCCGGCTCCGTATCTGACTCGCTCGTACGCACCCTTAGAAACTCGCATGCGTGCCTTCATAAACTATGAACGTGCGATCGTGACGGCCGTCGGCCAGATGAAGACCAACCTGCGGCTGCCACTTGCGCGGCCGCTGCTGGAACGCGGCTTGTCGGCGAGCAAGGGATTCGCCGATTTCTACCATAAGGATGTTGCCAAGGCTTTCGCGAGCATCACGGATGCAGCGCTGCAGGCGCAGTTCAAGGAAGCCAACGGCGCCGCCGAAGCAGCGATGCGTGATCTGAGCGCCTGGTATATCTCCAACCGCAAGAATGCGACCGACGACTTCGCCCTCGGCGAG
>PLIX01000258.1 GCA_003140135.1 Gammaproteobacteria bacterium
CTCTCGGGCGGCGAGCGGCAGCGAGCCGCGGTGGCCCGGGCGCTCGTGACCCAGCCCCGGGTGGTGCTGGCGGATGAGCCGACCGGGAATCTCGACGGGGTCAATGCCGCACAGGTATTCGCGCTCATGCTTGAGCTCAACCGCGAGCGCGGCACCAGTCTCATTGTTGTGACCCACGATCTGCGTCTTGCCGCGCGCATGGAGCGCGTACTCGAGATCGACGCAGGCGTCCTGAGTGAAAGCGCCGGCGCGCCGTCAACTCGTTGAACAGCTGCGGCGCGTGCGGTAGCGGCGGCGCACGCTTGAGCGCCATAAGAGCTCAAGTCCAATGCGCCCGGAGAATCCGGCAACGATTGAACAGATGAGACAGCCGATCAGAAATGGCTTCCAGGCAGGGCCCAGACCGTGCTGCAGCCATTCCCAGCTCGGATGAAAGGCGAATCTGCGCGGCGACTCGTGCAGGGCCGCGGCGCCCACGCGGTAGGCCGCATAATAGATGGGCAGGGCGGTGAGCGGATTCACCACGAAGACGGTCGCGAAGATCGTCGGCACGTTCAGGCGCCAAACGATGGCACATAACGCCGCGAGCGGCAGATGTACGGGCAACGGCACGAAGCAGATCGCAAGCCCTGCGCCGAAGGCGCCCGTGACGGCACGGCGCTGCAGCGACCATAAGCCCGGGTGCGCGCTATGCGCGCCGAACAGGCGCAGGAACCAGCGGCCCTCGAGGCTCTTCGCCGAGGGCATGAATCGCTTGAAAAATTCGCGCGGCATGGGTGCGTCCGACTCTAGCAGCAAGTTGCGCGCGTGTGGCATGGGCGCCTTGAGCGCTCTTGCCTCTCCGGTATGATGCCGCCTCCTAAGAGGCTCTGCAGGCATGGAGTATCGGCATGTGGGAAATCGTGCGGGCTGGTGGCCCGCTTATGTGGCCGATCATCCTGTGCTCCATCGGGGCTGCGGCGATCATCCTCGAGCGGCTGTGGACCTTGCAGGACAAGCGCGTCGTTCCGCCGGATTTGACGCAAAAGGTCCGCCAGCTCATCGAGGCCAATCAGATCAATGACAAGGTCATTGCGGCACTCGAGCACAATTCGGCGCTCGGCAAGCTCCTGGCTACCGCGCTCAGGAACCGCCATCGCTCGCGCGAGGTCATCATGGAGCGCTTGGAGGACTCCGGGCGGCACATCGTGCATGAACTCGAGCGTTTTCTAAGCACGCTCGGAACCATCGCCGGCGTCTCGCCGCTGCTCGGACTTCTCGGTACCGTGACGGGCATCATCAAGTCCTTCAACGCCATCCAAGCCGGCGGCATGGGCGATCCGCGCGCGCTCTCAGGCGGCATCGCCGAGGCGCTGATCGCGACCGCGGCGGGGCTGTGTGTGGCGATCCCGGCGCTCATCAGCTATCGGTTTCTGCGCGGCAGGGTCGAGCGGATCGTGGTCGAGATGGAAAAGGATGCCGTGCGCATCGCCGATGCGATTGAGGCGACTCATCCGCACGTGCGCCGTGCGACCGACCAGGTGCCGCGCTCATGAACCTGAAGCCGCGCCGCATGGAAGAGCCCGAGATCAACGTCGTCTCGCTCATCGACGTCGTGCTCCTGCTCGTCGTGTTTTTCATGTTGTCGGCCACTTTTCTCGACGAAGGGCGCGTGCGCATCCATTTGCCGCACGCGGGCGATGTGCCGGTCGCTCATCCGAAGCGCGAACCCCTCGTGATCGCCGTGACGCAGGCCGGCGGCTACCGTGTGAATGAGCACGAGCTCATCAATGCAAGCCCCGACACCTTGCGTGCCGCGCTCCTGAAGGAAGCGGGCAGCGACCGCAGCGGTCCGGTCACCATTCGCGCCGATGCGCGCGCCACGCATCAGGCCGTGATCACGGCGATGGACGTGCTCGGCCGTATCGGCTTCGTCGAGATCAATATTGCCACGGTGAAAACCGCCGCCCCGGGTCAGCCTTGAACGACAGCGCGCCCGCCGCGGTACTCGTCAGCCCCAGCGCCGGGCGCATCTATCGACGGCTGCTGGGTTACGCCGCACCGCACTGGGGCATGTTCGGCATCGGCGTCCTGGGCATGGCTTTGTACGCGGCGACCGACGCCTCTACGGCGTGGCTGGTGCGCGAATTTCTGAATACGACTTTCTTCCAACACAACCCGCAGGCGTTGTGGTTCATTCCCGTCGCAATCATCGTGCTGTTTTTCCTGCGCGGCGTGGGCGACTACGTCGCGACCTACTTTCCCGGCTGGGTCGGCCGCCAGATCATCAAATCAATGCGCGCTGAGTTGTTTGCGCATTATCTGCGGCTGCCGGCGATGTACTACGACAGCGCGTCATCGGCGCAGATGCTCTCGCGCATGACGTACAACGTCGAGCTCGTGGCGGAGGCCTCCACAAATTCCGTGACCGTGCTCATTCGCGACTCGCTCACGATCGTGGGACTCTTGGGCTGGCTCTTCTACCTCGACTGGCAGTTGACGCTGATCGCGCTTACGCTCGCGCCGCTCATCTCGTTTCTGTTGCAGCGCGTTAACCGCCTGTTTCGTCGCTACAGTGCGCGCATCCAGAACTCCATGGGCGACGTCACGCGCGTTGCCAAGGAGGCGATCGAAGGGCATCGCGTGATCAGAGTCTTCAACGCGCAGGATTACGAACAACGCGCGTTTGACGTCGTCAATGAGCAGAATCGCCACAGCAACATGCGCCTCGTCGGCGCGCGGGCGAGCAGCGGGCCGATTGTGCAGCTGATCGCCGCGATTGGGCTTGCCGTAGTCATGTACTTTGCGATCCGCCAGGTTCTCTCCCATGCGATGCCGGTCGCGGATTTCCTGTCCTTCCTCGCAGGATTGCTGCTGATCAGCGCGCCCCTGCGGCGCCTCATGCAGGTGTTCGGGCCGTTGCAGCAGGGCATTGCGGCCGGCGCCAGCGTATTTGAGGTCCTGGATACGCCCCTCGAGGACGCAGGCGGCAGCCGCGCGCTCGGGCGCGCGCGCGGCGACGTCGCGTTCCATGGGGTGACCTTCGCCTACAAGACGGACGAGTCGGTGCTCCGGGACGTGTCCGCCGAAATACCCGCGGGCACGGTGTGCGCCCTGGTGGGACCCAGCGGCGCGGGCAAGACCACGCTTGCCAACCTCGTGCCGCGGTTCTTCGACGCGGTCGACGGCCGGGTGACGATCGACGGCGTCGACGTGCGCGA
>PLIX01000155.1 GCA_003140135.1 Gammaproteobacteria bacterium
GCCCCGATGGTGATCGGGTAGGAGCCGCGGGTCTCCGCTGCCGGGGTGCCCGCCAGCGTGGCCGTACCGTTACCGTTGTCGGCGAAGGTGACCCCACTGGGCAGGGATCCGGTTTCGGAGAGCGAGGGGGCCGGGTTGCCCGAGGTGGTCACCGTGAAGGTGCCGGCATGGCCCTCGGTGAACGTGGCGCTGCTCGACGAGGTGATGGCCGGTGCCGTCGCTGCCGCCGCGATGGTGGTTGTCGAAAGTGGCGTGGGCGGCGTGTACGGAGGGTCTCCACTTCCGTTGTCGCTGTTCGTCGGATAGCCGTCGAAGGTGACATTGCCGGCAAGCTCGACATTGGTGTTGACCTTGAACTCGGTCAGGTCTGTCGGCTCGACCGTGCCGACCGACCCGGTGGCGGTGAACTCCGCCGTCACCGTCGGCATGGTGACGTTAGCGCCCCCGGCCACGTGGTCGGCGGACGGGAGTTCGACTTCGATGTACGGGTAGGTCGTCTAGTAATTGCCCGACATCATGGCGTCGCAACCCGTGCCCGTTGTCGTGCACAACTCCCCGGTGGCCTTGCCCGAGGTCACCGCGTCACCCCCCTCAAGACGGACGGAGCCGGGCACGTAGGTGAGGCCGGCGGGCACCGGCACCATGGCCGCGACGGTGATGGAGGAGCTGGCGGGCCTTGATGCGCTGCCGGATCGGTACGCGATCCTCGAGGTGAGCGCTGATCTTGCCGCGCGGCAGCGCGCGCGCATTGAGCAGCTGCCCGAGATGCTCCGGCAGCGTTTCGTATGGCTCACGCGGCTGCCGGACGAGCCCATCCGCGGAGTGATACTGGCCAATGAAGTTCTCGATGCGCTGCCCTGCGCGCGATTCGTCGTCCACGACACGCGCGTGCGCTCGCTCGGTGTCGCTATGGGTGCGGATGGCGGCTTCATCGAGCGCGAAGCCTTCGCCGATGAACTTCTCGTGCGCTATGCGCAGCCACTCGTGCGCGAGTTCCAACTGGCTGACGGCTATCGGTCGGAAGTGTGCTGGCGGATCGAGCCCTGGATTGCCGGAGTGCGCCAGTGTCTGGAGCAGGGCGCGCTCTTGCTGATTGACTATGGTCTGCCGCGCGCCCAGTACTACCACCCGCAACGCATCGATGGCACCTTGCGCTGCCACTTCAAACATCGCGCGCACAATGATCCTTTGATCCTGGTCGGCGTGCAGGACATCTCATCGTGGGTCGACTTCACGCGGGTGGCGAAGGCTGGCGAGGCGGCGGGGCTTGATCTCTCCGGATTTACGACGCAGGCGGGCTTCCTGATCGGCAGTGGCATCGAGGAGCTCTTGCTGGCCGATGCGGATGACCTCACGCGGGCGCGGCGCACCGGAGAGGCCGGCCGGCTCCTGCTGCCTGCCGAGATGGGCGAGGCCTTCAAAGTGATGGCGCTGTCGCGAGGCTTGCAGAGCCCGCTGCGCGGCTTCACGCTCCAGGATCTGGCGCATTCGCTTTAGCGAGATCTCGATTTCGAGTCACCATGGACGTCAGGACGTGGAGCCGCTTCTCGCGCAGCTTCTCTTTGATGGCGGTCCCGATGAGTCCTTGGCGCTCCTCCTCGAGAAGGCTCACGGCGGCGGTGGCCTCTTGAGCTTGGCGTAGCAAGTCGGCCTGCGGATAGGCGCGATCTTCGAGTCCGCTTCTACCGCGCGCATCGGCCTCGCAAGCCAGGAGCAGCGCCCGGAACCGTTCGGGGCGTCGCCAGGCATCGGTCTTTTCCAAGAGTCCCAAGATGGTCGCAGGCTTCAGTTCCAGTGCACGGTGCACGAGTCCGTGGTGACGCGCCGTCAAAATCGCAAGCTCGATATGTTCTTTGGGCACGCGCAGCCGCGCCGCGAGCGCTTCGATCAGAACAACTCCCGCTTCCTCATGTCCGTGATGTGACGGCCAAAGATTGCGCGGAGTTGCGGCTTTCCCAAGGTCGTGCATGAGAACCGCGAAGCGCACGGGAGTCGGGGCGCCCAAGCGCACGGCGCATTGCAGGGCGAGCATCACATGCACGCCAGTGTCGATTTCCGGATGCCAGCGAGCGGGTTGCGGCACGCCGAAGAGCGCTGCGATCTCGGGAAAGATAACGTCCAGCGCACCGCAGGTGCGCAGGGTGAGAAAGAAGAGCTCAGGGCGTGCCTCACCCAACGCACGCTCGGTCTCCTGCCAGACCCGTTCCGGTACCAGCGCATTGATCTCCCCGCTCCTGACCATTTCCTGCATGAGGGCGCGAGTCTCAGGGGCCACGGAAAATCCGCGCTCGCCGAATCGTGCGGCGAACCGCGCCACACGCAGCACACGCACTGGGTCCTCGACGAAGGCTTCCGAGACGTGGCGCAAGATGCCTTTCTTGAGGTCATCCGCGCCGCCATACGGATCGATGAGCTCACCGCTGGCACTTTGCGCGATGGCGTTGATCGTAAGATCGCGCCTGCGCAGATCCTCCTGCAGCGTCACATCGGGGGAGAAGCGGGTGTGAAAGCCGCGGTAACCGGGAGCGACTTTGGATTCCAGGCGTGCGAGCGCGTATTCCTCTTTCGTCTGCGGGTGCAGGAAGACGGGAAACTCGCGCCCGACCGCGACGTAGCCGAGCTTCTCAAGATCCTCAGGGCGCGCGCCGACGACTACCCAGTCGCGCTCGCGCGCGGGAATCCCGAGGAGCTGATCACGGACGGCACCGCCGACCAAGTAGACTTGCATGCGCGCAATGTTAACCGAGAGTTTCGCTCACACACGCACGTCGAGGACCGCGTCCCCGATGCCGGGCCTCTTTGCCGTGCGGCTCCTACTCGCGAACTGCGCGCTCGCGCTGTTGCCGGCCTGCGGCACGATGTATATCGCGCAGGCCGCCCGCGGACAATGGGAGGTGCTGCACGACCGGCGGCCGATCGAAGTCGTGATCTCCGATGCGCGCACGCAGCCGCCGCTTCGCTCCCGATTGGCTGCCGTGCGGGATGCGCGGGACTTCGCGTCGCGCAAGCTTGGGCTTCCCGATAACAAGAGCTATCGCTCCTACGCCGATCTGCAGCGTGCCTTCGTCGTCTGGAACGTGGTCGCCACACCTGAATTCTCCGTCGAGCCCATGCGCTGGTGTTTCCCCATTGCCGGCTGTGTGGCGTATCGCGGCTACTTTGCCGAAAGGCACGCGGAGGCTTTCGGACGGACGCTGCGCAAGCGCGGCTTCGATGTCATCGTCGAGGGGGTTCCGGCCTATTCAACCCTGGGGCGCTTCGCCGATCCGGTGCTCAACACAATGCTCATCTATGGGGATCGGGAGCTCGCGGCAATCATTTTCCACGAGCTTGCGCACCAGCTGATCTATGCCGAGGATGATTCCGAATTCAACGAGGCTTTTGCCGTGACTGTGGAGGAGACGGGACTTGCGCGCTGGCTCGAATTCACCGGACGCGAGGAAGAGCTGACTGAATATCAGGCAGAGCGCGCTCGCGAGTTTGCATTTAACACCCTCTTCACGGATCGACGCGCCGAGCTTGCGCGTCTGTACGCATCGAAGCTTCCCTCTGAGGTGATGCGTGAGCGCAAGAGAGAGCAGTTCGAAGCGCTCGCGCAGGACATGCGCGATCTTGCGCGCCGCCAGGGGGTGTCCTCGGGCTACGAGGAATGGATCGATGCCGGCCTCAACAATGCGCAATTGGCGTCGGTCGCGACCTATTTCGATTGCGTGCCCGGGTTTGAGCGCCTGCTTGCCCGCAAGGATGGGGATCTGCCGCGTTTTTACGCCGCCGTGCGCGCTCTTGCGCGCAAGCCGCAAGTGCAGCGTCATCGGGAATTGTGCGTAAAGTCAGCGCAGGGGAATCAGCAAGTTCGCCTTGCCGCGCCGCACCTCGATGACCAGTGAGGTCGTGCTTTTCGTGTGCGCGCGCAATTGCTCGACATTGGTGACGCGGTCGCGATTGACGCGGACGATGATGTCGTTTTCCTGCAGACCCTGCAGTGCCGCGGGGCTGGCGGGCTCTACGCTCGTGACGAGCGCACCCGCAGCCTCCGGCGCATCCGTCATGTTTGCGCCATCAAAGCCGTGTGGGGCGGTCACCGCCGCTGCGTGCACGGGGGATGCGACGGCAGGAGGGGTTGCGACCGCTGTGATGATCGCGGTTACGCGTTGCGGATTGCCGTCGCGCACGAGTCCGATGTCGACCTTGTCCCCGACGCGTAGCAGGCCGATGACGTTGCGCAGTTCAGCATTCGATTTTACGCTCTGACCGTTGACCGCGATGATGACGTCGCCGGCGTGCACACCGGCTTTTTCGGCGGCTGACCCGCCGACGACCTCGGATACGAGTGCCCCGCGCACCTTCGCCAGGCCCAGCGAGCGGGCGATGTCCGGCGTCAGTGTGTAAATGTTGACTCCCAGCACGCCGCGCTTGACCGCGCCGAACTTCAACAGCTGGTCCATCACGTTCTTGACCATGTTGATGGGAATCGCGAAGCCGATGCCGATATTACCGCCACTCTTGGAGAGGATGGCGGTGTTGATACCGATCAGTTCGCCTTTTAGATTGACGAGCGCACCGCCAGAATTCCCGGGGTTGATGGATGCGTCCGTCTGGATGAAGTCCTCATATCCGTCCGGGTTGATTCCGGAGCGCGACAGTCCGCTGATGATTCCGGATGTTACGGTGTGCTGCAGGCCAAAGGGATTGCCGATTGCGACGACGAAGTCGCCGACTTCCATCAGTGCCGAATCCCCCAGAGGGATCTGCGTGAGGCCGTCGGCCTTCACTTTCAGCACCGCGACATCCGAGGGTGCGTCACGGCCGACGATCTCAGCCTCAACATCGCGGCCATCCTGCAACGTCACNNGTCCGGCGGTGTATTGAAGAAACGACGAAAGAAGGGGTCCTCGGAGAGAGGATTCTGCGGGCCGGTTTCGCTGACGGTGCCGCGCGTGGCTATATTCACGACCGCCGGCGAGACGCGCTTGATCATCGGCGCGAGCGACAGCGTGTGGGTTTCGGCGAGCGCTGCCGGCAGAGCGGCTGTCGCGCTCGATACCGCAGCGAGCCAAAGGGCTGCAGCAACGGATATCGGGGCGTAGGCTTGGCGGAGTTGCGGCACGGATTGATTCTAAGCGCGGAGCCGCGCCCGACGCGATTTAAATAGAAAAGAGGAGCAGGCGGTTGCCTGCTCCTCCCGATTGCCCTACGGGATTAGGCCGCTTCGACCGAAATGCGCTGCGGCTGAACCCCTACGGGATTAGGCCGCTTCGACCGAAATGCGCTGCGGCTGAACCTGCGGCGACTTCGGTATCGTGATCTCTAATACGCCGTTTGACTGCTTTGCCTTGATGGCGGCTGTTTCGGCGCTCTCAGGCAGAGAGAAGCGGCGCAGAAAAGCTCCGGAGACGCGCTCAACGCGCTCGTAGCCATTCGCGCTGTCGCTCTTCTGCGCATGGCGCTGGCCGCGTATGGTGAGAACGCCTTTTTCCGCGGTGATTTCGACGTCTTTCGGCTCCACGCCTGGCAGGTCGGCACGGACCACAAAACGCTCGGCCTCTTCGTGCACGTCCACGACCGGAAGCCAGGTGACGTCAGAGGAGTTTGCCGCCTCGGATGCCGAGGCATCCTCATTGAACACACGCGTGAGGTCGCGCTGGAATCGATTGAAGAGCCTCCACGGCTCGTAATGGACGATCGTCATGTCAAGTCTCCAATAAAACGCAAAGTGCGTGAATGGACTACTTTCTGCGGCCATGAGCGCGGGATTCAAGGGCACGCGACGACGGATAAATATCGAACAACCTGTGCGCAAGCTGTGCATGGCCTGGGCACAAGATCTTGGGGCACCCTGGAGAGGGTCCTTATGTAAAAACACTGCAAAAACTATCTCGGTTGTACGGCGCATTACGTTCTAACATAATGAATTATTTATTAATTTTTGACCCTAAAGTAACCAACAGTCAATCTTGACGGAACTATGACACGTCATTAGTCTTCCTCCCCCGACACAAGATCTTGTGTTGCTTCATGCGATCAAGGTCGGCGCTCGGGGGGTAGGTCTTTCGGGGGAACCGGCTGTCTGACAGCAGCCTTTTGGCTACCGCTGTTCGGCCAGTCGTTTGCGCGGTTTTTGTCCGCGCGCTTTCCCGTGATCCGTTGTCGGCAGCACAATATTTGGAGTGCCACGGATTCATGAACACCGTCATGAAACTCGAACCAAAAGACATCGAAGCCGTTCCTTTCCAGGAAGCATCGCTCGATATTTGGGATAAGAAATATCGCCTCACGGCGAAAGATGGCACGCCCATCGATAAAACGATGGACGACACTTATCAGCGGGTTGCAAGAGCGCTTGCCGACGTTGAGAAGGAAGATCTGCGCGAGCACTGGCATGATCGCTTTCTTTGGGCGCTCAGGCGCGGCGCAATTCCTGCGGGCCGCGTCACGTCGAACGCCGGCGCGCTCGATCATAAGCCTGCGACTTCGACTATCAATTGCACCGTGTCGGGAACGATCCGTGACTCGATGGATGACATTCTGCAAAAGGTCCATGAGGCAGGTCTTACGCTCAAGGTCGGAAGCGGAATCGGCTATTGTTTTTCAACGCTGCGCCCACGGGGCGCGTACGTCACGGGCGCGGGTGCGTACACGTCGGGCCCGCTGTCGTTCATGGATATTTTCGACAAGATGTGCTTCACCGTGTCCTCCGCGGGCGGCCGCCGCGGCGCGCAGATGGGCACGTTCGACGTCGGCCATCCCGATGCAATGGAATTCATTCGCGCCAAGCGCGAGAGCGGCCGCCTGCGGCAATTTAATCTCTCTCTGCTTGTCACCGATGAGTTCATTCAAAGCGTCCGCGAGGATCGCGAGTGGCAGCTTGCTTTTCCGATCACGCTTAAGGAATACGATGCGGAAAAGCTCGATCTGACGGACGCCAGCAAGTTCCTGTGGAGAGAGTGGGAGATTCACGAGGACTACGTGGTCAACGACGAAGGACTGGTTGCGTGCAAAATCTATAAGACGCTTCCGGCGCGGCGTATGTGGGATCTCATCATGACATCCACGTATGACTTCGCCGAGCCGGGCTTCATTCTCATCGACCGCGTCAACGAGATGAACAATAACTGGTGGTGCGAAAACATTCGCGCGACGAACCCATGTGTAACAGCGGATACGCGTCTTGCAACGCGCTACGGCATGGTGAAGATCGGTGATTTGTATGACGCGCGTGTGGATCTGCAGGTCACCGTCGACCGGCGCGCCCTCGGTGAACCCGAGCGCGGCGTTACCGTGCGTCCCGCGGTCCCTGTATTCAGGACCTCTGCCTCTGCCGACGTCTATCGCGTCGTGACCAAGGACGGCTATGAGATTAAGGCGACCGAGTGGCACGACTTCTACACTGCGCGCGGAAAGATCAAGCTGAAGGATCTGCAGCTGGACGATGAACTGCTGATCCAATCCGGCAAGGGACAGTTCGGCGGCTGTGGCGATGCTGACCTTGGTCAATTGCTCGGCTTATTGACGGGCGACGGACATATAACCAATACCGACAAGAATGAGCAGAAGGCGGTGGTCAACCTCTGGGGACAAGACCGCGATTACGCCGCTGCAATCGTCGCGTACATCAATACGTTGATAGCAGGGTACTCGCACAATCGCAGGACCTACCGCGTGAGTGCGGTCGCAGTACCTGAACGCAATCTCATTGCGATTAGTTCCGTGATACTCGCCCGAGTGCTCGAACAGTACGGCTTCACCGCGAAAACCAAACTGCAGGTGCCGGAGATTGTCTGGCGAGGCAATGAGGAGTGCGTCAAGGGATATTTGCGCGCGTTGTTTCAGACGGACGGCACGGTAAATATCTCTGGCCAGGACGCGACCAGCTGTTCCGTACGCCTTGCGTCCAGTCATCCGTCCCTGCTCAGGGACATTCAGATTCTTCTCGCCAACTTCGGCGTGTTCTGCCGCGTATTAAAGCGCCGCGCCGCCGGCAACCGGGTCCTGCCTGACGGCAAGGGGGGTCATCGCGAATATGCGTGCAGCGCAGACTATGAGCTCATCATTGATGGCGAGTCGCGCGAATACTTCATGGCGGAAATCGGTTTCATGACTGACGTCAAGAACGCCAAATATCGCGCTTGGGCCGAAACAAAGGCGCTGAAGAAGTCGCAGCGCTTCACGAGCCGAATTGCCGAGATTACTCATGTCGGTCGTGAATCCGTCTTCGACACGACGCAGGAAGATGGCAACACCGTTATTTTTAACGGTCTCGTGACGGGGCAATGTGGCGAGCAGGCGTTACCGGAATATGGCGCTTGCCTCCTAGGTTCAGTGAATCTCACAAAGTTCGTACGCCACCCGTTCAGCGAATTCGCAGAATTCGATTGGGCCGAATATCGTGATGTTGTGAAGGTGTTCACTCGCCTCCTCGACAATGTCGTTGAGATCAATGGACTGCCGCTGGCGCAGCAGCGCGTTGAGATCATGCGCAAGCGCCGCCATGGCATGGGCTACTTGGGGCTCGGCAGCACGATCACCCTCCTCGGCATGAAGTACGGCTCGCCAGAGTCGGTCAAGTTCACCGAGGACGTCTCACGTGAAATGGCAGTGGCGGGTTGGGAGGCGGCTTTGGAGTTGGCGCGCGAGAAGGGACCTGCGCCGATCATGAACGAGGAGTTCATCGTTACCAAGGAGATGCTGCGCAAGCGACCTGACATGACGCGCGATGGGTGGAAGCCGGGCGCGAAGATCGCAGGGCGCCTGCTGCATGCTAAGTACAGCCGCTACATGCAGCGCATTGCGGAGGTCGCCCCCAAGCTTGTGCATGAACTTGCTGAAGTTGGCGCGCGTTTTACGCATCACACGTCGATTGCGCCGACCGGGACCATTTCGCTTTCGCTGGCGAACAACGCGTCAAACGGCATCGAGCCATCGTTTGCTCACCACTACTTCCGCAACGTTATCCGCGATGGCAAGAAATCGAAGGAAAAGGTTGAAGTCTGTTCCTTCGAGCTCCTGGCTTATCGCGAGTTCGTTAATCCGAAGGCGAAGCCCGCATCCGATCAGGCTGCCGAAAAGCTGCCGGATTACTTCATCGCAGCCGACGACGTGACTCCGAATCAACACGTTGATATCCAGGCCGCCGCGCAGAAGTGGGTGGATTCGTCAATCTCAAAGACGGCGAATGTGCCCACGGACTTCCCGTACGAGAAGTTCAAAGACATTTATATGTACGCCTATGAGCAGGGCCTAAAGGGTTGCACGACCTTTCGCTTCAACCCCGAGGCTTTCCAGGGTGTCCTCGTGAAGGAACAGGACCTCAAGAATACGGTCTATAAATTTACGCTCGAGGATGGCACGGTCATCGAGGCGCGCGGTGATGAGGAAATTGACTACGACGGCGAGATGCACACAGCAGCAAATCTTTTTGACTCGCTCAAGGAAGGGTATTTTGGTAGATATTGAATTAAATCAATCACTTACGTAAGTTGGGATTTACGATTAGGTCGCTGCTCGTAGACATTCAGGAAATCAAGGTTATGACCATCAAGATTGCGAAGAAGATCGTCAAATACAACGTCCAGAAGCCGGATGAGAAACTCGCGGACGTCAAACCTGTCCTCGTTGCCGATCCGGACGAGTTCCAGGACAAGAACGGCCGTACTGCGAAAGTCGTGCGGATGCACGAGAAGGTCGAGCGACCGGACGTCCTCATCGGCTCGACGTACAAGATCAAGACGCCCGTGTCCGATCACGCGATGTACGTCACGATCAACGACATTGTGCTCAACGAGGGCACGAAGTACGAGCAGCGCCGCCCCTTCGAGATATTCGTCAACTCGAAGAATCTCGACCATTTCCAATGGATCGTGGCGCTGACGCGCATCATCTCGGCGGTGTTCAGAAAAGGTGGCGACGTCACCTTCCTGGTTGATGAGCTCAAGGCCGTGTTTGATCCGCGCGGCGGCTACTGGCAGCCCGGCGGGAAGTTCATGCCGTCGATCATCGCCGAGCTTGGCTACGTGATCGAACGGCATCTGCAGAGCATCGGTCTGCTGAGAAAACCGGTGCTGGATGAGCACCAGCAGAAGCTCATCGATGAGAAGCGCGCCGAATTTGAGGCGCGCGCCAAGCAGGCCGATGCGTTTGCGAAGTCGCACTTCCCGGATGGTGCGCAGTTGTGCGCGAAGTGCAGCACTGCGGCGGTTGTCATGATGGACAACTGCATGACCTGCCTCAACTGCGGCGACTCCAAGTGCGGCTGAAAGGCGCAAAAAAGCCCCGCGGGTGCGGGGCTGAAGTTGCTCGTGCGTAAAGAGATGTTGTTATAGTTATCCGACGCGCCGACTGTCTGCGGGTGGAGGGCCGCATCAACCGGCAATTTTTGTTGTCGAAACCGCTAGCCTTCCTTCCGCATTGGGCCGTTTGGGCCCGATGTATTGGATATTGCAACGCCTATGCCAAGGGGCGGCATAGAGCCGCCCGATGTGACATGTGCTGTCTGCGACGCGGTTCAACTGTGACACGACGCCCGTTATGCGACCCTTCGCCCTCGGCGCAGACATCCTTCCGCAGGGGTCAAATTCTTGTTTCGTCAGGATAATCGACAGCAATCGCCCGGTGCGCGGCCAGCCCGCCGCAGGCTGCGCACAAGCCATTGAATGCACACTGAATGTTAAAGTCGCTACTCTGTAAATGAATCCGACACCCTCACTACGGCGCTTGAGAGCCCGAGGCGCGGACTTAATCCTGGCCGGCGCTCTATTCCTATGGGTCGCAGTGGCACCTGCGCTCGGCGCGGACAATCCCATGCCGCGTCCGCCGGAGCTTGAGCATGACGTACAGTTTTGGGTGCGCGTCTATTCGGAGATCGACACCAATTCCGGATTCATTCACGACGACCAGAACCTCGCCGTCGTTTACGAGACGCTGCACTTTGCTCCGAATTCTTTACCTCACGAGCGGCAGAAGACTGTCGAGGCGGCGCGCGATCATTACGCAGAAATTCTGCGGCGCATTGCGGGCGTGAACGGACCTCTCTCCGCCGAGGATCAGCACATCCGCGACATGTGGGGCCCCGAGGCCGCACCTCAGCGCCTCCTTGAGGCCACCGACCACATCCGATTTCAACTCGGGCAGTCAGACCGCTTTCGCGAAGGCCTCCGGCGCTCCGGTGCGTGGGAGGCGCACATCGCCGAGACGCTCGCCAACATGGGCTTGCCCGCAGAACTCGCCGTGCTGCCGCACGTGGAGTCCTCGTTCAATCCTGCCGCCTATTCCAAAGTCGGCGCGGCGGGGTTGTGGCAGTTCATGCGCTCGACCGGGAGGCGCTACCTGCATATCGACAGCTCTGTGGACGATCGCCTGGATCCATTTCGCTCGACGCAAGCGGCCGCTCAGCTCCTGGCTTACAACTATCATTTGTTAGGCACGTGGCCTTTGGCACTGACGGCCTACAATCACGGCGCCGAAGGCGTGCGGCGCGCGAAGGAGACCCTCGGCACGGACGACATCGTGACGATCTTGCGCAACTACAAGGGCCGCACGTTCGGCTTCGCGTCGCGAAACTTCTACGTGTCATTCCTCGCGGCGCTCGAGATCGATCACAACCCCGAGAAGTATTTCGGCAACATCGACTCCAACCACGAGCTCAAGTTCCAAGAAGTGGTCGTGCCCGCCTTCGTGCCGCTCGCGGCGCTTGAGCGTACGCTGAAGATTGATCAGGAGCGCCTGCAGGCACTCAATCCTTCGCTTCTGCCTGCGGTGTGGAACGGCCAGCGCCATGTGCCCAAGGGCTACCGTCTGCGCCTGCCGCTCGGGGGCGAGAAGTGGACCACCGAGGAGTTGAGCCTGCGCCTCTCGCCGCACGAGCTCTACGCCGCGCAGCTCGAGCCGCGCCGCTACCGCGTGCAGCGCGCCGAGTCGCTGGCAATGATCGCCGCACGCTACAACGTCACCACTCAGGAACTCTCGCAACTGAACGGCATAACGCCGAACGCCAAACTGCGCCCGGGTCGTTCGCTCGTGGTGCCATCGACGCAGCCAACGGTTACGCTGGTTGCACAGACCGAGGCTGCCGCGCCAGCGCAAGCCGCCAAAGTGAGTCCGGCCGCCCCGGTGAACGCACCGGCGCCGGTGCCCCCGCCGGCGACGGCCGCCGCGGCGCCTCCGGCTCCAAGCGCAGCACCACCCGCAGTACGGGTTGCGGCGATTCCTGCAGCTAAGCCGCCGGCTCCTGCAGCCGCGCCTGCCGTCACATCATCGAACCACCCGACGGGAGCCATTGCGGTCGAGGCCGCCAAGCTTGAGAGCGACGAGGACGCCGAACAAATTGCCAAGGTAGGCCGGCCTGCCGCGCGCGCCGAGCCGGTATCGGCGGCGCAGGCTGAAGCCCTGAGTCCCGCGCTCGGCCCTGGCATCGAAGTATCAGTCAGTCCGGATCCCACCGACTATTCGATCGCCAAAGACGACACCATCAAAGTGGCGGCGGAGGAGACCTTGGGGCATTACGCCGACTGGCTCGACACTAGCGCCGCACGATTGCGCACGGTCAATCATCTGACCTTCAAGAAGCCGGTGTTGATCGGACACAAGATCAAGCTGGAGTTTGTGAAAGTGTCGCGCGAAGACTTCGAGCAGAAGCGCCGTGAATACCATCGCACGGAACAGGCGAGCTACTTCGCAGCGCACCGCATCGTCGGCACCGAGATCTATCTTGCGCGTCGCGGCGACTCGGGTTGGACGGTGATGCAGCACAACGCGGATCTGCCGTTGTGGCTACTGCAGCAGTACAACCCCGACCTTGATCTTGCCGAGATGCGTCCGGGGACCCAGATCGTCGTGCCCAGGATAGAAGAGGTGAGCTCCGCGGGGGGCTAGAGGCCCTTGGTTCCGCGGCGCTCGGCGAAGGTCTCGAGCACAGGAAAACCCGCAACATCCTTGGCGCTCTCGGCCGTGAAGCGCATCAGTTCCCCGCGAGCGTTCGGTATGTCGAGGCTGATGCGGTGTGCGCGCGCGAAACACGCAAGCGTTGGGTCATCCAGCGCGAAGTACCACTGCGCGCCCCAGGGATCGGGCGGGGCATACGGCGGCTCGGCAAGTCCCATATTGCCCGGGCCGGCGGGCTGCAGAGGCAGCGTCACCGGGGCGTCATCGCAATGAATGACGGGAGCCACGGATGCAGAAACATCATGGGGCAGCAACACCCACAGGTACAAAGTGCGCGCGCCCATCTGATCAAGCTCAAACGGCCCAAGGTAGGCAAACGCTCCGGTGTGGACGCCGATGTATCCCGAGGTCAATAACTCCACCGGCTCGGGCAGCACGCTCACGGTGGCCCCCGTCTTCGAGTCGAGCTTGTCATGGACGGCGGGGGCTGGAGGGGTTGCGCAGGCGCAAAGCAGCAGGAGAAAAATATTTGCGAAGTGGTTCCGATTCACGCGCGTGTCTCGATGGGCAGTCATGATTATAGGAAGAGGGCTGTGATGGATGCACATCGCCTGTGCCCCCCGGAGCGCTTATAATCCCAGATAGTTATGCAAGTGCTTGTTTAATTTGAAGATGATATCCCCCTTGCGCCTTCTCGTCAGCTTTCTCGCCGCAAGCATTCTCATCACGGGCGCGTACGGGGGTGCACCGCCCGAACTGACGCGCGTCATGATCCGCTCGAACGAGACGCTGCCGATGGCCGATCGTATTGTGGTTCACAAGGCCGAGCGACGTCTCGACCTCATGCGCGGCTATGGTGTGCTCCGCTCCTATCACGTCGCTCTGGGTTTGAACCCGATCGGACAGAAGCAACGCTCGGGCGACTTCCGCACGCCCGAAGGCACGTACTATCTGGCGCGCCGCAATGCACGCAGCGACTTCTTCCTGTCCATCCAGGTGTCGTATCCGAACGATGCGGATCTTGCTTTGGCTCATCGCAATCACTGGCCCACCGGCGGCAGCATCATGATTCACGGCCTGCCCAATACTCTCAAGCACCCGCCGCAGTACTACGAGAGTCACGACTGGACCGATGGCTGCATCGCCGTCACCAATGCCGACATGGTCGAGATCTGGCTCCTGACGCCGGATAACACTCCGATCGACATTCGCCCTTAATGCGCGCCGTCGATGCAGGGACGCGCGTGGAAGCCACCGTTGTCATGCCGGAGTTTGTCGACGCCCGCGTCGGCCCGCGCGGCAGCCTCGAAAATCTCTCGCAGGATGAGATCGGCAAACTCCTCGACTCCAGCCACGGCGGCCTGTACGCGTTGTTTCGCCAGTGCGCTCTCGCAGTTTTGAACAGCGGCGCCGATACCGACAACGCCAAAGAGATCTTCGCCCGCCACCGCGACTTTGAGATCCAGATCGTCCGTCACGCCTGGGGCATCAAGCTTGAGTTGAAGAACGCGCCGGCCTCCGCGTTCGTCGACGGCGAGATGATTGTCGGCATCAAAGAGCACTTATTCGCCGTGCTGCGCGACGTCGTCTATATCTCGAACGAGATCATGGCGAGCGGCCGCTTCGACCTCAATGATTCCACCTGCGTGACGAACGCCGTATTTCAAATCCTGCGCAACGCGCGCCTCTTGGAAGTGAAGCGCCCGCCGAATCTCGTCGTCTGCTGGGGAGGGCATTCCATCAGCCGCGAGGAGTATGAGTACACGAAAAAAGTCGGCTACGAGATGGGCCTGCGCGGGCTTGATGTGTGCACGGGCTGCGGACCCGGCGCGATGAAAGGGCCGATGAAGGGCGCCACCATCGGGCACGCGAAGCAGCGTATTACGCGCGGCCGCTACCTCGGCATCACTGAGCCGGGCATCATCGCCGCGGAGCCGCCGAACCCGATCGTAAGTCAGCTCGTGATCATGCCGGACATCGAAAAGCGCCTCGAGGCGTTCGTGCGCCTGGCGCACGGCATCGTGGTGTTCCCAGGAGGAGCAGGCACGGCCGAGGAAATCCTGTACCTGGCCGGCATCCTGCTCGACCCCGCCAACGCCGCGCAGCCTTTGCCGGTGGTGCTCACCGGCCCGAGCGAGAGCGCCGCCTACTTCGAGCACATCGCCCGGTTCATTCGCGGCACCCTGGGCAGGGAAGCGCTCGAGCGCTTCACGGTGATCACGGGCAATCCGGCGGAAGTTGCGCGGCATCTCGCGCGCGGCATGGACACCGTGCGCCTGTATCGCAAGAAGCATAACGACTCGTACAACTTCAACTGGCTGCTGTCGGTCGCCCCTGAGTTCCAACGGCCGTTTGAGGTCACGCACGCCTCCATGCGCGCGCTCGCGCTCAACCGGGATCAACCCATGCACCGCCTCGCCGCGGACCTGCGCCGCGCCTTCTCCGGCATCGTGACGGGCAACGTGAAGGAATACGGCATCAGCGCCATCGAACGCTTGGGGCCCTATGAGCTTGCCGGCGATCCTGCGGTGATGGCGCTGCTTGATGACCTGCTGTCGGCCTTCGTCGCGCAACGGCGCATGAAGCTTCCGGGCACGATCTACCGCCCCTGCTATCGCCTCGTCGCCTGACATAACGCGCGAGCGCCGCAAGCCCGTGAACCAGTTCCTGCGGCGTGCTCGACGAAGCCGTTAGTCTCCATAACGAGCATATTCAGGAGCGGATAATGAGTTCATCAAACAGGGAGCGCTTTCCCGCCGCGCCCGTGAAACCAGCGGTCCCCAGAGCCGACGCGGCACAGGTCTTCCCGCCGGCCGCACCGGATACCTATACGAACTGGCTCGACCGCACCCAGCGCGCGCGCGCGCGCCATTCCGCGATCACTCAGAACCTGTATTCGTGGGCGAACTACAAGAACTGGGCCGACCGCATGCGCACCACCTGGGACGACGAGAAGAAATAGTTCTTAATTGAGTCTGCGCGCCTTCAGGCGATGGCGGCGGCGGGCGCAATCGTTCCCGGCTCTTCACTGCGCGTCTTTGGCCTGTCGAGCCACTCGATGAGCGGCAGCCAATGCTCCACGTCTTCACGCGCAATATAGCTCTTCATCTCATGCACACCGATGCCGAGCTCGGCGGCGCGCACATAGTTTTGTGAGTCGCGGATCGTGGCGACGATCGGGATCCCGAGCGTTTGCAGAAAGCGGATGAGCGTCTGGTAGCCGAGCGTGTTCTTGCGGACGCGATTGGCGATGACGCCGATGCGATCATCCTCGCGGCGCACCTTGGCCACCAGAAGAAGATCGCGGATGCAACGCGAGCAGGCGTGAATGTCGATATCCGACGGCAGCACCGGAACCAGGATCTTGTCGGCGCCGCGGGTGATGTCGGGCAGCTCTGGCGCTTCAAGCGCTGCGGGCGTGTCGACAATGACGTGGGTTGCGCTCGCGGGCACGCGCAGCTGAAAGCTGCGTGTCGTGCGGCCGTCGTTCTCGTACGCCGCCACCACCTGGACTGGGGCTTGGTGAGTGCGGCGTTTGCGGACCCAGCGAAAGGAGGAACCCTGCGGATCCAGATCCATGAGGACAGGCTTGTGGGCTCGTGATGCGAGATAGCTCGCGAGGTTGATCGCGATGGTCGTCTTGCCCGATCCGCCCTTTGGGTTCAGGACGACGATGCGTTGCATGGTGACCTTATGTATTACGTGAGCGCTTCAAGCCTACCCGCAGCCCCGCTGACACCGCAAGGTGAATGGCCTCCTTGCGATGAGTGTGAGGTCCAGCACGCCTGATCCCGGGGGCAGTCCGTAGAGTCGCTCTGACATGGAATTTCTACTTTTCCTGTGGGACGAGATCGACGACTGGACGGGTGCGGGTCGGCATCTGCTCGCCTCGGCCGCCGCTGAGTTCGCCGTCCTCGCCGGGCCGCTCCTAAGCGCAAGCTCGGCGCTGGCACTTTGGTTCCTCGTGCCGCAGTCCCATGTAAACGCCGCGCTCCTCGGCCTTACAGCGACTTTCTGGGGCGGCTACCGCACGCGCCTGCACCCGAACGACTAGAAACTCAAGCTTCGGCTTGAAAATCCGCCGTTGACTCCCAAGATCGCGCAAACGCGCGATCACACGGGATTTCTTCGCCATGGCGGACACGCAGAAAGAAACGCACGGCTTTCAGGCCGAAGTGCGCGAGCTCATGAAGCTCATGATCCACTCCCTGTACAGCAACCGGGAGATCTTTCTCCGCGAGCTCATTTCGAACGCCTCCGATGCGAATGACCGGCTGCGCTTCGCGGCGATCGCAGAGCCTGCGCTCCTCGCCTCCGACTCAGAGCTATCGATCTGGGTGGATGCCGACGCCACCGCCGGGACCCTCACGATCCGTGACAACGGCATCGGCATGACTCGGGAGGAGGCCATCGCGCATTTGGGCACCATCGCCAAATCCGGCACGGCGGAATTCTTCCGGGCGCTCTCCGGGGATCAGCAGAAGGATTCCCAGCTCATCGGCCAGTTCGGTGTCGGCTTCTATTCCGCCTTCATCGTCGCCGAGCGCGTCGAGGTCCTGACGCGCAAGGCAGGCGTGCCCGAAGAGGCCGCAGTGCGCTGGGAATCAGGCGCTGACGGCGAATTCACCGTGGAGGCGATCACGCGCGCCGAGCGCGGAACGTGCGTCATCCTGCATTTGAAAAGCGACGCCAAAGAGTTCGCGGAAGATTATCGGCTGCGCTCTCTCATCCGCCGCTACTCCGATCACATCGGCTTTCCGGTCCTGATGAAGAAGACGGGCGCGGCGTCCCTCGACTACGAGGTCGTCAATCAGGCAAAGGCCCTGTGGGCGCGGCCACGCACCGAAATCACCGACGAGGAATACGGCGAGTTTTATAAGCACATCGCGCATGATTTCACGGCACCGCTCGCGTGGAGCCACAACCGGGTCGAGGGCAAGCGCGAATACACGAGCCTGCTGTATGTGCCGGCGCGCGCTCCTTTTGACCTCATGCAGAGAGACGCCGCGCGTGGACTTAAGCTCTACGTCAAGCGCGTCTTCATCATGGACGACGCCGAGCAGTTTTTGCCGCTNNCGCGAGCTGCTGCAGCAGGACGAAGAGGTCGAAGCCATCAAGAGCGGTTTGACGAAGCGCGTGCTCGACATGCTCGCGCGCCTGGCGCAGGACGATCCGGAGAAGTACCAGACGTTTTGGAAGGAATTCGGCGCGGTCCTGAAGGAGGGCGTTGCGGAAGACCCGGCCAACCGCGACAAGCTCCTGCCGCTCTTGCGCTTTGCGAGCACACACGAGTCGAACAATGAGCCGACCGTGAGTCTCGCGCGCTATATCGAGCGCTTGAAGCCCGGCCAGGAGCGCATCTACTTTCTGATCGCCGAGAGCATCGAGGCGGCGCGCGCGAGTCCCTACATCGAGCGCCTGAAGACGCGCGGCATCGAAGTGCTGCTCCTCGCCGACCGCATCGACGAATGGATCATGGGGCAGGTGGAGGCCTTCGAGGGCAAGCGCTTCAAGGATGCCGCGCGCGGGGATCTGGAGTTGGGGCCGCTTGCGAGCGAGGCGGATAAGCATGATGCGGATGCGGCCTTGAAGGAGAGCAAGGGTCTCCTGAAGCGAGTGAAGGATGCCCTCGGCGAGCGCGTGCTCGAGGTGCGACCGAGCACGCGCCTCACCGACTCACCCGCCGTCCTCGTGCTCGGTGAGCACGACCTGCGCACGACCATGCGGCGCGTGCTGGCCGCGGCCGGACAGAAGGCGCCCGAATCCAAGCCCGTGCTCGAGCTCAACGTGACGCATCCGATCGTGAAGTACCTGGACGGCGAGAAGGATGCCGGGCAATTCGCGCAGTTGGCGGAACTGCTTTACGATCAGGCGGCGCTCGCCGAGGGCGGGCAGCTCGCGAACCCGGCTGAGTACGTGCAGCGGCTGAATCGCCTGCTGGTCCGGCTCGCGGGCGTGCACGAGGCAGCAGCGAGCTCACCATGACCGACATCAAGACCGGCAGCGGCAACCCGATCAAATCCGGACAGACCGCCGTGGTGCACTACACCGGCTGGCTCTTCGCCAAAGATGCGGACGGCAACAAGGGCCAGAAATTCGATAGCTCCCGGGAACGCAATGAGCCCTTTCGCTTCCGCGTCGGCGCTGGAGAGGTGATCAAGGGCTGGGATCAGGGTGTGGCCGGCATGGCGGTCGGCGGACAGCGCCGGCTCGTCATTCCGCCCGCCCTGGGCTACGGGCAGCGCGGCGCGGGCGGGGTCATTCCGCCGGGCGCCACACTCTTATTCGACATTGAGCTGCTTGGAATCGAATAGGCCGGTCGCATCCGTCCTGCGCGCGAGCGTAGCAGGACCCGCAGGCGCCATCGAAGCTCTGCTCGAGACGCCGGGCCCTGCGCCTCCCAAATCCTTCGGGGTCATCTGCCATCCTCATCCGCTCTTCGGCGGCACGCTGCAGAACAAGGTGGTCCACACGCTGGCGCGCAGCTTTCAGGAATTGCGCGCGCCGACCATCCGTTTCAACTTTCGCGGCGTCGGCGCAAGTTCCGGTAGCTTTGCCGACGGTGTGGGCGAAACCGAGGACGCGCTCGCCGTCATCGCGGAAGGCCGCAGGCGTTGGCCGCACGCCGCCGTGTGGCTGGCGGGATTCTCCTTCGGGGGAGCGGTCGCGTTTCGCGCAGCCGCGCGCGCCGGCGCGCAGCTTCTGGTGACGGTGGCGCCTGCAGTGCGGCTCATTGCAGTCAACGACATCCAGGTGCCCGATTGCCCTTGGCTCATCGTGCAGGGAGACATGGACGAGCTCGTCGACCCGGCGGCGGTGCTGCAATGGGCAGCGCAGCTTCAGCCTGCACCTACGGTGAAAGTGCTGCCCGGAGTCGGCCACTTCTTTCATGGCCGGCTGCGCGAGCTTGCAGCCTTAGTCGTTGATTTTGCGAAGGAGCGGGGGATCGCACGCGAGAGTGAGAAACCCGGGTGAGGCAAGCTCACCCGGGTTTCTCGAAGTCTGGCGGATTGCCTTACGGCGCCTTAGGAATTGACCATTCCTTTCAGACTCTTGAGCGGCACGGCCCGAACTTTCTTGCTCGCGGGCTTGGCCTTGAAGGTCATCTTCTCGCCGGTGAAGGGATTGACGCCTTCACGCGCCTTGGTTGCGGGCTTCTTCACTACCTTCAGCTTCAGCAGGCCGGGAAGGGTGAAAAGGCCGTTGCCTCGCAGGCTCTTCTTGATTACGCCGCCCAGCGAGTCGAACACCGAGCCGACTTGCTTGCGGGAAAGACTCGTGTCCTTCGAAATCTGAATCAGAATTTCCGACTTGGTCGGTGCGCCACCTTTTTTCGCCATTTTTCGATACTCCTCAAACGTTGTCACGGGAGCGCGGCTAGTTCCGCGCTGAACGAATCGGCGCGGAAAATAGCACATGCGCGCGCGTTAGCAAGCGATTTCTTGCCTGCGCACTCGCTTCAAATGCCTTTTTTTCCAGGGTTTGCGTTGCAGGAGCGTCGCGCTTTGGCGTCATGCGCGCAAGCTTGGCGTGCTTTTTGGTGCTCGACTCTCGTTGCGAAACGCGACCTAAGATATTGGCGCAGCACGCGCGCGCGTCAGCGCAACAGAATCAAAGCGGCCTGAATCAAGATGCCGGCCCACAGCGGCGAGAGATCAATTCCNNGCGTAGAAATAGAGCCACAGCGTGGTGCGCGCGACCTCCAGTGCTGCGGCGCGCAGCACGAAAAGCGGATCCAGGGGCACGCCGCCCAGGCTCGTGATGATCACGATTTCCACAATCGCGACCATGATGACGGCGACGACGGATGCGGTATCGATCTTGCCGATGGGCGGCAGGATGCGCCGCAGGGGCACGATGAGCGGATTGGTCAGACGCACGATCGCCTGGCAGATCGGGTTGCGAAAGTCGGCGCGCGCCCACTGCAGCAGGAGGCGCAGCAGCACGACGAAGAGGGCCACCGTCAGCAGCGACTGGATGATGTAGATCAATGCACTCATAGGACAACTCTACCCAAATTGGCGGGCAAGCTCGCGGCTGCGCTCGGCCGCAGCCTGCAGGGCCTGCATCACGGTGCCGCTGAGGTCGGCCGCCGCGAACATCTGCAGTGCCGCCTCGGTGGTGCCGCCTTTGGAGGTCACCTCGGTGCGCAGGCGTGCGAGGTCTCCATCGCTCGCCTGGGCGAGCACCCCTGCGCCATAGAGCGTGCCGACGGCGAGCCTGCGCGCCGCCTCGTGCTCGAGCCCCAGTGACACGGCGGCATGCATCATCGCCTCGGCCAGGAGGAACAGATACGCAGGTCCGCTGCCGGAGAGCGCCGTCACCACGTCGAGCGCCTCTTCGTTTGCGAGCCACACGATCTCGCCCACGGCTGAGAGCACGTGCGCCGCAGCTGCGCGCGCGCTGCGACTCACCTTTGGCGTGGCAAAGAGCCCCGTCATCCCGGCTCCCACGAGCGCGGGACGGTTCGGCATGGCCCGCACCACGGGGACATCGGCGCCGCACCACGCTTGCAGCGATGCGATGCGGATCCCGGCTGCGATGGAGATCACCACGGGGCGCGTTTCGCTCAAGAGAGGCTTCAATGGCGCGAGCAGCGCGGCGACATCCTGCGGTTTGAGCGCGATGATGACGACGGAGGCGCTGCCGATCGCAGCGCGGGTGTCCGCTCCTGCGCGCACGGCAAAGTCGCGCGTCAGGCTCGCTCCTGCCTCCGGCGAGACTTCGGCAACCCGAACGTCCTCGGGCAGCATCCCACGGCGCAGGAGCCCGCTGATGAGTGCTCGGCCCATGTTGCCGCCGCCGACGATCGCCACAGATTGAGCTCCCATGGCGTTCGATTGTAGCGAATGCTCCCTAAGACCTCGCCCCAAAGAGCGCGGTGCCGACCCGCACGAGGGTGGCGCCTTCGAGAATAGCGGCCTCAAGATCTGCGCTCATGCCCATGGAGAGCGTATCCAGGTGTGCGCCGCCTGCATTCAGGCTCGCGAAGAGGCCCGCGAGCTTGGCAAAGAGCCGCCTTAAGGCGGCCGTGTCCAGATCGGCGGGCGGGATGCACATGAGTCCGCGCAGGCGCAGACGCGGCAGGGAGGCGACCTGCGCCGCAAGCGCGGACGCTTCCGCCGGCGCCACTCCGCCCTTTGAGGCCTCGGCGCCTATGTTCACCTGCAGGCAAATGTTCAGGGGCGGGGCGTGGAAGGGCCGTTGCCCGGACAGGCGCTCGGCAATGCGCAGGCGATCGACGCCGTGCACCCAGGCAAAATTCTCGGCAATGTCCCGGGTCTTGTTGGTTTGTATTTTGCCGACGAAGTGCCAGGTGAGCGGCAGGTCGCGCAGGGCCTCGATCTTTCCCAGGGCCTCCTGCACGTAGCTCTCGCCAAACTCGGCAAGACCCGCGCGCGCTGCTGCCCGGACGATATCGGCCGGCTGGGACTTGCACACGGCCAGTAGTGTGACCGAATCGACGCTGCGGCCGCACTCGGCGGCGGCCCGTTTGATGCGTTCTTGCACATGGCGGATATTTTCCGGCAAATTCTGCGGACTCATTAACATATTGGATGCCGAACCCCTCCGCTATAATGCCGGGTAATCGCCGGCAGGCTTCGCGCTCGCGAAGGGATGTGCCTGCAGGAGTCTTAGGGTGGAGTCAGTCGTTCGCAAGGAGTCTTAATGGCCGTAGATATCGCGCAACTCCTGGCGTTCGCAGTCAAGAACAACGCCTCAGATCTGCACCTGTCCGCCGGTGTGCCGCCGATGATTCGGGTGGACGGCGACATGAAACGCGTCAACATGCCTGCGCTTGCCCACAAGGAAGTGCACAGCATGGTGTACGACATCATGAACGACAAGCAGAGGAAGGCCTTCGAAGAGTTCTTCGAGACGGATTTCTCCTTCGAGATACCCAAGCTTGCCCGCTTCCGGGTCAATGCCTTTAACCAGAACCGCGGCTCCGGCGCGGTGTTCCGCAATATTCCCTCGGTCATTTTGAGTCTCGATGATCTCGCAGCACCGAAGATCTTCCGTGATCTGTGCATGCTGCCGCGCGGCCTTGTGCTCGTGACCGGGCCGACCGGATCGGGGAAATCGACCACGCTCGCCGGCATGGTGAATCACTGCAACGACAACCGCCCCGATCACATCATCACGATCGAGGATCCGATCGAGTTCGTACACGAGTCCAAGCGCTGCCTCGTCAACCAGCGCGAGGTGCATCGCGATACGCTCGGGTTCACCGAAGCGCTGCGCTCTGCGCTGCGCGAGGATCCGGACGTGGTGCTGGTCGGTGAAATGCGCGACCTGGAGACCATCCGCCTGGCGCTCACCGCCGCCGAGACCGGGCATCTCGTGTTCGGCACCCTGCACACAAGCTCTGCCGCCAAGACCATCGATCGCATCGTCGACGTGTTTCCGGCGGCCGAGAAGGAGATGGTGCGCTCGATGCTCTCGGAGAGCCTGCGCGCCGTCATTTCTCAGACCCTCATGAAGAAGACGGGCGGCGGCCGCATCGCGGCGCATGAAATCATGATCGGCACGCCTGCGATCCGCAACCTCATCCGTGAGGGCAAGGTTGCACAGATGTTCTCCTCCATCCAGACCGGCCAGGCGCAGGGCATGCAGACACTCGATCAGTGCTTGGTCGAGCTCGTGGCCAAGGGCCTTGTCAGTAAGGAGGAGGCGCGGTACAAGGCTCAAAACAAGGACTCTCTGTAATACAGAGAGAAGATCTATGGATCGCGATCAGTCCATCAAGCTGATGCAGGATCTACTGCGGCGCGTCATCGAGAAGAAAGCGTCGGATCTCTTCATCACCTGCGGGTTTCCTCCGGCCATCAAAGTCGACGGCGAGATCCGCCCGCAAAGCGAGCGCGCGCTGACGGCCGAGCAGTCCGGCACCCTGGTGCGCGCGATCATGAACGACCGGCAGACGAAAGAGTTCGACGCCACCAAGGAATGCAATTTCGCCATCGCCCCGCCCGGCATCGGGCGCTTCCGCGTCAGCGCCTTCGTGCAACAGGGCGCGACGGGCTGCGTCATCCGCCTGATCAACGCCAAGATTCCCTCGTTTGAAGAGCTCGAGCTGCCCGTCGTCTTGAAGGACGTGGTGCTCTCCAAGCGCGGCCTTGCCATCATCGTCGGCGGCACGGGCTCCGGAAAATCGACCACGCTCGCNNTACGTGCATCAGCACAAAGGCTGCGTCATCACGCATCGCGAGGTCGGGGTCGACACCGACTCCTGGCACAGCGCACTCAAGAATACCCTGCGCCAGGCGCCGGATGTGATCCTGATCGGTGAGATCCGCGACCGCGAGACGATGGAGTTCGGCATCCAGTTCGCCGAGACCGGGCACCTGGTGCTCGCGACCTTGCACGCGAACAGCGCCAACCAAGCGCTCGATCGCATCATCAACTTTTTCCCCGATGAGCGCCGCGAGCAGTTGCTCATGGATCTGTCCTTGAACATCCGCGCGCTCGTCGCGCAGCGGCTCATTCCGCGCGAGTCCGGCACCGGCCGCATCGCCGCGACCGAGATCATGCTGAACTCGCCGCTCATCCAGGACCTCATCTTCAAAGGCCACGTTTCGGAGATCAAGGAAGTCATGTCGCGCTCGACACGCTTAGGGATGAAGACCTTCGATCAGTCACTCTTTGAGCTTTTCGAAACGGGAATGATCTCCTACGAGGATGCCTTGCGGAATGCCGATTCGAAGAACGAGCTGCGACTGCGCGTCAAGCTCGAGAGCAAGCGCGATGTGAAGAATGTCGACGATGCCGGCAATCTGCACATCGTCGAGGAAGAGCAAGGGCGGACCATCTAAGCGCATGCCCGCGAGCGAAGCCAAATTGTCGCCCACCGAGCCCGTCGATCCGCTCCTGCTCGAAATGACGGGACAGCAGCCCGCGCTCGGCGCGAGCGGTCCGTTTGCGACGCTCGCCTCCCCGGCCGCGACGTTCAATACCAAGCCGCTCTTCAAGCTCATGGTGGAGAAGCGGGCGTCCGACCTCTTTTTCACGCCCAACGCGCCCATCAAGATCAAGATCGAAGGCCACATCGTCCCCATCAACAAGCAGATCCTCTCCCCCGAGACGGTGCGCCAGACCGCCTACGCGATCATGAACTCGGTGCAGCGCGAGCAGTTCATGCGAGACTTCGAGATCGACTTTGCGCTCTCCGAGCACGGCCTCGGGCGCTTTCGCGTCAACATCTTCCTGCAGCGCGGCTACCCCGCGATCGTGCTGCGCTTCATCACGGCGGACATGCCGCGCCTGGAGAATCTCGGCCTGCCGGAGGTGCTGCGCGATCTTGCGATGTTGAAGCGCGGCCTCGTGCTGATGGTCGGCGCCACGGGTTCCGGCAAGTCGACGACGCTTGCCGCGATGATCAACTACCGCAACGAGAACTCTTCCGACCACATCGTCACGATCGAGGACCCCATCGAGTTCCTGCATACCAACAAGCGCTCGATCGTCAATCAGCGCGAGGTCGGCCTCGACACCCGCTCCTTCGAGGGCGCGCTGCGCGGTATCATGCGCGCCGCCCCGGACGTCATCCTGATCGGCGAAATACGCGATCGCGAAAGCATGCAGACGGCCATCAGTCTCGCAGGTACAGGCCATCTGGTGCTCGCAACCCTGCACGCGAACAACTGCGCCGAAACGCTCGACCGCGTGATCAACATGTTTCCGCGCGAGCAGCATCCGCAGATCTTTCTCGATCTGTCGCAGTACCTGAAGGCGATCATGGGTCAGCGCCTCGTCGTTGCCAAGGATGCCAAGCGCGTGGCCGCTGTCGAGGTCATGATCAATACGCCGCACATCTCCGAGCGCGTCAAGAAGGGCGACGTCACCGGCGTCAAGGAAGCGATCGTTGCCAGCAGCGAGCGCGGCGTGCAGAGCTTCGATGCGGCGCTGCATGAGCTCTACAAAGAGAACCGCATTACGCTCGAAGAAGCTCTGGCGAACGCGGATTCGCGCACGAACCTGGAAGCCAAGATCAACTTCGGCTGAGCGCGCGCGCGTGTACGCGCACGCACCCTTGTCGTTATTTGCTGCAGCGCAGATCGCGCAGCCTCTCGTGATCTATCGCATTGAACCTGTGCGGCCGCGCAGGGAACCTACCCGATAATCTTGAGGTAGATGTCGCGCGGACGAACCCGCTGGGACGCCGCGGCATCTCGATCTTACTGCGCTGCAATAGGGGGAGATTCAAATGAAAACGCAACGGCTGGCGATGCCGCGGCCCGGCTCGCTGATCGCAGGTCTATTGGCCATTTGCACCTGCGTTTCCGGCGCCGGCGCCCATGATGGTGACGATTCGATCCTGCAAGGGCTGAAGCACATCAACGTGATTGGGTCCACGGTGCCGGCAAACGGGGATGTCAATCCGTATGGCATGGCCCAGGTGACGCACACGGTGGGCAACTTAAAGAGCGGACACATCCTCATCAGCAACTTCAATAACTCGATGAACGCGCAGGGCACGGGTACGACCATCGTTGACCTGGCTCCGGATGGCACCCAGAGCCTGTTCGCGGGGCTCGATGCCGCGAGCCTGCCCGGCCCCTGTCCCGGAGGTCTCGGGCTCACGACCGCGCTCGTGGTATTGAACGAGGGGTGGGTCATCGTCGGCAGCCTGCCGACGAGCGACGGCACCTCAGCGACCATGAAAGCCGGTTGCCTGATCGTGCTTGACAGCATGGGGAAACCTGTGGAGACGATTTACGGCTCGTTGATCAACGGTCCGTGGGATATGACGGCCGTTGAGCGCGGGAACGAGGCGAAGCTCTTTGTCACCAACGTGCTGTACGGCACCGTCGCCGCGAAAGGGCAAGTGGTGAACCAGGGCATCGTGGTGCGAGTTGATCTCAAGCTCTCCGCGACCCAGATGCCCGCGCTCGAATCGCTCACGCTCATAGGCTCGGGGTTCTCTGAACGCACGGATCCTGCCGCGCTGGTCCTGGGGCCCACGGGAATTGCTTTGAGCGCAGTGTGCAGCGATGGCGACGAAGACTGCGCCCGCAGACTGTTGCTCTACGTTGCCGACACTCTGAATAACCGCATTACGGTGATCACGCGACCGCTTGAGCGCAGGACAGCGGACGGCCCGGGCACGACCTTATCCGCCGGCGGCAGTTTGAACGCGCCGTTGGGTCTCGTTGTTGCGGACGGCAACGGCCATCTCCTGACCGTGAACGGGGCCGACGGCTTCATCACCGAAATCAACCCCGCAGGGGTGCAGGTCGCGAAGACCCTGCTCGATGACACCGGCGGCCCACCACCCGGCAATGGAGCTCTGTTTGGCCTGGTATTTGACCCGGCGCACGGCGTCTACTTCGTCGACGACGCGAGCAACACGATGAATCTGCTGCATTGATCCCGCGGCGCGGCAGGGTAAGTGGGCGTGGACCGCTTCACTTCCGTGCCGGGCCTGCGCGACGCTCAACCCGTTGCGGGAAACACGGTGTATGCATCGAACACCGGCCCGTCCACGCAAACGCGCTTCATGGCAGGTCCGGCGGGGGTGTGCACGAGTACGGTGCACCCGGCGCAGCCGCCGACGGCACAGGCCATGTACTCCTCAAGGCACACCTGACAGGCGACGGCATAGCGGCGCGCGAGGCGCGCCGCCGCGGCGAGCATCGGGGTCGGGCCGCAGGCGAAGATCTCCACTTTCTGCAGCTCCTCGGGCGCGAGCGTTTGCAGCCACCCCTGCGCAAGCTCGGTCACGAACCCATTGAAGCAGCCGGCAAATCCCGAGCGGCTCGCGAGGCGGCTCGCGATGCCCCAATCTTCCAGGAGCGGCATGCTGGCGCTCACGTGTGCGGCGATTCCCGCGAGCGGCGCGCGCGCGCTTTGCGCACGGAATGGAAAAGGCACCTCGGACCCGATGAAGGCGAGAGGCTCCCACGGGGCATCCTTGCGGGTCAGCAAATGCTCAGCAAGAAACACGACCGGCGGGATCCCGACGCCGCCGCCGATCAATACGCTGCGCGGCCGTGCGGCCTGCACCGTGAAGCCGCGACCTATGGGCCCGAGGATGGAGAGGATGTCGCCCGGGTGCGCCTGGCTCAAAGCGTGCAATCCTAAGCCTTCGACCTTGTAGAGTATTTCCACCCAACCCGCGCGCGCATCGGCACGCATGAGCGAGAGCGGCCGGCGCATGGGGATGGTCTCGTGGCAGGTGACATGCGCGAAGCTGCCGGGGGTTGCGTGGGTTGCGCACTTGGGCGCCTCGATGCGGATCACGAACTGGCCGGCGTCAAATGCCGATTGCTCAAGGACGCGGCCTTCCTCGAGGAAGATCGTGCCGCGGATAGCCTCCGTCACGCGGGCGCGCCCGGCGCGCGCACCACGGTGGCGAGAACCGCCATACGCACGGCGACGCCGTTTCTAACCTGATCGCGGATGGCCGATTGCGCTCCGTCGGCGACGTCGGAGGCGATCTCGATGCCGCGATTCATCGGCTGCGGGTGCATCACGATGGCGTCGGGTTTGGCGAGCGCNNAGCGACGCCTGCGTCATGCGCTCTTTCTGAATGCGCAGCATCATGACGACGTCCACGTCCTTAAGACCGGTCTTCAGTGTGCCAAAGCGCGTGCAGCCGGCGAACTCGTCGGCCTCCGGCATGAAAGCGGGCGGCGCCACGATGCGCAGCTCCGGCACCCCCAGGGTGCGGAAGGCGTGATAGGCCGAACGTGCGACGCGCGAATGGCGGATGTCGCCCACGATGGCGATGCTCAAATTCTCGAAGCTGCGCTTTCTCTGGCGCACGGTGAGCGCATCCAATAGCCCCTGAGTCGGGTGGGCGATGTGCGCTTCGCCGGCGGAGAGGACGCTGACGTGCGGTGCGACGTGGCTCGCCACCAGCCCCAAGACACCCGCTTCGGCTTCGCGGATGACGAGCACGTCGGCGTGCAGCGCCTCGAGCGTGTACACCGTATCGAGCATGCTCTCGCCTTTGGCGCGCGAGGAGAGCTGCACCTCGAGATTGACGACCTGGGCCCCCAGGCGTTTCGCGGCGAGCTCGAACGATACGCGCGTACGGGTCGAAGGCTCGGTGAAAAGATTGGCGACGGTCACGCCGGAAAGCAGAGCGCTCGCCGGAATGCGCTCCCCCGGCGCGCGCACGTATCGCTGGGCCTCCTCGAGGAGCTCTTCCAGCTGGGAGCGCGGCAGGCCCTCGAGCGTCAACAGATGGCGCAGCGTACCGTCCGCTCGCGTTTGCACGGTGGCGCCCAGATCGTTCATGTGCTTCGCCCCTCCCCCGCGAGCCAGCGCTCAAGAATCACGGCCGCCGCGGCGCTGTCGATATCCTCGCGACGAATGCGCCGGCGCTGCCCTGCCGCGCGCTGCGACTTAAGCCGCGCGCCCGCCTCGAGGGAGGAGAAGCGCTCATCCACCCTCTCGACCGGCAGACCGAAGCGCTGCTCGAGCTCAGCGGCGAAGGCGAGCGCGGCCGGCGCCAACGCGCCGGGACTGTCGTCCACATTATACGGAGCTCCCACGATCAGAAGGCGCGGCTGCAGCGCGTGCACTTCGGCGGCGATGGCCTCCCAGTCGGGGCCGTGAGCACCGACGCTCGCGGCGGGACGGGGACCTGCGGTGCGGGTAAGCGTGTCGCCCGCGGCGATGCCAATGCGCTTTAAACCAAAATCAAATGCAATGACGCATCGGATTTCATTCATGCGCACGGCGCAGCGCATGAGGACCCGCCCCGGCTACGCATGGCCGGAGTCGGGGCTTAATTGATCGACGTCAATGCCGAGGAGCCGCCACGCCGCAAGCCAGCGCTCCTCGAACGGCAGCTCAAAAATGACACGCGCATCGGCGGGCATGGAGAGCCAGGTGTTGTCGCGCATCTCGCGCTCGAGTTGGCCTGAGTCCCAGCCGGCATAGCCGAGCGCAATGAAGGCATCCCCCGGCCCCTCGCCACGCGCCATGGCCGCCAGGATGTCCCGGGAGGTGGTCACCTGGATGGATTCGGAGACCTTGTGCGTGTGGTCCCACGCGCCGCCCGGCCGATGCAGGACAAAGCCGCGGTCGGTGTGCACGGGCCCGCCGCACAGCACCGGTTGGGCTGCGATCTCATCGTTCGAGGGCTCAAGCTGCATTTGCGTCAGAACATCGCAGAGCTTCATCGGCAGCGGCTTGTTGAGCACGATGCCGAGGGCTCCCTTATCCGTGTGCTCGCACACCAGCGTCACTGCCTGCGAGAAGTTGGGGTCGTTCAGCGTGGGCATCGCGATCAGCAGATGATTGGTGAACGTCGAGTCGCCCATGCCGCGCAGTATGGGCATGCCGCGGGGCTTGCTCAAGGAACGACGGAGACGCCGCCGGCTTGAACTCGGCCGCCGACGAACTGCCACTCGTAGGCAAAACGCAGCACGTGATACTGGCGCTCAAGCTCGGGGGGGAAAGGGTCAAAGGGACTTGCCAGCTTCAAGATATCGAGGGAGGCCTGGTCGAGTTCGGGGTCGCCGCTCGAATGCCGGATCACGGCTCTCTGGAGGGCGCCGCTTGCGTTGATCGCCACCTCGAGGACGGGGCTTGCCGCCTGGCCCGAGCGGCGCGCGGCGCTCGGGTAGTTCAGCGTGCCGATGCGCTCGACCTTGTGGCGCCACGCATCAAGATAGGGCGCGAGGCTTGCGGCACGGGAATCCGGGGTGACCCAGAGTTCGTCGCGCTTGGGACCTTCGAGTTGGGCAGGCCCCGCGTCATCCTCGGGTCCCACTTCATCGGCGCGCCGGCCGTCAAGCCGGATAGGCTGCTGCTCCGCCGTTTCCGCGCCGGAGTCTTCGGCAAAATAACGCACCTGGGGATTCCAGCCGGTGGACGTCAAGACGCGCTCTTCGGCGGCGTCGGGCGCGGCGGCCTGCGCGGCGCTCAGGGCGCCCTTCTCAGCGCCCGCCTGCTCGGGCACGGGCATAGCTGCGGCGCGATTGCGCGGCGCGACGTGCTCGGAGGTATTGCCGGATCCGCGCTGCGTGCGCTGCGCGAGGTACGTTGCCGTGTCATTCTTTGCAGACTCCGGCAATTCGTCGGACACCAGGAGCACCCGCAGGCCCTGGGGACTGACGTTGTTATCCGACGCTGCGCTGAAGGTGAGGCCGAGAATGAGGACGGCGTGCGCGAGCGCGGCAAAAAAGAAGGTAACGAGCAGGCGGTCGCGAACCGGAGCGACCCCTTCCCGTACTGGCAAAGCCCTCGATGTCACGGATGACCCTGCAAGGTGTGCTGGTGCGTAGGGCGGCGAGTATAGCGGGGCGTGGCAGACGAAATTCGTGTCGAAGGTCGCACCCTTCAGCGCGCCGCCAGCCGCCGCTCGACGGCGTCGATCAGGAGGGCGCCGATATCGGTGCCAAACTGCTTGTCGAGCTCGCGAATGCCGGTGGGGCTCGTCACATTGATTTCCGTGACGTAGCCGCCGATGACGTCCAATCCCACCAGCAGCATGCCGGCCTGCGCAAGCTTGGGACCGATCTGCCGGGCAAGCCAGCGGTCGCGCTCGTTGAGCTCGCGGCCGACCCCGCGCGCCCCGGCGGCGAGATTGCCGCGATGATCCGTGGGCGCAGGAATGCGTGCCAAGGCGTACTCCACAGGCTCGCCCTCGATGAGCAGAATGCGCGCATCGCCGGAGGTTGCGATCTGCGGCAGGTAGCGCTGCACGATGATGAAGCGCCGGCCGTAGTCGCTTAAGGTTTCGAAGATCACGTGGGTGTTCTTGTCGTCGCGCTCGACCACGAAGATCGAGCGGCCCCCCATGCCATCCAGCGGCTTGCAGACGATCTTGCCCTCCTCGCGCAGAAAGGCGTCCATATCGCCCATATCACGCGTAATGAGCGTCGGGGCGCAGCACTCGGGAAACCAGGCGGTGTAGACCTTCTCGTTCATGTCGCGCAGGCCGCGCGGCCGGTTGACGACGAGCGCGCCTTGATCCTCGGCGCGCTCGAGTATGTAGGTCGAATAGATGTATTCGATGTCGAACGGCGGGTCCTTTCTCATCAGAATGCAATCGAACTCTCCCAAGGCGGCGACACGCGGCTCGCCGAGCGTCGCCCATGAGAGCGGATCCGCGCGTACAGTGAGCGGCCGCAGACGTGCGCAAGCTTTGCCGTCGCGCAGGGCGAGGTCGCGCTGTTCGAGGTAGTAGAGCTCGAAGCCGCGCGCCTGTGCGGCGATGAGCATTGCAAGGGTGGAGTCCTTCGCGTACTTGATCTCTGCGATCGGATCCATGACGACGGCCAGGCGGCGCGGGGCTTTCATGGGGTCGAATGGTAACGGAAGCTTTGAGATTATGATTAACGCCGCGGCGAATATGTCGAAGCGGCGCAAAACCCCAGCGAAGCCGCGCGCTTAACTCGCAAAAACGTGACGGGCGTGGCATAGCGGGGGGTGTACCGATATGTTAAAAACTGCGCTGCGTTTCAATCTCGCTTCGCGCACCTACCCCGCATACCTATGACAGGAGTTCTCAGCACCGTGACGGCCAGCAACTCGAAGCTCCAGGGCCTGAAGGTCCTGGTCATCGACGACAGTAAAACGATCCGCAGAACAGCCGAAACGCTGCTCGCGAAGGAAGGTTGCGAGGTCTTCACGGCGATCGATGGGTTTGATGCACTCGCCAAAATCGCCGACCACCAACCCGACATCGTGTTCGTTGATATCATGATGCCGCGGCTTGATGGCTATCAGACCTGCTCGCTCATAAAGCACAACAAGGTTTTCCGTCAGATTCCAGTGATCATGCTGTCCTCGAAGGACGGGTTGTTCGATCGTGCACGCGGACGCATCGTCGGCTCCGAGCACTATCTGACGAAGCCCTTTACGAAAGATGAGCTCTTGAACGCGATCGAGACGCATATCGGGAGATAAGGCTCATGCCGCTCATACTCATCGTGGACGACTCGCCGACCGAGATGCATGTCATGCAAGCAGCGCTCGAGCGCCACGGCTACCGGACCGCGGCGGCCGCCGACGGTGCCGAGGGCATACGCATGGCGCGCGAGATGAATCCCGATCTCATTTTCATGGATATCGTCATGCCCGGGATGAACGGTTATCAGGCGACGCGCGCTCTGGCGAACGATCCCAAGACGCGCTCCATCCCGATCATCATGGTGACCTCCAAGGGCCAGCAGACCGATCGCATCTGGGGCTTGCGCCAGGGCGCGGTCGATTACATGGTGAAGCCGGTATCACCCGATCAGCTGGTTGCGAAGGCACAGGCCACGCTTGCGGTCTGAATCATTGGCGCCCTGATGGCGGAAGTCGCTCTCAAATCACTGCGGGACAGGCCGTACGAGTTACTGGCGGAGCTCGAGCGGCGCGGGCGCGCGGTCTCGGCGCAGGTCAGCCACGAGGGCGCGGTGGGGCGCGAGTGGGTGGGCGTTGCCCTGCGCATTGCAGGCGAGCTCTATTTGGTTGCACGCGAGGAGACCCGCGAAGTGTCGAGCGTGCCGCCGAACCTGACGCGCGTTCCGGGAGCCAAGAGCTGGGTCAAGGGGCTTGCCAATGTTCGCGGCCACCTGCTCGCGGTCATTGATCTGCGGCAGTTCCTGGGCGGCAGTGCCACCGTCCTCACGCGCAACACACGCATCCTTGTAGTCAATCACCGGGATATACCGGCAGGGCTCGTGGTCGATGAAGTATTGGGCTTCCGGCGCTTTGCCGAAAATGAGTTCTCCGGGGATGCGCCGCAGACGCTTGCGCAGTGCGATCGCTATCTCGCGGGCGCCTTCCGCCGCGGCAGCGAGCAGTGGCCGGTGTTGAGCCTGCGCCAGCTGCTCGAGAGCGCAAGTTTCACGGAGGCGGCCGCGTGACCCGCGCCATCGACACCTGGGTCGCGGCGGCGATCGTCCTCATCGCATCTGCCGTCGGCGCCTGCCTCCTCGCGCACGGGGTGGTGCCGAGCTATGCGCTTATGTGGTGGGTGCCCCTCGTGCCGGCTACCGTCGCAGTTGCGCTCCTGGCGGTCGTTTGGATGCGCGTGCGCGAGCAGCGCGACAGCGCCAATCAGCAGCGCCTGGCGGTTGATGCGCAGCGCACGGAGAACGAGCGCAGCCAGCAGGCCATCCTGCGCCTGCTCGATGAGCTCTCGAGTCTTGCGGACGGCGATTTGACCGTGCAGGCGACTGTCACCGAAGACATCACCGGCGCGATCGCGGACTCGATCAACTATGCGGTCGAGGCGCTGCGTGGCCTCGTGATTACGATCAATCATTCCTCGATCCAGGTCGATGGCGCGACGCGCCAGACGCAGGCGCTCGCGCAGCACTTGGCGAAAGCGAGCGGCGCGCAATCGAAGCAGATCGCCTCGGCGACCGAATCTGCCGGTGGCATGGCGTCCTCCACCGAGGAGGTCTCGGGCAATGCCGAACGCGCCGCGGATGTGGCGCGCCACTCGGTGGAAGTGGCGCATAAGGGTGGGGACGCGGTGCGCCGCACGATCGACGGCATGAACGCCATTCGCGAGACGATCCAGGAGACTTCCAAGCGCATCAAGCGCCTGGGCGAGAGCTCGCAGGAGATCGGCAACATCGTCGAACTCATCAATGACATTGCCGAGCAGACCAACATCCTCGCGCTGAATGCCTCGATTCAGGCATCCATGGCCGGGGAGGCCGGGCGCGGCTTCGCGGTGGTCGCGGACGAGGTGCAGCGCCTGGCAGAGCGCGCGGCGAATGCCACCAAGCAGATCGAGGTGCTGGTGCGCACCATTCAGACCGACACCAACGAGGCGGTCGTATCGATGGAGCGCAGCAC
>PLIX01000269.1 GCA_003140135.1 Gammaproteobacteria bacterium
GCGCAAGATGTATTTTCTGAGCACGGCGCGCGGTCACGGCGTGGGCGCGCTCCTCCTGCGGCATTGCATGCGCGTCGCACGGGGTTTCGGCTATCAAATCTGCTATCTCGAAACCCTAAGCGACATGGACGCCGCCCGCCATCTCTATGCGCGGGCGGGCTTTCGGCCCCTGCGGCAGCCGCTCGGCGCGACCGGGCATTACATCTGCGACCGCTGGTTCGCGCTCGAGCTGTGAGGGGCGCGGAGCGTCTGCCGGCCATGAGCCGCGGCAAATGGCTTAGAATCTCCGCGTCAACGCACTAAAATGCGCGTTTAGGGGAGGAGTTCATGCTGGTCGGCTCCGCAGTCAGGCGCGTCGCCATCCTCGGCGGGATTCGCATCCCGTTTGCCCGCGCCAATGGCGCGTACGCGCGCGTGGGCAATCAGGACATGCTGACGGCAACTTTTCGCGGCGCGGTCGAACGCTTCGGCCTCGCCGGGCAGCGCCTCGGAGACGTGATTGCCGGTGCGGTGATCAAGCATTCGAAGGACTACAACCTGGTGCGCGAGTGCGTGCTCTCGAGCGGCCTTGATCCGCACACGCCAGGTCTTGACGTGCAACGCGCTTGCGGCACAAGCCTTGAAGCGGCAATCCTCCTGGGAAACAAGATTGCCCTCGGCCAGGTCGACGCCGGTCTTGCCGGCGGCGTGGATTCAGCGAGCGATCCGCCGATCGTCTATCCGCGCTCCTATCAGCAGCTGCTCCTGGCGAGCTATCGCGGCCGCACTTTCGGCCAGCGCCTTGCGCCCTGGTTCTCCCTGCGACCCGGCGACTTCAAGCCGATACTTCCCGGCGTCGTCGAGCCGCGCACGGGTCTATCAATGGGCCAGAGCACCGAGCTCATGGTGAAGACCTGGAAGATCTCCCGCGCGGCCCAGGATGAGCTCGCACTCGCGAGCCATCAGCACGCGGCTGCGGCATGGAGTGCGGGCTTCTTCAATGATCTCGTCATCGACTATCAGGGCCTGAAGAGCGACAACAATGTGCGCGCCGACACTTCGCTCGAGAAACTTGCGAAGCTGCGCCCCACGTTTGATCTCACCGGTGCCGGAACCCTGACCGCGGGCAACAGCACCCCGCTCACCGACGGCGCGGCTGCCGTGCTGCTCGCATCGGAGGAATGGGCGGCGGCGCACAAGCTGCCGGTGCTCGCCTATTTGCGCTATGGCAAGCAGTGGGCCGTGAATTTCGCCGCGGGCAAGGAGGGGCTGCTGATGGCACCCGCCTATGCCGTCGCCGCAATGCTGCACGATGCGGGTCTTGCCCTGCAGGATTTCGACTACTACGAAATCCACGAGGCGTTCGCCGCGCAAGTGCTGTGTACGCTGGCCGCATGGGAGTCGCCCGAGTACTGCCGCGACGTCCTCGACGAGAAAAAGGCCCTGGGCGCCATCGATCGTGCGCGGCTCAATGTAAAAGGCGGCAGCGTTGCGCTCGGGCATCCCTTCGCCGCCACCGGTGCCCGCATCGTCGCAACCCTCGCGAAGCTGCTCGCGAATGATGGCAACGCCAAACGCGGCCTCATATCGGTTTGCACGGCCGGCGGCATGGAAGTGACCGCGATTCTGGAACGCTGACGGACTCGCGAAGTGCCTGCCTCTCGCAATGGTCTACTCGAGCGTCGCCCGGCTGCGCGCGCGCGGATCTGCCGCGCGCGCCTGCCGGCCGGCGGGTCACCTTCGGCAGCCGGGGCAGCGCGCCCCGGGATGAGCCGCCGCGGGGGGATCTCATGAGCGACGACAGCCAGTGGCGTGAGAAGTACCGCGATGCCTTGAGCCGTCTGTCCGCGGAGGAGGCGCGCCGCAGTCGCCTGCAAAGCGTGCTACGGCTCCTGATCGGACGGCTGTGTCTTGCCGGGCAGGGCCGCGATGCGCGCCTCGATGCCGAATTGCTGAAGGTCGCCGACACCGTGCGCAAAGCCATCGATCCGAAGGGGCTCGAGGAACTGCTCGGGCCGCTGTCGCAGGCCGTGACCGTGCTCGACCTGCAATCTCAGGCAAGCCCAGCCGCTGCGCCCGAACCGCCGCCTGCGCCCGCCAGTGAGGCCGACAACACCCTATCGCTCCTCGACCAGCTGGCGCTGCTGCCCGAGTTACGGCCCATGATCGCGCAGCTGCGTGCCGATGCCCCAAGCTCTCTCGCCGCCGCGGATCTTGCGCGCCTGCTCGAGCGCGTCACTCGCCTGGCGAGCGAACAGCGCGCCGCAGCGCAGCGCGAGAAGCTCGAGCTTGAACACCTGCTGCAGCAGATGACTTCGCGGCTCGATGAGATCGCCGCGCATCTGGCGGGCGAGGTTGAAGAACAGAATGCTGCGCAGGATGACACCGAAAAACTCAATCTTCTCGTCAGCGGCGAGGTCGAGGAGCTGAAGACCAACGTCATGCGCGCCATGGATCTGCCGGCGATGCGCGATCAGGTGAGCCTGCGGCTTGACGCCATCAATGGACACCTGCATGAATTTCGCGGCCGGGAGGAATCGCGCGTCAAGACCTATCGCGAGCGCGTCGGTCGCATGCGTTCGCGCATCCGGGAGCTCGAGCGCGAGAGCCACAGCCTGCACATCAGTCAGCAGGAAGAACAGCGCCTCGCCATGATCGATGCGCTTACCGGCATCCCGAACCGCGCCGCCTACGATGATCGCATCGAACAGGAATTCAGACGCTGGAAGCGCTTCGGACGCACGGTGAGCATCCTCGCCTGGGACATCGACCGCTTCAAGCTCATCAATGACGAATACGGCCACAAAGCCGGCGACAAGGTGCTGAAGATATTCGGTGAGCAGCTCGAAAAGCACGTGCGCGAGACGGACTTCGTGGCGCGCTACGGNNGAATTCGTCATGCTCCTCGTCGGCTCATCCCCGGCCGAAGCGCATACGGTGGCGGACAAGATTCGCATCGAAATCTCGCAGCTCGGATTCCACTTTCACGACAAGCCGGTGACCGTCACCGCGTCTTGCGGGATCACCAACTTCATCGCCGAGGACAGTCCCGACGCCGCCTTTGACCGTGCGGACCGGGCGCTGTACCAGGCGAAGGAAGCCGGCCGCAACCGCTGCGTGGTCGGCTGATAGGTCGCGCGGCCGGCGTACGCTCGGTCGCACTTGCCATTGGTTTCATCTGAAACTAAATTGCCCGCACGCACCTGTACGAGGCCACGACCATGAAGCGCTACATCTCCTATCCCCGCGTTGCCGGAGTCGCCTCGCGCCAGGCGCACGCGGACCTGCCGCCCGGAACCTTCGAGCGCGAAATGAGCAAGGATGGCTTCTTCGGTCCGGCGGCGCACCTCTACCATCGCCATCCGCCGACGGGATGGATTGAGTTCGCAGGAGCGTTGCGGCCGCATGCGTTTGATCTGGCGGCACTGCCCGCCCAGGAAGCGCCCGCGCCCTGGGAGGCCGCCGAGATCGTCGCCAACGCGGCGCTGCGGCTGCGCTTCTGGAAGAGCGCCGCCGGCCGCATGGACCATCTGGTGCGCAATGGCGACGGCGACGAGATCCTCTTCATCCACAGTGGCGCGGGGGAACTCTTCTGCGATTTCGGCCACTTGAGCTTTGCAACGGGCGACTACATTGTGGTGCCGCGCGGCACCATGTGGCGCATCGAATCGGGACAGCCGCTCGCCGCCTTATTGATCGAGGCGACGCAGGGCAGCTATCGCCTGCCCGAGAAGGGGCTTGTCGGTCCGCATGCGCTCTTCGATGCCGCGATGCTCGATGTGCCGCAGCTCGATGAGCCGTTTCGTGCGCAGCAGAGCGATAACGAGCGCTGGCAGGTGCGCGTCAAGCGCCGCGCGGCGATCTCCACCATCACCTATCCATTCAATCCGCTCGACGTCGTTGGCTGGCACGGCGACCTCATGGTCGCGCGGATCAATGTGCGCGACATCCGGCCGTTGATGAGCCATCGCTATCACCTGCCGCCGTCCGCCCACACGACCTTCGTGGCAGAGCGCTTCGTCGTATGTACCTTCGTGCCGCGACCCTTCGAATCCGATCCCGGCGCGATCAAGGTTCCGTTCTTTCACAACAACGACGATTATGACGAGCTGATCTTCTATCACGCCGGCAACTTTTTCTCGCGCGACAATATTCATCCGGGAATGGTGACCCTGCATCCATGCGGCTTCACGCATGGCCCGCACCCGAAGGCGCTCGCGAACGTACTGCAGCAACCGAAGAGCGCCACCGACGAAGTGGCGGTGATGATCGATGCACGCGATCCTTTGGATATCGGCGCGGCCGCGCACAGTGTCGAATGGCCGGGCTACGTCGATAGTTGGCGCACCGACAAATGAAGCTTGCGAGCCTGCGGGGGCCGCATCGCGACGGGGAGCTGATCCTCGTCGACCGCGCTCTTCAGCGCTACGTGGCGGTCCCGGATATCGCGCCGACCGCGCAGGCTGCGCTCGACAGATGGAATGAGGTCGAGCCGCAGTTGCGTGCGGCCGCGGCGCAGCTTGAGTCTGCCATGCCTGAGCAGGCGCGACGCTTCGATGCGCGCGCGTGCGCGGCGCCGCTGCCGCGAGCCTTTCAGTGGCTCGACGGCAGCGCCTATCTGCATCATGTGGAGCTCGTGCGCAAAGCCCGCGGCGCCCAAATGCCGGCCTCATTCCTCACCGATCCACTCATGTATCAGGGCGGATCGGATGCGCTCTTGGGCGCGTGCGATGACGCCGCCTTCGTGAGCGAGGAACACGGCATCGATCTTGAGGCCGAGGTCGCGGTCGTGACCGACGACGTGCCGCTCGGCACCCCATCCGAAGCGATGGCTTCACATGTGAAGCTCGTCGTGCTCATCAATGACTGGAGTCTGCGCAACCTCATTCCCGCAGAGCTTGCCAAGGGCTTTGGCTTCGTGCAGTCGAAGCCCGCGAGCGCCTTCTCCGCGGTCGCGGTGACTCCCGATGAGCTCGCGGGTGCCTGGCGCGACGGCCGCGTGCACCTGCCGCTTGTCAGCCAGATCAATGGCGAGGTGCTGGGCCGGCCGAATGCGGGTGTGGACATGAACTTCAGCTTCTACGAGCTCCTCGCCCACGCCGCGCGCACGCGCAGGCTCGGCGCCGGAACGATCCTGGGTTCGGGCACCGTCGCCAACCGCGATCCGAGTCGCGGCTGCTCGTGCCTGGCTGAGCGACGCACGCTTGAAGTGTTAGAGTACGGCTCTGCCCGCACGCCCTTTCTCAAGTTCGGCGATCGCGTCCGCATCGAAATGCTTGCCGAAAGCGGCGCCAGCATCTTCGGCGCCCTCGATCAGCAAGTGGTGCGGTTCCGGGCAGACCTCTAGGCAAAGAAGAAACAAGGACGTTTCGACTCACCCGTGAATTGCGCAACGGAAGTGGAGCAAGAGCGCCAGTGAAGAGTGATAATACTCTCATGCCGC
>PLIX01000140.1 GCA_003140135.1 Gammaproteobacteria bacterium
CATCACGGCGCGGCGAAAACTCGCGACGCGCAGCAGCGTCGCACGCCAGTCCGCGATCACGCTGAAATTATCCACAAACCAGCGCAGCGAGGATTGCGCCTGAGTGAACGCCGCGGCTGCCATCATCAGACCGCCGAAGGAGATCTTGCCGGAAAAGTACAACGGTGCGGCGACGAGAATGGGCGCTACGATCGTAATCCAGCCAAAACCGGCGGTGACCCAAGTGAGGTTCGTGAGGCCGACGACGAGCCGTCGTGTAGCGGCGAGGACGCTGGCGAGATGCAGTTCGACGCGTTGGCGCTCGTGCGCTTCGCCCGCCGCCAGCGAAATGCCGTCGAGGTGCTCATTGATGCGCACCAGCGAAAAGCGCAGATCGGCCTCGCGCGCGTAGCGTTCCGCGTTGCGGTTGATGAGATCGCGCCCGACCCAGTAGCTCAGCAGCGAGCCCGCGCCCGCATAGGTGATGGCCGCCCACAGCATGAATCCGGGGACCGCATAGTCGGTGTCGGCGATGCGGAAGGAGAAGTCCTTGGAGAGTATCCAAAGTACGCCCGCAAAGGTGGCAAACAAGATTGAGGCTTGCAGGAGGCCTATGCCAAGATCGGCAGACAGATCGCACAGTTTGCGCGCATCCTCGTGCATGCGCTGATCCGGATTGACGCCCATCGGGCCCGCATGCGCGAGCCAGAAGGCACGGCGCGGCAGCATCCAGCCTTGCAGCAGATCGTGTACCAGCCCTTCGCGAAGTTTGAGTTTTAGCAGCTCAACCAACCATCTTTGCGCGACATTCAGGACCAGGACCACTCCGGCGATCAGGAAGAAGATGCCCAGCTGAACGAGAAACTCGTGGAAATCGCGGCGCGACAGAGCATCGAAAAACGGCTTGTTCCAGCGATTGAGAAGAATTTGGCCGTAGGCCGTGGCAATAACGATGATAAGTACGCCGCCCACGAGCCAGATGAGCGTCTTGCCGACCGGCGAGGAGAGGAGCGCGCGCACCATCATGCCGAGCTGCGGTCCCAGGCCCGAATGGGCGGCTTCCTCGCGATCGGATGCGGCGCCGGAATTATCTTCTGGGGAATGCATTAGCCTGCTTTGCGCTTCCTAAACATGCGTCACAAATCGGGTTCCCGCGCATCGCAGTCAACGCCCCGCGCTCGCCTGCCCGGCAAGCCGGGCGCGGATCTAGGCTGCGCCCGCAACTGCGTACGACATGATGCAGATGACTGTAGCGGCAGCATTGACGAGCGTCACGGAATCCTGGTCGAAGGTCGTACACGAGTCGCCGTTAATAGTCACGCCGCACAGTGCGCCTGTCGGCGGCGGACGTAAAACGAGCTTGGCTGTAAGCCCGCTGGCAATCTCGAATCGCAGGATGTGCGCATCGAGCCGGCGCAGGGAAAAGCTCAAGCTGCCGTAAAGAGTGGGCATGCGCGAGACGTGCACGCCGGAACCCATAAGCCACTCCGGGGCGAGCCCCGCGGCGAGGATCAATGCGTGATCGGCGGGTCGCTCGTAGGCGAACAGGCTGCGCAGGGCGAGCACGTATTCGGCGGCGATCCAGGTGTGCGGCAGATCGCCCAAGTGAGCCGGCGCGCGTGGGTCGCGCCACGCAATTTCCGGCCATTGATTCCAGGCAGGCGGGCGACGGTCCGCCAGAAAGAACCGCAACAGTTCCAGCGCCGCGTCGCGGCGCCCAAGGCGCACGAATGCGCCGATAATGCGTATTTCGTAGGGGGTGTAGTTCTGCCATACCAGAGCGCCGCTGCGCTTGCGGCGCCAGTCATAGAGGTACCTGTCAAAGGTTTTCTCGACGGCGTTGCGGTCGAGCTCATCGAGCATGTCGAGGAGTGCGATGGCGTTCGCCGTGGAAGTTGGATCAAAGTCCGCCCACTCGATGCTGCCGGGAATGAAATTGAGGTTGCGATCCCTGCGGGTTTGTTCGATTGAGGGAAATAGCGCAGCGGCGAAACGCCTCGCGAGCCCCTGCCAGCGCCCGGCGAGATCCGTTTCCCCAAGCGCGCGTGCAAGCTCGACGGCATCGCGCACGCCGCGCAGGCCCCAGAAGTCGTCCCAATACGAATGCACGGGCTGTGAGAGGTAGCCCTCGTGGCTGACTGAAATCGGCAGGAGGCCGTCCGCTTCCAGCAGGCCCTCGATGCACCCGACCGCCCGCTCAACACACATCCAGAGCTCCTTCACGAGCTCCTCGTCCGCGCTGAACCGATAGTAGTCGGCGATCAATGCGATCAATTGTCCGTGGCTGTCGTGCTCGACCAGCCAATCAGGTCCATTGCCATCAACGCAGCAGGGCACGAAGCCATCCGCGCGCTGGTAAGGCGCATACCAGCGGATAAACTCGCGCACCTCATCGACCCGTCCCATGCGCAACAGTGCTGCGCTCATGATCGTCCCATCCCGGATCCACGAGCGCGTGTAGCGCCGCGGTCCAGGCTGCAGCGCCGCTCCCGAGCGGGTCACGAGGACGTGTGCGGCCGCGGTCAGCGCCGCACGGATCGCATCCGCAGCCCAGCCGCCGGCCGTCCACTGCGTCACCGCAAGCTTTGCGTCCCAATTGAAGGCCGGCTCATCGATGCGCCCTGCGAGGGCGACGGGCATGCAGGTGATGACCACACCGCGGCTCTCGCGAGCTTTGGGCGACAGCTCGAAGCCCAGCGCGCCCTGCGCAAATCCGAATCCGTCGCGTGTCTGCGCATTCGCCGCAAGCGTGCCTGTGGCGAGACAGCCCGCGATACTACCCTCATCGAAGCTCATCGTGGCACAGGTCGCCGGGGCGGTGCTCGGCACGACGCGCGTGGTCTCGTTGACGTGCAATGCGCCTGTGCGCCACGCCAGATCGTGGATGCGGCTCACGCCGCCTAACTTGCCAAAGCTCTGCCAGGGCGGCGTGACCTGAAAGGGCCGCACCAGCACGAACAAGCGAGCCGTCAACGGCTCGTGGGTCAAATTCTCGAACCCGTAGCGCACGCGTAATAAGCCGCTCGCTGTGGTCTCGGCCTTTATGTGCAGACGCCACTCGTCGGCCTGCCAGGTCACGGAAGGTACCGGCTGATAGCCCTGCGCGAGCTCCGGCTTCGTGGCGACATCCGTCCAGGTGAAGAGCCGCTCCTTGATCCGCAGCATCGGTTCGATCGAGAACGCCCCGGGTGCGACCTCCACCATGCCCTCTTCATTCATGAGTGCGCACTGCGTACCGTCGGAGATGCCGCTCGGCGTCCAATAGCTTTGTTCGCGAAGCAGCCAGCGTGGGTGCCAGCCGCGCGGCTCGCACTTTGCAATGCTGTGCCAGAAGGCATCCAGCGAACGCGAGAACTCAAACGATTGCATTCGCAGAGCCGCTCCGCCCGACGGCGCGTCCAGCTCCAGCCGCAGGAATCGCACCCACGCGTCTGGCATGTAAACGTAGCTGCGCGTGCCGCCGGCGCACGGCGCCACGTATAGCGTCTTCCAGCGCCGGCCGCTCATCGAGCCGCGGACACGAAAGCCGCTCGCCGGGGCACCCGCCAGCCAATCAATGATCAGTCCGCCGAGTGTGCGAGGCTCGACGGAATCAATCACGATCCACGGCTTCGCATCATCTGCAGCAGGCTTCCAGCCGCTGCCGCAGAGTGCATTTGCAGCAGCGAACCCGGGTTGTGCACTTGAGGCTTCGATCCTCGGTGCTGACTTTGGGCTGCAGTCTTCGATCTCAAGGTCGGCGATCCACACGGTCCCCGCACCGCCCGCGCCCGCAACGATGGCGATCTCAATGGCGCCGAGAGTCGTCATGACGCCGCCCCCTGCCGGTCCCCAGGCGAATTCCATCTCGCGGCTCGCCACTTTCGTTGTCGTCCAACGCAGCGGCAGCGCAAGGTCCTTTTGCACGTGCCGCCAGACGTTCTGACCCGTGACGTCCACGAGCTTGATCTCGAGATTGTTCACCGGGCCGCGACCGCGCAGCCGCAGGCGCAGCATGTAATCCTCCGGCATGGCGCGTTCGACAACGTGGCGCGCGACCACAAAGCCGCCACCGCCTTTGAAATCGAATTCCATCCGCAGCGCCGAGCCGCTGCCGGCGCGCGCCTGCGAGAGTTTGAGCGTCGCCTGGCCGGAGGCCACCGCCTGCCAGGTCGATGCCGCAGCGAAGAAGTCTTGGTCTTTGCTCATCAATGTGCCCAGTGTGCCGGCCGCGAGCAGGGATGGCAAAGTAGCCGCGCTGGAAGCGTCACTGTCAGCAAGCGCGCAGCGGTGGTCGCCGGCGAGGCGCCAGGCGAAACCGAGTGCACGTCAGGATGTGCTGCGCGCGCCGCACCTGGGGCCGCTGGTTCATCCATCCGCGGCCGATCGCGGCGCTGATTTGCCACGCGCTGCAGGGACCGCATGGCGGGCGAGCCGCCGTACTGTTGGATCTTTGATGAGATGCAGAACACGCGTGACGCTCGGGTCGCGCGCCCGGCCGCGCCCGATATGGATGATCCCGGTGTGCTTAAGATCGGTGGCAAAAATATTGATCACGCGCTCACGGGGTTC